>NZ_JBQQBX010000014.1:0-210495 GCF_052245475.1 Streptomyces sp. 7N604 | reverse complement strand
TGCTTGCTGTGCCGAGCCGCAGGCTCAGCCGCTCGAGCATTCAGCCGCTCGAGCGTTCAGCCGCGCTCAGCCGGCGAGCGCAGCCCGCGCGAGCCGGGCCGTCTCGGACGGGGTCTTGCCGACCTTCACGCCCGCGGCCTCCAGCGCCTCCTTCTTCGCCTGGGCGGTGCCGGAGGAGCCGGAGACGATGGCGCCTGCGTGGCCCATGGTCTTGCCCTCCGGCGCGGTGAAGCCCGCGACGTAGCCGACGACCGGCTTGGTGACGTTGGCCTTGATGAAGTCCGCGGCCCGCTCCTCGGCGTCGCCGCCGATCTCGCCGATCATCACGATCAGGTCGGTCTCGGGGTCGGCCTCGAAGGCGGCCAGGGCGTCGATGTGGGTGGTGCCGATGATCGGGTCACCGCCGATACCGACGCAGGTGGAGAAGCCGATGTCGCGCAGCTCGTACATCATCTGGTAGGTCAGCGTGCCGGACTTGGACACGAGACCGATGCGGCCGGGCTTGGTGATGTCGGCCGGGATGATGCCCGCGTTGGACGCACCGGGCGTGATCAGGCCGGGGCAGTTCGGGCCGATGATGCGGGTCTTGTTGCCCTTGGTCTGGGCGTGCGACCAGAAGGCGGCGGTGTCGTGGACCGCGATGCCCTCGGTGATCACGACGGCCAGCGGGATCTCGGCGTCGATCGCCTCGATGACCGCGTCCTTGGTGAACTTCTCCGGGACGAAGATGACCGTGACGTCCGCGCCGGTCTTGTCGATGGCCTCGGCGACGGTGCCGAAGACCGGGATCTCGGTGCCGTCGAAGTCGACGCTCGTACCGGCCTTGCGCGGGTTCACGCCGCCGACGATGTTGGTGCCGGAGGCGAGCATCCGCCGGGTGTGCTTCTGGCCCTCGGAGCCGGTCATGCCCTGGACGATGACCTTGCTTTCCTTGGTGAGGAAGATAGCCATGGTTGTCGGTGTCCTCGTCCTTCTTACTTGGCAGCAGCCAGCTCGGCGGCGCGCTCGGCCGCCCCGTCCATGGTGTCCACCTGCTGTACGAGCGGGTGGTTGGCGTCGGTCAGGATCTTGCGGCCGACCTCCGCGTTGTTGCCGTCGAGGCGCACGACCAGCGGCTTGGTGACGTCCTCGCCCTTGGACTTCAGGAGCTCCAGGGCCTGGACGATGCCGTTGGCGACCGCGTCGCAGGCGGTGATGCCGCCGAAGACGTTGACGAAGACGGACTTGACGTCCGGGTCGCCGAGGATGATCTCGAGGCCATTGGCCATCACCTCGGCGGAGGCGCCGCCGCCGATGTCGAGGAAGTTGGCGGGCTTCACATTGCCGTGGTCCTCGCCCGCGTACGCGACGACGTCGAGGGTCGACATGACCAGACCCGCGCCGTTGCCGATGATGCCGACCTCGCCGTCGAGCTTGACGTAGTTGAGGTTCTTGGCCTTGGCCGCCGCCTCGAGCGGGTTGGCGGAGAGCTTGTCCTCCAGGGCCGCGTGGTGCGGCTGGCGGAACTCGGCGTTGGCGTCCAGCGTCACCTTGGCGTCCAGGGCGATGATCTTGCCCTCGCCGGACTTGATGAGCGGGTTGACCTCGACGAGGAGCGCGTCCTCGGCGATGAAGGCCTTCCAGAGCAGCTGGAGGACCTCGGCCACCTGGTCGGCGACCTCGGCCGGGAACTTGGCCGCGGCGACGATCTCGGCGGCCTTCTCCGGGGTGACGCCCTCGACGGCGTCCACCGGGATCTTGGCCAGGGCCTCGGGCTTGGTGGCCGCGACCTCCTCGATGTCCATGCCGCCCTCGACCGAGGCCATGGCCAGGAAGGTGCGGTTGGTGCGGTCGAGGAGGAAGGAGACGTAGTACTCGTCCGCGATGTCCGCGGTCGGGGCCAGCATGACCTTGTGGACCGTGTGGCCCTTGATGTCCATGCCCAGAATCTGGCCGGCCTTCTCGACGGCGTCGGCCGGGTCGGACGCCAGCTTCACGCCGCCGGCCTTTCCGCGGCCACCCGTTTTGACCTGGGCCTTGACGACGGCACGGCCGCCGAGACGCTCGGTCGCCTCGCGCGCCGCCTCAGGCGTATCGATGACTTCACCGGCCAGCACCGGTACACCGTGCTTGGCGAAGAGGTCCCTCGCCTGGTACTCGAACAGGTCCACGCGCGTCCGTCCCTTGCGTCTTGAATACCGCTGTCGTGGTGATGCGGTTCGTTGTCTGCGTGGGCGTGCCGCTACGGGCAGCGTGACGACGCGGTCACAACGGAGGCGCACACACGTTGGCCGGGTACGCGGCATGTCCGTCTCGCAGATTAGCCCCGTAGGACGTGGGTCCCTAAATCACAGGTCACATGTGAGCGGTGATGGTGGTCACATGGTGGCCGCAGGTGGCCACATGGCGAGACGAACCCTGCCGCCGAGGCGCCAACCCTTACGAAGCGCGGGCAAACGCCATGACTCGGCCATTATTCGCCTTCAGGACTTGAGACGGGCCGCAAACCGGCGCGCCGGGGCTTTCACGCATTCGACTTGTTTCCATCGGTGGAAACCGCCCGCCCGGCTGAACGGCGTCAAACGAAATGCCATATTTCGCCAGCGCAAACGTCTTTGATCACGCAAAACCGGCCTTATCGATCTGGCGCCACGGCGCTGGAGACATGACCGGAAAGCCCATTTGACAAGGGCCTTCGGCGCAACCGAGACTCCAGGAGGCACTCATCAACAGGAGCCACACGCAAGCGTGTTGAGGTCCTGCGATACCGATATCGCACGGGGGTGTGCGACGGGGGAACTGTTGGAGAAGTGTGCACCTGCGCGCCATGCACACGCAATTCCTTCACTTCCTCTCCTCATCTCTTGGTGCGCGAAGGGAATGGAGGGGAATGCCGGTGCAAACGGGCTATCCCGGCGTATACATCGAGGAACTTCCCAGCAGCGTCCGTACCATCGCCGCGGTCACCACCTCGGTCACGGCGTTCGTGGGACACACCCGTCGCGGTCCGCTCAACCACCCCGTGCGGGTCACCAGCTTCGCCGACTTCGAGCGCCGCTTCGGGTCCTTGAGCTCGCAGAGCGCGGTCAGCTACGCCGTCCACCAGTTCTTCGGCAACGGCGGCTCGGTCGCGGTGATCGTCCGCGTGGCCGCGGCCGGTTCCGGCAAGGAAGCCGAGGTCACGCTCGAGTCCACCGAGGGCCGCAGCGAGTGCGCGGTGCTGACCGTGCACGCCAAGGAGCCCGGTGTCTGGGGCAACGGCCTGCGGGTGGCGGTCGACTACGACACCCCGGAGCCTGACGAAACCTTCAACCTCCACGTCTTCGACGCCCGCGGCGGCGCCCGCGAGACCTTCACGGGCCTGTCCGTCACCCCCGGCCACGGCCGCTTCGTGGAGACCGTGGTCAACGCGGGCTCCTCGCTCATCCGGGTCGAGCTCGTCGGCGACGACGGCAGGCCGGACCCCTCCGGCACGGTCTCCAAGCCGTTCGCCGCCGAGCTGCCCGACCTCGCTGTCGACCTCACCGTCAAGATCGGGGATGTGGAGCGGGACTTCACGCTCTACGACCCGGCCCAGGACGGCGAGGCCCCGACGACCGTCACCGAGCTGGCCCTGCTGCTGGAGCGCAAGCTCCGCGCCCTGCCCGACGCCCCCGGCAAGCGGGCGTTCGCGGGCGCCGAGGTCACCGCCTTCGGCCGGCGGATCCAGGTCGTCGCCGGGTCCACCGACCCCGAGGACGTCGTCCGTTTCGTCGGCGAGTGCGCCAACGACCTGGGCCTGGAGGCGTCCGTCAACCCGCCCGTCTTCCCGCTGTGCGGCGGCGAGGACGGCGACCCGCCGGGACCACGCGACCTCATCGGCAGCGAGGCCCGCAAGACCGGCATCCAGGCGCTGCGCGACGTCGACGACGTCAACCTGCTCTCGCTGCCCGAGCTGGCCGCGTACGAGTCCACCGAGGACGCGATCACCGTGATCTCGGCAGCCGAGCGGCTCGCCCAGGAGCGCCGGATCTTCCTGCTCGTCGACTCACCCGCGACCTGGGTCAGCGTCGACACCGCGCGGGCCGGGCTCTCCGCCTTCGAGCCGGTGCGCAGCAACCACGCGGGCCTGTTCTTCCCGCACATCCAGCTGACCGACCCGCTCACCGGCAGGCTGCGCTCCTTCCCGCCGTCCGGCGCCATCGCCGGGGTCATCGCCCGTACGGACGCCGAGCGCGGCGTCTGGAAGGCACCGGCGGGCACCGAGGCCAAGCTGGCCGGGGTGCGCTCGCTGACCGTACGGCTGACCGACCGCGAGAACGGTCTGCTGAACCCGCTGGGCGTGAACGTGCTGCGCACGTTCCCCGTCGTGGGCCCGGTCGTCTGGGGTGCCCGCACCCTCGAGGGCTCGGACGCACTGGACAGCGAGTGGAAGTACGTGCCGGTGCGGCGGCTCGCGCTGCACGTCGAGGAGAGCCTCCACCGCGGGCTGCAGTGGGTGGTGTTCGAGCCGAACAACGAGGACCTGTGGCAGCAGATCCGGCTCAACGTCTCGTCGTATCTGCACACGCTCTTCCGGCAGGGCGCCTTCAAGGGCGGCACGCCGCGCGAGGCGTACTTCGTGAAGTGCGACAAGGACACGACGACCGACGCCGACATCGAGCGCGGGGTCGTGAACGTCGTGGTCGGCATCGCGCCGGTCAAGCCCGCGGAGTTCGTGATCGTCAAGCTCCAGCAGATGGCCGGCCAGTTCGAGCTCTAGGAACTCGAAGGAACCCGAAGGAACCGAAGGAATCCGATGGCTGAGTTTCAGATCAACGCCCATCGCTTCGACCCGTACAAGAACTTCAAGTTCCTGGTCCGCTGGGACGGTCGTACGGTCGCGGGCATCAGCAAGATCAGCCCGCTGAAGCGCACCACCGAGGTGGTCAAGCACCGGCACGGCGGCGACCCCAGTTCGCCGCGCAAGTCGCCGGGCCGCTCCGAGTTCGAGGGCATCACGCTCGAGCGCGGTGTCACCCACGACCCCGAGTTCGACCGCTGGGCCAACAAGGTCTGGCAGGTCGGCGCCGGGCTCGGCTCCGAGGTCTCGCTCGCCGACTTCCGCAAGGACATCGTCATCCAGGTCCTCAACGAAGCCGGGCAGGTCGCCGTCTCGCACAAGCTCTACCGCAGCTGGCCGAGCGAGTACCAGGTGCTGGGCGAGCTGGACGCGAACGCCAACGCGGTCGCGATCCAGAGCCTCAAGCTGGAGTGCGAGGGCTGGGAGCGGGACTACGAGGTGCCGGAGCCGACCGAGCCCTCGTTCACGCACCCCGCCTGAGCGGGGGCGGGTGAGGGATGGCGCACACGGGGGCCGCGGGACCTGCGGTGTCCGCGGGGCCTGCGGGGCCCACGGACCTGCTGGCCGCCTGGGAGGCGGGACTTGCCGCCCGGCATGACGGCGACCGCGCGCTGCTGCTGCACCGGGTGGCCCGCCCGGACAGCAGCGGCGACGAGCTGCTGTCGCTGCCGGTCGGCGAGCGGGAGGCGGATCTGCTGGCGCTGCGCCGGGCGCTGTTCGGCGACCGGATGCAGGTGCTGGTGGAGTGCCGGGCGTGCGGCGAGGCCATGGAGTTCGACCTCGACGCGGGTGAACTCGCCCAGCGGCCACGGAGGCCGGCGGGTCCGCTGCGGGTCGAGGCGGACGGCTGGGTGGTCGAGTTCCGGCTGCCCACCGTCGCCGACCTCGCGGCGGCCGCGGCGGCTGCGGCGGCCGCCGGCGCGGCAGGCCGAACGGTCGCCGGTGCGGCGGCTGATGAGGCGGCGGCTGGGTCGGACGGCGGTGCAGGCACGGGGCTCGGGGCAGCAGGCGACTCGGGTACGGCGGGCGCGGATGCGGTCTGCGGGGATACGCCCCGCGGGCTTGCGGCCGGCGCGGATGCGGCCGGCGCCGCGCGGGTTGCGGCCCGGCAGGCGCTGCTCGCGCGCTGCACGCTCTCGGCCGTACGGGCCGGGGAGCCGGTCCCCGCGGACCGGCTTTCCGAGCTGCCCGCGCTCCTGCCCGAGGCCGTGCAGCTGCGGCTCGCCGAGGCCGCGGGACGGGCCGACCCGGCCGCCGAGCTGACCCTGAACGTCGCCTGCCCCGAGTGCGGCGAGGCCACCCCGGCCGAGCTGGACATCGCCTCCTACCTGTGGACCGAACTGGACGCCTGGGCACGGGACCTGCTGCTCGACGTCCACCTGCTCGCCACCGCGTACGGCTGGAGCGAGCCGGAGATCCTGGCGCTCAGCCCGCTGCGGCGCCGTTACTACCTGGAGCTGTGCGCAGATGCCTGACGTGCCCGACTACTTCGACCGGCTGCTGACGCGGCACGTCCCCGCGCCGGGGGCGCAGCCGCGCGCCGCGGTGCGGGTACGGCCGCGGCTGCCGGGCCCGTACGAGCGGGTGGAGGCGCTCCGGGCCGGGCCGCCCCAGCCGGACGAGCCCGCGCCGCTCCTCCCCGCGGCGCCCCGGACCGCCGGCCCCACCGGCGAGTTGATCCGGCACGAGCGCGAGATCAGGACCGACCACCGCACCGTCGTACGGAGCGAGGCCGCGCCGCGCGGTGCTGAGGAGCCACGGGCCCAGGCCCCGCGCCCCGCGGCGCCGCTGCTGCGGCCCGCGGCACCGGTCACGCCGGGGCCACGCCCCGCCGCGCCGGACGCACCGCGCCCCGGGCGGCGGGCCGGTGGACCCGCGGCCGCCGACGGGGCGCCCCGTACCGCGGCGCCCGCGCCCAGCCCTCGCGGCCGCGGCGCAGCACCCACGGCCGCGGCCGTGCCTGCGCGGCCGCGCGCGGATGCGGCGACGGCGGCCCGGGGGGCCGCACGGGCCGCGGCGGCGCGCCGCGGGTCCCGGCCGGCCGCCGAGCGCGTCGTACACGTCCAGATCGGGCGGCTCGAGGTCAGCGCCGCGGGTGCGCAGGGCGGCGGCCGCGGGGGCCCGGCGCTGGGCGACCGGGCGGGGCGGCCCGCGCCCGCGCTGAGCCTGGAGGACTACCTGTCACGCGGCGAGAAGAGGGGCTGAGGGACTCACGTCATGACCGGTATCTACTGCATGAGCTGCGTCAACCGCACCGACCGCGCGAACTGCCTGGACAGGGGGCGGACTTCATGAGCAACGCACTCGCCATCGCGCATGTCACCCAGGCCCTTGCGCTGCTGATCGAGAACAATCTGCAACCCGAGATCGACATAGCGGTCTCCGTCGAGACCCGCAAGCCCTACGCAGATCCGCCCACCGAGCCCACCATCACGGTCTTCCTCTACCAGGTCACCCCGAACCCCTCGATGCGCAACAACGACCTGGTGACCCGGGCACCGGACGGCACCTTGCTCAAGCGGCCGGCCGCGGCGCTCGACCTGCATTACGTGATCAGCGCGTACGGGGAGGAGACCGAGCTGGTCGGCCAGCGGCTCATCGGCTCCGTGGTGCGCACGCTGCACGAAATCCCCTTGCTGCCGAAGGACGTGATGGAGACGGCCGCCGAGCGGCCGTATCTGGCGGGCAGCGACCTGGCCGAGTCCGTTCAGAAGGTGCGCTTCACGCCGACGGTGATGGACGTCGACGAGACCTCCAAGCTCTGGGGGATGCTCCACCAGACGCCGTACTCGCTGTCGGTGGTCTACCAGGCGTCGCTGGTCCTCATAGAGGGCCGCGAAAAGCCGGTTCCGGCGAAGCCGGTGGAGACCCGCACGGTGCGGGTGCTGCCGTTCGGCGCCCCGGGTGCGCCGGAGCCGCCGACGGCCGGTGCGGATCCCGCGCAGGCCGGTCCCGCGGAGGCGGGAGCGGTGGCGGAGCCCGCGGACGTCCCCGCCGCGGATGCCCCAGCCGCGAAGGCCGTGCCCACGAAGGCCGCGGCCACTCGGACGGAATCCGCCGCCCCCGCGGTTCGGGCCGCCAGGAAGCGCTCCACGTCCAAGACGGCTGCCGCACCCGCACGTTCCGGCAAGGGGTCGGGCACCTCCCGGCGCGGCGGCGGCCGGCCCGGCTCTTCCACGGGCGGCGGCTCGGAGGCCAAGGGCGGCTCCACCAAGGACGGCCCTGACGCCAGGGGCGGCTCGGACGCCAGGGGCGGCTCGGACGGCAGAGGCGGCGCGGACGGCAGAGGCGGCGCGGACGGCAAGGACGGCAAGGACGACAAGGAGAACTGAGGCAGGTGCGAGAGACGGGGGTGGGTGAGGACATGAGCAGCAGGTTCAACGGAACGGGGCCCGGCGCGACGGGCACGGGCACGGACGGCCGGGCACTGGCCGCTGCCGTCCAGTCCGTCCTGGCCCGCCTCGACACCCACGCCAGGCGCGCCCAGCACAACCGCCGGTCCGCTGATGCGGCTGATGCGGCTGATGCGGCTGATGCGGCTGCGAGCAGCGAACCCCCAGCCCCCGCCCCGGAATTCGACGCGACCGCGCCCGCGGTGGCGCATTCCCGCGAAGGGACGGCCGTACGGGATAAGGCCGTAGGGGATGCCGCGCCGCCCCCGGGGCCCGCCGCTCTCGATGCGCTCGTCGCCTGCTTCGGGCTCAGCCCCTTCGAGCGCGAAGTGATTCTGCTCGCCGCCGCCGCGGAGCTGGACCCCACCACCGCCGGCCGCTGCGCCGCCGCAAGCGGCGACCCGGACCGCGCGCACCCGACCTTCTCGCTCGCGCTCGCCGCGCTCGGCGAGCCGCACTGGAGCGCGCTCACGCCCGTTGCTCCGCTGCGCCGCTGGCGGCTCGTCGAGCTGGACGACGAGACGCGGCTGACGACCTCTCGCCTCCGTATCGACGAGCGGATCCTGCACTTCCTGCTCGGCTCGCCCTACCTCGACGCCCGCCTCCACGGCATGCTGCGCCGCGCGCCCGCGCCGGAACCCCTCCCCGCCTCGTACGACCTCGCCGCGTCCCGCGTCGCCGCGGGCTGGGCGCGGGGCGGGGGCCGGGACGCACCGCTGCGCGTCGAGCTCGTCGGCGGCGACCTCCGTACCCGCGCCGACATCGCCGCGGCCGCCGCCCGCCGATCCGGGCTCGGGCTGTACGCGATGGCCGCCGACGACGTGCCCACCGACCCCGCCGAGCGCGACCGCCTCGCCCGTCTCTGGCAGCGCGAGGCGATCCTGCTGCCCGCCGCGCTCCTCGTCGAGGCCGGCGACATGGACCGCGAACAGGCCGCCGCCACGGATGCGTTCATCGACAGCGCGGCCGTACCGCTCGTCGTCTCCAGCTCCGACCCGCGGCAGACCGCCCGCGCGCGCGGCGAGCGCGTCACCGTGCCCGCGCTCGACACCGAGGAGCAGCTCGGCCTGTGGGCGGACGCCTTCGCCGGCGTGCCGGAGGTGTCGGAGGCCGATCTGCGGGACCTCGTCGCGCAGTTCCAGCTCCCGCCCCACGTCATACGGTCCGCGGCCGCGACCGTACGCAGCGACCTCCCGGGTGAGGACGACCTCGATGCCACGGGGCTGGCCTGGCGGGCCGGGCTCACCGAGGCGCGGATCGGCCTGGACGAGCTGGGGCGGCGGATCGAGCCCGAGGCGGGCTGGGACGATCTCGTACTGCACGAGCGGCAGTTGCGCGTGCTGCGCGAGATCGTCGCGCACGTACGGCAGCGGGCCACCGTCTACCAGGAGTGGGGCTTCGCGCAGACGCTGCGCCGCGGCCTCGGCGTCACCGCGCTCTTCGCGGGCGGCTCCGGCACCGGCAAGACGCTCGCGGCCGAGGTGATGGCCAGGGAGCTGGGTCTTGACCTCTTCATCGTCGATCTGTCCCAGGTCGTCAGCAAATACATCGGCGAGACGGAGAAGAACCTGCGGAAGGTCTTCGATGCGGCCGAGCGCGGCGGCGCGCTGCTCCTCTTCGACGAGGCGGACGCCTTGTTCGGCAAGCGCAGCGAGGTCAAGGACAGCCACGACCGGTACGCCAACCTGGAGGTCAGCTATCTGCTGATGCGCATGGAGGCGTACCGCGGCCTGGCGATCCTCACCACCAACATGAAGAAGGCGCTGGACTCGGCCTTCATGCGCCGTATCCGCTTCGTCGTCGACTTCCCCTTCCCCGGCGAGAGCGAGCGCGCGGAGATCTGGCGCCGGGTGCTGCCCGGGCAGGCGCCGATGAAGGACATCGAACCCGACCTGCTGGCCCGGCTGACCGTGGCGGGCGGCTCCATCCGCAACATCGCGCTGTCGGGCGCCTTCCTCGCCGCGGAGGAGGGCGAGCGGCTCCAGATGCGCCACATGCTGGCGGCCGCGCGCACCGAATACCTGAAGCTGGAACGCTCCTTGACGCCCTCGGAGGTCCACGGATGGGTCTGAACGAGGTCAGGAACGACGTTGGGAACGACGTCAGGTACGACATCAGGAACGACGTCAGGAACGACGTCAGGAACAAGGCGCCGCATACCGTACGGGTGGAGATCGGCGAGCTGGTGCTCGACGGCTTCGACCACCGGGTCGACCCGGACCGGGTCTCGGTCGCTTTCCAGGCGGAGCTGGCCCGGCTCGTACGGGAGCGTGGCGTACCGCTCGCGGCGGACGGCGCGGACCGGGCGCTGGAGGGCCTGTCCGGGCTGCCCGCGCTGCCCGCGCTGCCCGCCACCACCTCGCCGGGGCGGCTCGGCGAGGCGCTGGCGCGCGCGGTGCACGCGGGTCTTTCGGGGCGCGGTGATGCGCGATGAGTACGTCCCAAGTCCCCGCTCAGGACGCCCAGTCGGCGCAGGCGAACAAGCGTCGCAAGCGCAAGGACCGCGCCGCCAAGGCCCGTACGCCCGAGCCGAAGGACATCGTCAGCGGGGCAGGGCAGCCGCTGGACCTGAGCGTGCGGCGGGAGCTGGAGGAGCAGCTCGGGCACGACCTCAGCCAGGTGCGGTTGCACACCGACCGGGACGCGGGCGCGCTGACCGAGATGCTGGGCGCGGACGCGGTCGCGGTCGGCCGGGACATCTTCTTCCACGAGGGCACGTACCAGCCGGGGACGGCCCACGGGCAGCGGCTGCTGGCGCATGAGCTGCTGCACACCGTGCAGAACCCGCACGGGCTCGGCGCGCTGCGCGCGGGCCGGGACCTGGGCGCGGTGAGCCTGCCGCAGGAGGGGATCGAGCGCGAGGCGGAGTCGGCGGCGCAGGAGGCCGTACGGGACGAGGGATCCCCCGCTCTCGAGGTGGAGCCGGGACAGGCGACCCCCGGCTGGCTGCGGTACACGAGGGTGGACGCCGACCAGCAGCGCATGGAGCAACTGGATCCGGCGACCCTGGTGGACCGGCTGACGAGCTCCGTCGTGCGCTCGTTGCGCGGCGACCCCGAGGACCTGTCGAAGCGTACGCGCAAGCAACTTGCCCGGCTGCCCGACGAGTTGCTGGACGGTGTGCTCGACCACCTGGAGAGGAGGCTGCTCAGCTCGGAGCACGAGCGGGTCCTCGACCTGGTCGAGGAGATCGAGACGCAGGGCGAGCTCGGGGCCGACAGCGCGGCGTGGGCGGCGCAGGACGCCCCGGCGGTGGGGCCCGACGCGGCCGAAGACCTGCGCATCGAGCGGGACAGCGAGCGCCGCTCGGCCGAGGACGAGCGGACCCGGGAGCAGAAGCCCGCCCTGGCGCCCGGCCCGGAGAAGGACCGGGCCGAGGCGCCGGCCGCGCCCGGCAGTACGCCACAGAACGGCGGTACAGCGGAGAGCGGGAGCACGCCGCAGGGCGGGGGCGCGCCGCGCGGCGAGCAGGAGTCCGCGCCGGGCACCCAAGCGGGCCGCGGCAAGGAGGGCGCCGCGTCCGAAGGGAAGGGTCAGTCGGGGTCCGCCGGAGGCTCGGCCGCCGAGGAGAAGGAGTCGGCGGGCGGCGGCGGACCGGCCGAGAGCGGCAAGGAGAGCGGCGGCGAGCAGAAGTCCGAGGGTGCCCAGGAGGGCAAGAAGGACGCCGAGGAACAGAAGAGCCAGGAAGACAAGAAGGCCGGGGAAGACAAGAAGGCCGCGGAGGAGAAGGAGGGCAAGGAGGAGACCGGGCAGCAGGGCGCGGCGTCCGCGAGTAAGGAGGAGTCCGCGGCCAAGAACCGCCCGGGAGCCGCCGAGCAGCACGCAGCGGGCCAGCACTCCAAGCAGGAGGACAACGGCGGCAAGGAGAAGCCCGAGGGCTCGCCGACGGCGGCGGGCAAGGACACCGAGCTGCCCAGCAGGACCAGCAAGCTCGACGGCGTACGCAATCAGGACCTCGACGGCCCAGAGGAGGCCGAGGGGGACCCGGCCGGCGCGGGCGGTGATTCGGAGGTCGAGATCGGGGGCGCCGAGAAGAGCGCCTGGGACACCAAGCTCCAGCCGGAGGACTTCCTGCCCGAGCAGGACCTCGACGTGTCCGAGGTGCCGACGGCGGAGACGCTCGACCCGGCCACGTCCACCGCCCAGGCGGTGCCCTCCTTCCCCGCTCCCCCGCCGACCAAGGCCGAGAAGGTGCAGGCCGAGCGGGAAGCGGAGGACGCCGAGGACGAGGCGGCCGAGGCCGGGCCGGAGGAGGACGAGGCCGAGGCGCCCCTGGAGTCCGAGCCGTCGGCGGAGACCGAGGGCGGGCCCGACGACGCCTTCTCCGGCGATCCGGATGCGGAGCGCACCGCCGAGTCCCGGCCAGGCGCGGGCGCCCCGGCGAAGGACCCGAAGAGCGGGGACGACCCGAAGGCGGGTCCCGTCGCCGCGCAGAAGACGGTGCAGGAGTCACCGGGCAAGACGGAGGGCGGCGGCGAGGCGAAGGAACCCGCCGGCAAGGAGGAGAAGGGCACCAAGGCCGCGGGCGACAAGGCTGCGGGCGCGCAGGAGAAGGAGTCTCAGAAGGCCTCGGGCGGCAAGGCGGCGGCTCCTGAGACCGCGGGCAAGGGCGAGGAGCCGAAGAAGGACCAGCAGAAGAACGACGGCCAGAAGAAGTCGGAACCGGCCACCGCGGAAAAGGGTGGCGGCGACACGGCAGGCAAGGGCGGCGACAAGGACTCGGACGGCAAGGACCAGGACAGCAAGTCGCCGTCGCCCGCCCGGGATTCGCACACCACTGGTGGCTCGAACGCGGATACGCCGGGGGGCGCGAGCAGCGAAGCGGCCTCCGGGACGCAGAGCGGCACGTCGGAGACGGACAAGAGCGGGACGAACTCGGCCTCGGAGAGCGCCGGCTCGGAGGGCGGGAAGGAACCGGCGGCGAAGGAACGGGCGAAGGAGCCCGCGCCCGCGCCGAAGGAGAACCCGGAGCCGTCGAAGGCACCGAAGGAAGAGCCGGGGGCGAAGGAGGAGCCGGGTGCCAAGGCCGCCGCGCCCAAGGCGGCCCCCGCGGCGAAGGCGCCGCGCGGTGGCGGAGGCGGAGGTGGAGGCGGCAAGGGAGCCGCATCGGGCAAGGGCAGGAAGAAGGACTCGGGCCCGGCCCCGAACCTCTCGCAGGTGTCCCCCGAGGCGGGCCTGTCCTCGGCCTCGAAGCTCAAGCCGCACAAGGCACTTGAGGCCATGGGCGGAGTGGGCGGCTCGGCTGACCGCACGGTTGGCGACGAGCACAAGCAGCTCGCCTCGGCACCGCCGAACATGCAGCGCCCGGCAGGCGCGCCCCAGACCCTGGAGGGAAAGCCCAAAGCGGCCGACGCGGCGCAGTACTCCCAGGATCCGGCGAAGAAGTCCGACGCACCCAAGGACGAGAAGGCCGAGGTCAAGGGCGAGAAGAAGCCCGAGGGTCAGATCGAGGCGGAGAAGGCGGAGGAGCCGAGCGGCTGGGACACCTTCAAGATGGCGCTCGGCTTCGGCGTCGGCTGGGTCGCGGAGAAGCTCGGCTTCAAGGTGAACAAGGAGGAGTTGGCCGCCAAGTTCGCGGGGCTCCCCACTAAGGACGAGGCCCTCAAGCAGGCCCAGGCGGGCAACGCTCCGGGCGTGAACATGCAGAGCGCCGCCGACGAGAAGGCCGGTGAACAGGGCCAGGCGGTCGACGCCAAGGGCCAGGAGGCCGTCACGACGGGCCGTGACGACGCCGGGCGTCCGATGGGCGAGAACCAGGTCTACCCCAACGCCCCCAAGGAGGAGTTGAAGGGCAAGGTACCGGGCCGTGAGGGCGGCAAGGGCGGGGTGCGGACGGGCAAGGCGTCGACGGGCGCGGTACCCGCCGAGGCGGCGTCGACCGTGGCCGAACACGACCGGAAGCCGCAATTCCAGGCGGCGTTCAGCAAGGGCCACAAGGACATGTCCGAGAGTCGCCAGACCAAGGACAAGGGGTTCCGCGAGTCGCAGCAGAAGCACAAGCAGCAGGTCGACGGCGAGATAGCGAAGAACACTGCGGAGCAGGCGGGCGAGCGCGCGAGGGCCCGGGCCGAGGTCACGTCGCAGCGCGCCGACTGGCGCAAGGACCAGGACGAGGAGCTCAAGAAGCTCGGTACGAAGAAGACCGAGAAGCACGAGAAGGTCCGCAAGGACGTCAAGGACCGGGAGAAGAAGACCGACGACGACACCAAGAAGGAGAAGGAGGACAGCGACAAGAAGATCAAGGACAAGGGCACTCAAGCGGAGACGGACGCGAAGAAGAAGACCGACACCGCGGCGGAAGACTCGGGCAACTGGCTCACGAAGGCCTTCGACTGGATCAAGCAGAAGGTCATCGAGATCAAGAACGAGATCGTCCGGATCATCCGGACGGCTCGTGACGCGGTCGTCAACTTCATCAAGAACTTCAAGGAGAACGTCGAGCGCTGGATCAACGAGGCCCGTAAGTTCATCGTCGACACGATCAAGAACCTGATCAATGACTTGATCGAGTTCGCAAAGAACATGGTCAAGGCCATCATCGAACTGGCCAACCGCATCAGGAAGTTCATCACGGACCTGATCGCGGCAGCGATAGCCCTGGTCACGAAGCTCGCGGCGCTCCTGAAGAAGGTCATCACAGACCTCCTCAACCGGATCGCGAAGCTCCTCAGCGACATCCTGAACGTTCTGAAGAAGATGCTCATGGACGTCATCAAGGCGGTCGTGGACGCGATCAAGACGGTCCTGGAGTACGCATCCAAACTCCTCGGCGCCCTCGGCGAGTTCATGATGATCGCGATCGACTTCATGGACGACCCGGGCGGCTGGCTGAGTGGCGCGAAGAACTCGGCGGTCGACGGCGCGAAGAACCACTTGTTCCGCGAGGTGCAGGCGGCGGTCAAGACGTGGTTCCAGGCCAAGATCGAGGAGATCATCGGCGTCCCGAAGGCGATCCTCGACAAGCTCATCAAGGGTGGCTACACCCTCGAGAAGATCGTGAAGGAGACATGGGAGGCAGTGGTCCCCATGCTCCCCTTCATCATCGGTGAGATCGTCATCGTCAAGGTGATCTCGAAGCTGATCCCCGGCGCGGGCTGGGTGATGGCGGTGATCGACGCGATCCGCACGGCAATCGGCGCCCTCAGCGAGATCCTGCGCGCGATCGGCGCGGTCATCGAGTGGCTGAAGGCGGTACGCCAGGGCGGCGCGGGCGTCCTCTTCGCGAAGGCAGTGGCAGCGGGCATCGTGGCCCTGCTCGAACTCGCCTACGAGTTCCTGCTGAGCGGCATCGGCAAGTACGTCGCCAAGGTCGGCCGCCGCTTGAAGGGCGTGGCGGCGAAGCTGGGCAAGGGAGACAAGGGCAGGAAGGGCGGCAAGGGCAAGGACGGGCAGGGCGGGGACGACAAGGACTCCAAGGGAGCCCCCAAGGGAACTCCCGCCGCGGCCCCCGGAGCCAAGCTGCCACTGGGCCGCCCCACCCCGACTCTCCCGAAACCGGGCAAGGGCACGGGCCCGGGCACGAAGCCGAACGCCAAGCCCGATCCGAAGGTGGACCCGAAGAAGCCGCCGACGAAGACTCCGGACAAGGACGCGCCGTCGGGCAAGCCCAAGGACGCCGACAAGGACGCGCCAGGCAGGCCCAAGGACCAGGACGGCCCCGGCAAGCCGGGCAGGCCGAAGTCCGACAAGCCCGGCGACAAACCGGAAACACGCCCGACCCCTGCACCCAAGCCCAAGCCGAAGCCGGAATCCAAGCCGAAGCCGAAGCCGGACCAGGACGCGAAGCCGAAGCCCAAGGACCAGCTTCCGGACAAGCCCAAGGACGGCAAGGGCGACAAGGACGGTCCCGACGCCACCAAGCCGAAGGACGACAAGGGCACGCCGGCCACGCCCAAGGACCAGGACCCCGCCAAGCCGAAGGACGACGACAAGGACGCCCCCGGCAGGCCCAAGGACCAGGATCCGACGAAGCCGAAGGACCCGAACAAGCCGAAGGACAAGGACGGCAAGGACGGGGACGGCACAAAGCCCAAGCCCAAGGACAAGGACGGCGACGGCAAGAACAGCCCGAAGCCGGACCGGGACGGTCCGCGCAGGCCCCGGCCCAAGGACGGCAGGAAGGGCCCGGGCAAGCCCAAGCCGCGCCCCGACAAGCGCGGTCCGGGCAGGCCCAAGTCCAAGCCGGACAAGGACCGGACGAAGAAGGACGAGAACTCGAAGGAGTCCAAGGACGACCGGCTGAAGAAGATCGTGGCGCGCATCCGGCCCAAGCTGTACGAGCGGATGCGCCACGGCATTCCCCGTTCGCCGTTCCTCGGCCTCCTGGAGTCGATGAAGCTCTACTACAGGCTCACGGGACTCGGGCCTGTCGGAGGCGATCCGTTCACCGTCGTGGCATCCCTCAACCCGTCGCGCCCCGTGCTGGGCGGGGACTATTCGGAGCCCCGGTCCGAGCCATCGGCCTATCCCAATCCGCCTGGGGCGCCGAGAGCGATCGACGACATGCCGAAGCCGAAACTCCCCAGTTTCCACGGCGGCCGGGCCAATACGATCAGCGCGGAGTTCCTCAGCGCGCGGCGCGCCACAAAGGGCAGCAAGCCCCACACCAGTCCGCCCGGCTGGGACTACATCACGGATCCCATACGCAAGCTCCAGCAGGGCGGAGCCTGGGTCAGGGCCCACCTCCTCCCGGAGCGTCTCGGCGGCAAGGGAACCGAGAACAATCTCGTGCCGGCCCGCCGCGGAGTGAACAAGGACCTCGAACTCAACATCGAGGAGCCGGCGTGGAAAGCCTTCGGGAACAAGTTCGAGGCCCCCATCTGGTACGAGTCCAGGGCGAAGTTCGGCAACTCAGGGGCCGTCGCGGACATCCCGACGTACATACGCTCCACCTTTGGCCAGTACAAAAAGATCAGGGGAACGGGTACGAAGCGAAGCGACTGGCAGCGGAAGGGTGCTACGAAGTCATTCGGCCTCGACCTCGAACCGCCGCAGCACGACGAGAAGAGAAAGCTCCATATCAACACCTACGGGGCCACACAGGTCCGTAAATGGCTCAGGGTTCCGCTGTCGGTGGGAGACAACATTGTGGATGAGCGCTCCAAGCAGCCCGGACGCCAGTTCACCTCGCTGCGGGACTTCATTTCGACCATGCGCGCACGGCGGGACAAAGGCATCGCAGCCGGCCGGCCGGGAACGCTACTCCAGCTGGAGGATGCGATCACCCGGCTGATAAAGCTCCACAGGGCGGGGAAGGTCGGCTGGGACCCGCTGCACAAGGAAAAGTGAGGATCGAATGTTTCCGTATGATCTCCGCCTGTCCCAGGCCATGAGCGAGGTGCGCGAGTCACCGTTCTTCGATGTCATGTACGAGGAGGTGGGCCCGGGCGGTCCGGGCAAAGATCCGACAGGGATCTTCGAGCTGATGGTCGAGGAAGGATTTCCGCTCACCGAAAGGCTCAAGGAAGCGTACTTCCCCTACCGGTACAAGGCACTGCACTGGCGTGCCGCAGACCACGATGTGCCGCTCTTCGGCGAGTTCAACGTTATGAACATCGACGCCAGTAGCGAAGTCAGGCTGCCGGTAAAGGACTTCGCCTGGGAAAAGAGCGACGAAAAGCTGCTCTCGGAACTCTCCATCCTCGATGACATCTCACGAGGCGGTGGCGGACAACTGGCCACCATGAGGTTCCTGCCAGGCGTATCAAGTCCGGAGATCTGGTTCCTCGACAGGTTCCACACCTTTGTCAAACTCGACCTGGATTACCGCGACTACCTCGACAATCTCGTCATCACGAAGGGCGTGACCGGCTGGCAGTACCTCTTCGCCGATGTGACGCTCGGCGCCAGAGAGTACGACTCCACCCTGGAAAGCCTGAGGATGATGCTTCAGATCCTCCCCGAGCACTTCCCGGATTACGACTACGCGCCTTTGCAGGCTCGCTTGGAGGCCCGCCTGTGACCCGCTACGCCGACATACCCAAGCCCATCCGCTCCGGCATCGTCATCGTCGATCCCGAGCGCGGGACACCGCAGCGCATCATCGTGCTGCAGTTCAACCCCGACACGCTCGAGCGCTCCGTCGCGCCCCAAGCCGCAGGCGGCGAAGGAGGAGGCGGAGGAGGAGGAAGCGGCGGGGATCGGAATGAGGCGTTGCGGCTCAAAGGACCCGCCCAGGAGTCCTGGAAGTTCACCGCCGAGATCGACGCCACCGATCAGTTCGAGATCCCGGCACCCGACGGAATTCACCCGCAGCTCGCGACGCTCGAAATGCTCGTGCAGCCGACGACCGCGCAACTCCGCGCCGCCTCCCGGCTCACGCAGAAGGGGACCATCGAGATCAGCCCCATCGAGACCCCCCTCACCCTCTTCACCTGGGGCAGCAAGCGCGTCATGCCCGTGCGGCTGACCGAGTTGTCGGTCAATGAGTCGGCGTTCGATGTCAACCTCAACCCGATCAGAGCCTCGCTCAGCATCGGGATGAAGGTGCTGACCGTCAGCGATCTGCCCGCCGGGCACCGCGGCGCCGAGCTCTATCTCGCGCATCTCGCGCAGAAGGAAAGGCTCGCCGGGATGGCAAGAGCCGGACGGCTCGGAGCGCTCGGGCTGACCGGGGCCGATATCGGAGCGGGGAGGGCGTAGCAAACACCATGGTCGAGCCATACGAGAGTGCGCTGGACGCGATACCGGGGTCGCACCCCTACCCCCGCACCAGCCGGTACCACGACGCCGAGATCGGGGTGCACCGCCTCACCGACGGGACCGAAGTCCGTTACGCCAAGCGGCGCTTGCTGCCCCGGCTCAGCGAGACCGGCAGCGACGACGACACCGCCCCGCACACCGTCAACGCCGGTGAGCGCCCCGACCACCTCGGGCAGCGCTACTTCGGCGACCCCGCCCAGTGGTGGCAGATTGCGGACGCCAACCCCGTCCTCGATCCACGCGAATTGACTTCCGAACCCGGCCAGGAGATCGACATTCCGTTGCCGGGTGGATTCGCGGGGACCGGACATGGGTGACGAGCCGATCGGGGAGGGGCCCGTTCACCTCACCCTGCACATGGGGCCCAAGCTCACCCGCCCCGTGCCCGCCGAGGTGACCGAGGCCCTGCTCTCCGCGCAGATCACCAGCACCGCGGGCGAACGCTCCGGCTTCCAGCTTGCGTTCGATCTGACCAAGAAGGGACTGCTCACGCAGCGGCTGCTGCCCGAAGGGTTCTTCGACCCGAAGACCCGCATCATCGTCACCACGTCCATCAAGGGCACGCCGACCGTCATCCTCGACGGGCTGATCGTTCGGCAGGAAGTCGGCGCCAGCAACCAGCCCGGGCACACCACGCTCACCGTCACCGGCGAGGACCTGACTCTCCTCATGGATCTGGAGGAGCGGACGGACCGCTACCCCAACCTGGCGCCCTCCCAGCGCGTCGAGAGGATCCTCGCCAAGTACGCGGACTACGGGATCGACACCCGCATCATCCGCGAGCAGATCCAGCAGCCGCCCCGGGAGCAGCTCCGCGTCGACTACCAGACCGGGACCGATCTGCAGTATCTGAATGAGCTGGCGCGAGCCAACGGCTACACCTTCTATCTCGAACCCGGTCCCCGCCCCGGCCGGTCCACCGCCTTCTGGGGGCCCGAGCAGCGGCTCGGACAGCGCCAGCACGCCCTCAACGTCAACATGGACGTCAACTCCACCGTCGACCAGCTGACCTTCGCCTACGACGGGACGGCCCGCGAAGAGCCGCAGGCGCGCGTCCAGGACCCGCGAACCCGCGACGCGACCCTTCTCCCCCAGCCCGACATCAACCCGCTCCGGCCACCCCTCGGCCGCCGCGCCACCCCCGCTCTCAAGCGCAGGACGCTCTCCGGCACGGCCAAGAAGGACCAGGAGCAGGCCCAGGCCGAGATTCTGGCCCGCGCCGCGACCTCCGCGGACGCGATCTCCGGCTCCGGGTCGCTGGACGTCAACCGGCACGGGTACGTGCTGCGGCCGCGCGAGCTGGTCGGCGTGCGCGGCGCCGGAGTGACGTACGACGGCGACTACTACGTCAAGAGCGTGACCCACAACCTCAGACCCGGCTCGTACCAGCAGAACTTCACGCTCTCGCGCGAAGGACTCATCGCCCGGAGCGGCACCGTACGCCCGTAGCGACGTCCCGTAGCGGCGTCCCGTAGCGGCGCAGAGATCAGGAGAGAACTTCGTATGGCGGCACCGAACAACCGCTTCCCCGGCAAGTTCCGTGGGCGGGTGATGGACAACAAGGACCCGCTCCGGATCGGCCGGGTCACGGTCCAGGTCCCGGACGTGCTGGGTGACGAGACGTCCACCTGGGCGCTGCCCTGCCTGCCCTTCACCGGTCGCCAGGCAGGCCAGTACGCGGTCCCGGAGGTCGGCGCGGGCGTATGGGTGGAGTTCGAGCAGGGCGATCCGAGCTTCCCGATCTGGACGGGGTGCTGGTACGGGGACAGTACGGAGCTGCCGCCGGACGCGCTGGCCGGTCCGCCGCCGCACGACAACGTCGTGATCCAGACCTCCGACCTGCACAAGGCCGTGATGGGAACCGTGCCGGGCGGCACGGGGATCCGGCTCCAGGCGGCGAGCGGGGCGTACATCCAGATCGACGAGAAGGGCGTGACCATCGCCAACGGCCAGGGGGCCTCGGTTGAGCTGATCGGCAATCAAGTGATCATTAATGAGGGCCGGTTGATCGTGCCCAAGAAGCAGTAGCCAGGAAACGGGGAGAGAAGTCTTGTCCGGACACTCCGGGAACTCCGGGAATCTCATGAGCGGCTCAGCCATGCTCCACTGCCCGCACGGCGGCCGGGCCTTCGCCGCCTCCGCGCCCACCGCCGTGAGCCTCGACGGCCTGCCCGTGCACACGGCCTCCGATGTCTTCGCCGTGACCGGCTGCACGCACACCGTCGACGGCGTGCCGCGCCCCTGCACCACCATCCGCTGGAGTCCGCACTCCGACAGCGTGACGGTCGACGGAGCGGCCGTGCTCCTGGACACCACCCACGCGCAGTGCTTCGGCGCAGGGGGGCTCGTGCCGCAGGGACCACCGGTCGTCTCCGTCACACAGCAAGGAGTGGTGTGCCGATGAGGACGAGGAAGGCGCGCACCGACATCGCGTTCCCGTTCCGGCCCGACCGCCGCGGCCGGACCGCCCACGCGGCGTACGACGACCACGTCCGGGATCTGATCGAGCAGCTGCTGTTCACCAGCCCCGGCGAGCGTGTGATGCGCCCCGACTTCGGCTGCGGCCTGCTCGACCTGGTCTTCACGCCGAACAGCCCGGAGCTTGCCTCCGCGCTGGAGCTGTCCGTCCATGCGTCGCTGCAGCGCTGGCTGGGCGAACTGATCGAGGTGGAGTCGCTGGACGTGGTGAGCGAGGAGAACGTCGTACGCGTACATCTGCGCTACGTGGTGCGCTCGACCGCGAGCCGGCGCGACGAGGTGTTCGAGGGGAGGGGGGCGGCATGAGCAGCCGTACGAAAGACAGGCGCGGGCGGATCCGGGAGGCCCGTCTCAACGGGGTCGATGCCGTCGAGGTGAGCGACGACGGGCTCACCCTCACCGTCACCTTCATCGGCAAGGCGCCGCACGGGCTGTGCCCGGAGAACGTACGGATCGACGGGGGCCGCCGGTCCCCCGGTCTTCGACCGGGTGGGGGTGCCCCCGGCGAAGCCAGGGGGAGTGCCCCCATCGGCATCGAGGCCGTCGAGGTGTCGGTCGAGCGCGAGGAGGACCCGGAGCTCGACGACCGGCTGTACGTCACCGTCGACCGCGCCGGGGACACGTCCCCGTACACGCTGTCCATCGTCGACACCGACCCGTACGGGCGGCCGGGCACCGAGCCGTTCCCGGGCTTCGACCAGCGGTACTTCCACGCCGGCTTCACCTTCCAGCCGGACTGCCCGGCGCCCTTCGACTGCAAGGACGAACAGCAGGACCTTCCCGCCGCCTTCGCGCCCGCACCGGTCATCGACTACACCGCGCGCGACTACGACACCCTGCGCACGCTCGTCCTGGACCGGCTGGCGCTGACGACCCCCGACTGGGTCGAGCGGCACGCGCCGGACCTCGGCATGACGCTGGTCGAGATGCTCGCGTACACCGCGGACCAGATCAGCTACCAACAGGACGCGGTGGCCACGGAGGCGTATCTGGACACGGCCCGCCGCCGCGTGTCCGTACGCCGCCACGTGCGGCTCATCGACTACGCGATGCACGACGGCTGCAATGCCCGCGCCTTCGTCGCCCTCGAGGCGGTCGAGCCGCTCACCCTGCCCGCGGGCACGTACCGGTTCGCCGCCGTGGACGTCCGTACGCTGAGGTCCCATGACGCGCCCGAGCCGGGCACCGTCATCGAGGACGGGGACCTGGCGGTGCTGGACGAGCGCGGCTCGGTGGAGGTCTTCGAGCCGGTCGTCCAGGAGGCGCTGCGGCTGCGGCCCGCGCACAACGCCATCCGCTTCTGGACCTGGGGCGACGAGGTGTGCTCCCTGCCCAGGGGCGCCACCTCCGCGACCCTGCGTGACGCGTGGGCCGACGAGAAGTGCGCCGAGCGGCAGCTGGATCTGCGCCCCGGCGACCTGCTGCTGTTCGAGGAGGTCCTCGGCCCGCGCTCCGGCACGCCCGGCGACGCCGACCCCGCCCACCGGCAGGCGGTCCGCCTCACCTCCGTGACCCCGGCCGTGGACCGGCTGGCCGACCAGCCGGTGCTGGAGGTCACCTGGGCCCGGGAGGACGCCCTCACCTTCCCGCTGTGCCTGTCCGCCCTCGGCGGTACGGACTGCGCGCCGGTGGAGGACGTGAGCGTGGCCCGCGGCAATGTCACGCTCGTCGACCACGGCCGGTCGCTGAGCTTCTGCGGGAGCCTGCCCGAGCGGGTCACCGTGCCGCCCGAGCCCGCCGTCCCCACGCTCTGCGGGCCGCCCGCCTTCGGCTGCCCCGACCGCGAGAGGGGCAACGAACCGGCGGAGCTCATCAACGCCCTGCTCGACCGGACACGTTGCGGGCGGCTGCTGACGGCCGACCACATACGGGAGCTGTTCACGGTGGTCGGCGAGGACGCGACCATACGGGCGGGGCTGGCGCTCGAACTCGCCGGGCAGCGGCAGGAGAGGGTCGTGCCGGGCACCGCGTACGCCCAGGCCGAGGCCCTGGAAACGCTGCTCGCGCAGAGCGTCTACCCGGGCATCGCGCCCCGCTTCCGGCCCGTGCTCCACCGCTCCCCCGTCGTCCAGGCCGTGCCCTTCCCCGAGTCGCGGCACGTCTCGGCCGGGCAGGCCGAGCGGCTCGCCGGGATCCCGGACAGCGTCCGGCAGCGGCTGGTGGAGCTGTGGCGCAGCGCCCGCGACCACGACGGCCTCTCGGAGGCGGAGATCGCCGAGCTGACCGTGCTGTTCGGGCTCCGCGTGCTGGAGCGGTTCGAGCTGCACAGGGAACCGGTCCGCGCACTGCGCGAGCTGCTGCACCGCAGCGAGCGGCTGCTCGCTGCGAAGCTGCGGCGCCTGGAGGTGCTGACGGCCCGGGCACGGGCGGGCACCGTGCTGGACGGGCGCATCGCCTGGGAGATCGCGCACACCTGGGGCCCGGCGTACGCGGCCGGGCTGCACCCGCAGGAGCCGGTGCTGTACGGCCCGGCAGCCGCGCTCGTCCAGGACCCGCGGGCCGCGCTTCCCGCCGTACGCCTCGCCGACGGCGAGCAGGAGTGGCAGCCACGCCGGGACCTGCTCACCAGCAGGGCCCGGGATCCGCACTTCGTCGGCGAGCTGGGGGACGACGGGCGGCTCGCGCTGCGCTTCGGCGACGGCCGCCACGGCGCGAAGCCCCGGCCGGGCGCGGCACTTGAGGTGCACTACCGGCTGGGCGGCGGCCCGGCCGGGAACGTCGGCGCCGAGGCCATCAACCACCTGGTGCTGTGCCGGGATCAGGAGGAGGCCGACGCGGGCGGGCCGCTGGCGGTGGCCGGAGTGCGCAATCCGCTGCCCGCCGTCGGCGGCACCGCGCCCGAGCCGGTCGAGCAGGTCCGCCAGCTCGCGCCGCTCGACCTCAAGCGGACGAAGCTCCGGGCCGTCACCGCCGACGACTACGCGGCGCTGGCCTCGGCGCTCCCCGGCGTGCAGCGCGCCGCGGCCGAGATCCGCTGGACCGGCAGCGTGCAGGAGGCGCATGTCGCCATCGACGCGTACGAGGCCGGGGATCCGCCGCCCGCACTGCTCGACGCGGTGGCGCACGCCCTCGAGAGCTACCGCCGCATCGGCCACGACCTGGTCGTGGAGCCCGCGCGGCACGTACCGCTCGACATCGCGCTCGACGTGTGCGCAGAGCCCGGCCATCAGCACGGGCAGATCCTGGCCGAGCTGCACCGGGTGCTCGGCAGCCGCGCCCTGCCCGGCGGGCGGCTCGGCTTCTTCCACCCGGACGCGCTCACCTTCGGCGAACCGGTCCGCCTCAGCCGCCTGGTGGCGGTGGCCGCGGCCGTACAAGGCGTGCGGAGCGTACGGGTGACCCGGCTGCGACGGCTCTTCCACGAGGGTCCCTTCGACAACAGAGCACTGGAGGCAGGTGTGCTGCGGCTCGGCTCGCTGGAGATCGCCCGCTGCGACAACGACCCCGAGCGGCCCGAGAACGGGCAGCTCACGCTGACGCTCGGAGGTGACCGATGAGCAGCCGAAGCGGCACGAGCAGCACCTGCGGATGCGGCTGCGGCGGGCACGACGAGCGCCACGCCCCGCCGCCCCTCCACAACCCGCCGGGCCGCACGGCCCTGGACTACCGGGTGGGCGAGTACGGGTCCTTCCTGGCCGCCATGCTCGACCGGCTCGCCTCGCCCGCCTACCCGGCGCTGCGCGGCCTGACCGTACGCACCGCCGACGACCCGGCCATCGGGCTGCTGGACGCCTGGGCGGTGCTGGGCGATCTGCTGACCTTCCACTCCGAGCGGATCGCCGACGAGGGCTATCTGCGGACCGCGAACGAGCACCGGTCACTGGCACTGCTGGGGAGGCTGGTCGGACACCGGCCGCGCCCCGGCGTGTCCGCGAACACGCTCCTCGCGTACACCCTGGACCGCGATCCGCGCTCGGGCGGGAAGGCGCCGGTGCTGATCCCGCGCGGCGCACGCAGCCACAGCGTGCCCGCCGCCTCGGACGAGGACGCGCAGACGTACGAGACCGGCGAGGACCTCACCGCGCGCTGGGACTGGAACGACCTGAAGGTGCGGCGCCGCCGCCCGATGCTGCTGACGCCCGAGGACCTGCGCGAGCGCGCCGAGCTGTTCTTCGCCGGGACCGCGAACGCCCTCCAGACCGGCGACAAGCTCCTCTTCGTCTTCAACGAGGACTCCTCCGCCGATCCCTCGCAGAGGCTGCTGCTGCCGGTGACGCGGGTGCGGATCGACCGCGACGACGACGTGACGGCCGTGGGGCTGCCGGTGTCGGCCCTGCCGTCGCTGAAGGAGCTGGTCGAGGAGTTGCAGGAGTGGATCACGGAGGGACCGGCAAGCCCCAACCCGCGGCCCACGGGCAGCCCGCTGATCGAGGACTTCGACGAGCAGGTGCTGGCCCAGCTGCGCGCGGACCTCGAACGCCTCGACACGCCCGCGAAGTTCGCGCGGCGGCTGGACGAGCCGATACAGCGACTGTGGGAGGCCCAGGCACTCGCGGCCCCGTACGAGGAGGTGGGCGACTGGTTCGAGCAGCTGAACGCCATCTTCGTAGACCTCCAGGAGCGCGCGTCGGAGTTGGAGGACGGTGGTGGGCATTCGTTCCGCGGGGCAGATTCGGTGGAAGGTGGTGGGCATTCGTTCCGCGAGGGCGATGGGGGTACCCCCATGCCGTCCAGGCTATGGGGGAGGGTGGGCACCACCGACCCGCACCCGGCAGCCGTACAGACGCTCAACGGACTCGTCCCGTACCTCCGTACCGGGGCCACGCGCCCCGCCACCCACACACCCAACCCGCGAAGCACATTCGCCCCGGACTCCGACCTGGCGGCCCAGGTCCTCTCCGCGCTGGACCCGCGACTGGCCGACAGCCTGTACGCGGCCTGGCGCCAGGCCGTACCCCCCACCGCCGCACCCACCCCCCTCCGCTCCGTCCAGGCAATGCGCGTAACCACCGCCCCCTTCGGTGCCACCGCACCGCTCAAGCCCGTCCAGGACGACCGCGGCCGGGTCATCCGGCAGACCGACTGGCCGCTCACCGGCGCCGCGCTCACCAGCATGCGCGTCGTCTTCGACACCGCAGGCAAGGTGCCGCTCAAGGCGGAGTTCCAGCACACGGACGCCGGCAACTCGGTGCAGCGCACGGAGAATCTGCCCTCCGACGCAACCATCGAGCTCCCCCCTGGCCAGGTCCAGCTGTCCACCCGTGCCGGCCAGGACCACGACCTGAGCTGGCTCGTCAGGCGCCCGGCAGACTCGCAGGAGTCGGGCGTCACCGCCCGGCTGCTCGCCGAGCTGCCCGAGCGCACCCTGTTCGTGTCCCGCCCCGGCGAGGACGGCCGGATCCACGTCGCCATCACGGACGGCAGCAGCCCGCCACAGGAGTGGCGGCTCAAGCCCGGTGACCCACCCGTCCAGGCCACACACGGCGGCTACGAGGTGACCGCCCGGTACGCGGCCGGGAGCGAGCCCCCCAGTGTCGAGATCAATCTCGCTACCATCCCGGCCCCGCCGAACCGCTACGTCCTCCCCCTCGACAGCGTCCACGGCGGAATCACGGTCGGCAGCTGGGTCGCCGTCGAGCGCCCCCGCAAGGGCTCGGACGCGCCGGACGGGATCCCGGGCGACAAGAAGCTCGCCTTCGTCACCACCCGGGTCACCGCCGTGCGCACCGCCGCGTACACCAACTACGGCATCACGGGCCGCGGCACCGAACTGACCCTGGCCGACCCCTGGCTGGACGAGCACGACGTGCTGCTCTCCCACATCCGGGAGACGGTCGTGCACGCGGGCGGCGAGGCGCTGCGCATGGCCGACGAGCCGCTGGGCGAGGACGTGCACGGCAACGAGATCGAACTCGCCGCTCTGTACGAGGGGTTGCGGCCCGGCCGTCTGCTCGTCGTCTCCGGCGAGCGCACCGACATCCTCCCCCTGCCTTCGGCGGGGGGACCCCCAGACACGGTCTCCGGGGTGCGCGGCACCGAGCCCGCCGTGATCGCCGCCGTCGAGCAGACCGTCGACCCGGACCTGCCCGGCGACCACATCCACACCAAACTCACGCTCACCTCCGACCTCGCGTACCGCTACCGGCGCGAAACGGTCCGGATCCAGGGCAACGTCGTGCCCGCCACGCACGGCGAGAGCCGCGACGAGCCGATCGGCAGCGGCGACGCCACGAAGACCCACCAGTCGTTCACGCTCTGGCAGTCCCCGCTGACCTGGCTCCCGGACGACAACCCTCTGGGCGCGACCCCGGTGCTGGAGGTGCGGGTCGACGGGCTGCTCTGGCACCCGGTGGACAGCCTCGCCGGGCGCGGCCCGCGGGACCGGGTCTACGTCCTGGGGTCCGCCGGGGACAGGCGGACGACCGTGACCTTCGGCGACGGCGTCCACGGCGCCCGGCTGCCGACGGGCCACGAGAACGTACGCGCCCGCTACCGGTTCGGCACCGGCAGGGCGGCCAACGTCGCGGCGGACCGGATCACCCAGGCCATCACCCGGCCGCTGGGCGTCACCGCCGTCACCAACCCGCTGCCCGCGACCGGCGGCGCCGACCCGGACGGTCCGGGGCTGACCCGCCGTAACATCCCGCTGGCCGTGTCCGCCCTCGACCGGCTCGTCTCGGTCCAGGACTACGAGGACTTCGCCCGCTCCCGCGCCGGGATCGGCCGGGCCGCGGCGCGCGAACTCTTCGACGGACGGCGGCAGATGCTGCATGTGACGGTCGCGGGCGCGGACGACGTTCCGCTGGCCGACGACTCCGAGGTGCTGCGCGCCCTGCGCTCCTCGCTCGCCGAGTACGGGGACACCCGGCTGCCGGTCCGCGTGGACGTACGAGAGCTGGTGCTGCTGGTGCTGGTGGCGCGCGTGAAGGTGGCGCGCGACCACTCCTGGGAGCTGGTCGAGCCCCGGCTGCGCCGGGCTCTGCTGCACCATCTCGGCTACCCGGGGCGGGAGCTGGGCCAGAGCGCGCACCTGAGTGACGTGCTGGCGGTCGCCCATGCCGTACCCGGCGTGGACTACGTGGACGCCGACGCCTTCACGGGCGTGCCCGCGAGCATCACCCCCGACGGTCTCGCGCAGCTGGCCGGGCGGCTCGCGGAACCGCGGTCCGTGGTCCCGGCCCGGCTCGCCGAGTACGAGGAGGACGTCCACCGGGTCACGGCCGGGGACGGCGAATCGCTCACCGCCATCGCCGCCCGGTACGGCATCTCCCTGGAGGACCTGCTGCGCCTCAATCCCGACATCGACGACACGCGGCGCCTGGAGAAGGGCCGCTCGGTGTTCGTCTTCCGCGGCATCAGGCCGGCACAGCTCGCGCTGTTCTCGCCGCAGGTCGCGGACACGCTGATTCTGACGGAGGTCAAGGACACATGAGCAGGGAGCCGGACGGGCTCGCGGAGCTGCTCCCGCAGTGGCACCGACTGCGGGACGCAGAGCAGGGCGAGCCCTTGCGCGCGCTGCTGGCCGTGATCGCCGAGCAGGTCGACCTCGTACGGAACGGGGTCGGGCAGCAATACGAGGACTGGTTCGTGGAGACCGCCGCCGAGTGGGTGCTGCCCTACATCGGCGACCTGGTGGGGTACCGCCCGCTGCCGGGCTACGAGCGGGTGCTGGCCACGGGGCTGAAGGACGGGAGGGGTTCTGACGAGTCGCGGCGGCGGCTGGCCGAGGCACTGGCCCCGCGCCGTGACGTGGCCTCCACGGTCGCGAACCGGCGGCGCAAGGGCACGCTCGCGCTGCTGGAGGAGCTGTCGGAGTCGGTCGCCGGATGGCCCGCGCGGGCCGTGGAGTTCTCCCGGCTGGTCTCGCACCAGCAGCCGGTGAAGCTCTACGGGTCCGGCACCGCGGCCGTGAACGAGCGGCGGTCGGAGCGCGGGAGGCTCGTGGACGTACGGGACGGCTCGGCGCTCGACCTCGCGGGCGGTCCTTTCGGGACTCTCGCACAGTCGGTGAACGTACGGCGGGCGAACTCGGCTCGCACGCAGGGGGGTTACACCCCGGCAGGCGTCGGCCTCTTCGTCTGGCGGCTGAAGCCGTATCACGTCACGAGCGCACCCGCGTACTGCATCGACCGGGCCCGCAACCTCTACACCTTCTCGATCCTGGGCAACGACACCCCGCTGGTCACCAAGCCCGAGCCGGAACCGTCGGCTTCCCACATCGCGACCATCGACAACGTGCCCGCGTACATCCGGCGCAGGCAGCTCCAGGACCGGCTCGCCGACTACTACGGCCCCGGCAAGAGCTTCACGATCTGGCGGGACGGGCAGGACGAGCCGGTGCCGATGTCGGACATCGTCGTGGCCGACCTGACGGACTGGCGCTACCGGCCGAAGCGCGGGCAGGTGGCGGTCGACCCGGCGCTCGGCCGGATCGCGTTCGGGTCGCGCTCGGCGCCGCGCCAGGGCGTCTGGGTCACCTACCACTACGCGTTCGCCGACGACCTGGGCGGCGGCGAGTACGAGCGGGACCGCGTCACTCTCCCCGCCGCGGAGACCTACAGGGTCGGGCCAGGACAGACGTACCAACGGATCATGGACGCGTACGCGCAGTGGCGGAACGACCGGAGGGCCGGAAGGTGCGGACCCGACGGCATCATCGAGATCACGCACAGCGGCGCGTACCAGGAGCAGCTGGACTTCGACCTGGACCCCGGCGACCGGCTCGAGCTGCGCGCCGCCGAGGGGACGCGGCCGGTGATACGGCTGCTCGACTGGTACAGCAACCGGCCCGACGCGCTCAACATCCGCGCCCAGGAGGACTGCGAGCCCGGTGACGAGCCCCGGATCGTGCTGGACGGGCTGCTGGTCACCGGGCGGGGGCTCCATGTCACCGGCCCCGTCGGCGCCGTGGTGCTGCGCCACTGCACGCTGGTGCCCGGCTGGTCGCTGGAGCCTGGGAGTCCCCCCACCGAAGGTAGGGGGAGCGACCCGCACTCCCCCGAGGAGCCGAGCCTCGTCCTGGACCGCACCACCGCGTGCGTCCAGATCGAGCGCACCATCCTCGGGACGATCGAGGTCATCGGCGACGAAGTGCACACCGACCCGCTGCACATCCACATCGCCGACAGCATCCTGGACGCCACCGGGCACGACCGGGAGGCGCTGTCCGCCCCGGACTGCCGGCACGCGCACGCCGTCCTGCACGCCCACCGCACCACGGTCATCGGCGAAGTCCACACCCACGCGGTGGAGATCGCCGAGAACTCCGTCTTCACGGGGCGGATGAACGTCGCCAGGCGCGGGGTCGGATGTGTGCGGTTCAGCTACGTGCCGCCGGGCTCCCGTACGCCGCGCCGCCACCGCTGCCGGCCCGATCTCGTGGGCCCGGACGAGGCCCGGCGGGTGCGGCCGCTGTTCGCGAGCGAGCGCTACGGGACGCCCGCGTACGGGCAGTTGGCCGCGGGCTGCGCGGAGGAGATCCGGCGGGGCGCGGAGGACGGCGCGGAGATGGGCGCCTTCCACGACCTCTACCAGCCGCAGCGCGAGGACAGCCTGCGGGCCCGGCTCGCGGAGTACGCACCGGCCGGCACCGACGCCGGGATCATCCCCGTCACCTGACACACCACAGCAGACTGACGAAACTCACGAGGGGGACCCCTTCCCATGCACGCTGACATCTCCCGCATCACCTTCCGGCCGGACCGGCACTACTCGGCGGTGGTCGCCCAGCAGGGCCGCGTACAGCTCGACGCCGACGCCAACGAGAACACGGCCATCCAGCTCTACCAGGCCCGTACGACCGCCGCCGACCTGATCGGGCAGCACGGCGGCCCGGCCGGGGCCACCGGCTTCAAAATCAACTTCCTCGGCGGCAACCGGGAGTTGGACGACCTGACCATCGGCGGCGGCCGCTACTACGTCGACGGCATCCTGGTCGACGCGACGCGGCCGCAGCCCGGCACGGCGGTCGACGACGACGGCCACGACGGTCACGACGGTCACGACAGGGACGAGGACGGCGGGCAGGGCGGGGCGGGGGCGGCACCCGAGCCGCCCAGGACGTGGACGTACTGGGACCAGCCCGACGGGTTCCGGGACCCGGAGCGGCCCGGCGACCGGCTGCCCACGGGCCTCCCGTTCCTGGTCTATCTGAAGGTGTGGGAGCGCTCGGTGACCGCGGCCGAGGACCCGGCGCTGCGCGAGGTGGCGCTCGGCTCCGCGCTGCCGGACACCGCGGCCCGTACGAAGGTCGTCTGGCAGGTGCTGGCGCTGGAGGGCTCGAAGCTGGACCTGGAGGACGGGAGCGGCGACAAGGACGCGGTCCGGGCGGCGTTCGGCCGGTGGGCGGCGGAGGCCGCGCTGCCGGGGTCGCGGCTGGCGGCGCGCAGCGAGCGGCCCGAGCACGCGGACGAGGACCCGTGCCTGGTGAAGCCGGACGCCCGCTACCGGGGCCCGGAGAACCAGCTGTACCGGGTGGAGGTGCACGACGGCGGGACGGCGAAGGACGCGACGTTCAAGTGGTCGCGGGAGAACGGCTCCGTGGTCTTCCCGGTGGACGGCCTGGACGGTACGTGGGTGGAGCTGGCATCGCTGGGCAGCGACGACAAGCTCGATCTGAACGTCGGCGACTGGGTCGAGTTCGTGGACACCGCCTACAGCAGCCGGCTCGAGCCGCTGCCGCTGCTGCGGGTCGAGGAACTCGACCTGCCGGGGCGGCGGGTGCGGCTGTCCGCCGAGCCGGAGCCGGGCGTCGGGCGCCGGCCGGAACTGCATCCCTTTCTGCGGCGCTGGGACCACCGGGAGGGTTCGCGGCGCGGCAAGGGCGGGGCTCCGGCGCGGCTGAAGCACGGCGCGGTCAAGGTCGAGGAGGGCCGCTGGTTGCCTCTGGAGGACGGCGTGGAGGTGTACTTCGCCGCAGAGGGTACGTATAAGGCAGGGGACTACTGGCTGATCCCTGCGCGCACGACCACGGGCAGCGTCGAATGGCCGGTGAACGAGGCCCGTAAGCCGCTGCTTCGGGCCCCGCTCGGCGTTCAGGTGCACTACGCGCCGCTGGCTTGGGTGCTCAGCGAGCAGTCGGAGTCGGACCTTCGGCAGTCCTTCGGTCCGCTGGCGGCGCCCGTCCCTGCGGCGAGCGAGGAGGCACTTGCGGCTGAGGCGGCGGCACTGGCGGAGACGGAGGCGCGCGAGGCGGCGGAGGCGCGCGCGGGCGCTGGTGCGGTCGGTGGCCCTGATGCGGGCGCTGGGGCGAGCGCTGGTGCGGGCGCGTGGACAGAGGGGGAGGCCGAAGAACAGCTGTAGGGAGAGCCGATGATCCGTACCGGAAGGAGCACACCACCATGGCCACGCCCCTAAGCGCCTCTCGACTCGTGAAAATCCTGCGCGACGAGGGACTTGTGGTCCACGAGTACCGCAACTGGCGCACTCATAACCGCAATCACAAGGGCCCGTGGGGCCCGGTGAACGGCGTGATGATCCACCACACCGTCACCAAGGGCACCAGCAACTCCGTAGAGCTCTGCTACGAGGGCCACTCGGCCCTGCCGGGGCCCCTGTGCCTCGGCGTCATCGACAAGGAGGGCGAAGTGTGGCTGGTCGGCAACGGCCGCGCCAACCACGCAGGACTGGGCGACGGCGACGTGCTGCGCGCAGTCATCAACGAGACCGGCCTGCCACCCGACAACGAGGCCGACACGGACGGCAACCGGCACTTCTACGGCTTCGAGTGCATCAACCTCGGGGACGGGAAAGACCCGTGGCCGGAGGTGCAGAAGCTGGCGATCGAGAAGGCGTCGGCCGCGATCTGCCGGGCCCACGGCTGGACCGAGAAGTCCGTGATCGGGCACCTCGAGTGGCAGCCGGGCAAACAGGACCCGCGGGGGTTCACGATGCGCTCCATGCGCGAGCGGATCGCGAAACGCCTGGGCGGCCAACCGGACGGCCCATCCGAACCGGCGCCCAAACCGCCGGCGAAATACGAGCCGTTCCCGGGCGCCGACTTCTTCCGCCCCGGCCGCACCAGCAACATCATCACGGCGATGGGGAAGCGCCTCGTCGCCGAGGGCTGCGGACGCTACGAGGTCGGCCCGAGCCCGGAGTGGACGGATGCGGACAAGAAGTCCTACGCGGCGTGGCAGCGCAAGCTGGGCTTCTCGGGGAAGGACGCGGACGGTATCCCGGGCAAGACGAGCTGGGACAAGCTGCGGGTGCCGAACGTCTAGACAGGGACGACCAGGACACCGGCGCATGGCGCCGGTGTCCTGCGGCCGACGCCGCGTGTCATGAGCCAGCCTCGGCAGGCGCCAGCGCGGCCTGCATCGCCACTCCGTCGACGTAGGAGTGCTTCTCCTTCACCACCTAAGTCTCGGAGACTCGCCACAAGAGGAGAGCAACATCAGGGCGGTTATCGAGCCACTCATCTCAGGTCTGGCACACGACACCTGACACTCGTTCCGCCACCGCCCGTCGGATGGATCGGCGCTGCGCGACCCGCCGGCTACACCGCCGGAAGTGCCCGCTTCTCGATGGCCGCCGCCATCACCTCGGGGAAGAGGTCGGGCGTGCAGGCGAACGCCGGTGCGCCGAGGGCGGCCAGCGCCGCCGCGTGCTCCCTGTCGTACGCGGGCGCGCCCTCGTCGGACAGCGCCAGCAGCGCCACGAACTGCACGCCGGACGCCTTCATCGCCGCGACCCGCTTCAACATCTCGTCGCGTATGCCGCCCTCGTAGAGGTCGCTGATGAGCACGACGACAGTGTCCGCGGGCCTGGTGATCTGCGACTGGCAGTAGGCGAGGGCCCGGTTGATGTCGGTGCCGCCGCCGAGCTGGGTTCCGAAGAGGACGTCCACCGGGTCGTCCAGCTGGTCGGTGAGGTCGACGACGGCGGTGTCGAAGGCGACAAGGCGCGTCGCGATGGACCGCATCGAGGCCAGGACCGCGCCGAAGACGGACGCGTAGACCACGGATGCGGCCATCGAACCGGACTGGTCGATGCACAGGACGACGTCTTTCTTCACGCCCTGGGCCGCGCGGCCGTAGCCGATGAGCCGCTCGGGCACGACGGTGCGGTGATCGGGCAGGTAGTTCTTGAGGTTGGCCCGTATGGTGCGGTTCCAGTCGATGTCCCGGTGGCGGGGCCGGCTGACGCGGGCGGACCGGTCGAGCGCGCCGGTGAGGGTGGCCCGGGTCCTGGCCGCCAGCCGCTTCTCCAGGTCCTCGACCACCGTGCGGACGACGGCGCGGGCGGTCTCCTTGGTCGTCTCGGGCATGGCCTTGTCGAGGGACAGCAGCGTGCCGACGAGATGGACGTCCGCCTCGACGGCCTCGAGCATCTCCGGCTCCAGGAGGAGGGACGAGAGCCCGAGCCGGTCGATGGCGTCCCGCTGCATGACCTGCACGACGGAGGTCGGGAAGTACGTACGGATGTCCCCCAGCCAGCGGGCCACTTGCGGCGCCGAGCCCCCGAGCCCGGCGGACCGGCTGCTGCGGTCCGGGCGATGGGAGCCCTGGCCGCCGCTCCCGTAGAGCGCGGCCAGGGTCCGGTCCATGGCCGCATCCCGCCCCTCGAGCGCACACCCGGTCCCGTCGCCACCTTCCCCACCCCCGAGCACGAGCCGCCACCGCCGAAGCCGCTCAGCGCCGTCAGCAAGGTGGTGGGCATTCGTTCCGCGGGGCTGGGGGTACTCCCCCTGGCTTCGCCGGGGGGACCCCCACCCAGGCGAAGCGCTGGGGGAGGGTGGGCACCACCGGCCCGCACCCGGCGTACCAGGGATGGGGGCAGCTCCGGAGGCCGCTGACGTACGGTTACTCATCTGCCTACCTCCGCAAGGTCGTTGTCGTCGAGCCCGAGCAGCAAGCGCAGCGTCGGTAGCACGGCGTCGGCACGGTCCGGGTCGAGCCCGGGGCCGAAGCCGCGTACGGTCCCGACCGCCGCACCGCCGGCCGCGCCACCAACCGCACCGCCGTGCCCCTCCGGTCCGCGCCGGACGAGTTCGCCGAGCGTGCGCCGTACGCCCGGCTCGTACGCGGCGAACGTGCGGCGCAGCAGCGGCAGGACGTCGGTGAAGGCCTCCGCCGGGACACCGGTGAGCCACGCGTCGATCAGCCCGAGCAGCCGCTCGTCGTGAACGAGCAGCATGCCGCCCCCGGCTCCGCCGCCGACGAACCCCTCGATCCAGGCGGCCGCCTCCGCGGGGGCCGTGCCCGGGGACAGCGCGAGCCCCATGAGGCGCGCCGCCTCGCCCTCCGCGAGCCGCCCGTCATCCAGCAACAGCCGTCCGGCCCGCCCCCGTATCATCCCGCCCACACCATCCCGCCGGGCGAGCGCGCCCAGCACAGCGACCCACCGCTCACGGAGGGCGGGCTCGGAGCGCCGGCCCGTGTCGCTCTCGGCCGCCGTCTCGGACAGGAGGCTCACGGCCGTGTGGACGGAGTCCACATGCCGTCGCATCTCCACGGCGCCGTCCGCGTCGAGGCCCCCACAGGCCGGGGGCAGGCCGACGAATATGCGCTCGGCCAGGCCCGTGGCCACCTCGGTCAGGGCGGCGGAGCCCGTGCCGCGCACGTCGCCGTACCGCACCGAGCGGACCAGCGCGGGCAGGGCCTGCGCGAGATGGCCGACGTCCGCGTCGAGTGCGGCCAGGTCGGCGAGCACCCGCATCACGACCGGCAGCGCGTCCGGGAGCCCGGCCAGCAGGCAGCGCTCGGCGAGCGCGGTGACCTCGGCCAGGGAGGCGGCGGAGGCCGCCTCGGACTCGGCCTTGGCCGTCGCCGCGGCGGACACGGTCGTCCCCCATACCCCGGCCTCCGCGACCCGCACCGACAACTCCGGCTCCCAGCGCAGCCGCCACGACTCCCGGAACGTCCCGAGCCCCCCGCGCGAGGCCACCGGCTCGCCCCACGCGATGCCGAGTATCCGCAGCCGGTGCAGCAGGCGGCTGCGGCCGGCATCGGTGTCCTTCCGCAGGTCGAGCTCCAGCTCGCGCTCCGCCGCCTCCGGCTTGAGCCGCAGCGTCCGCTGAGCCCGCGTCAGATCGCGCTGCAGCGGCACCGCGGGCGCCGAGTCCGGCACCTGGCCCAGTACGTCGCCGACGACCAGCCGGTCCCTGATGAGCGCGAGCGGCACATCCGAGCCCCCGCACATCACGGCGCGCACCGCATCGGTCGTCTCGGCGAGCCCCGCGAGCGGGCGGCCGCGCATCGCGGCGAGGGTGTCGGCGAGCCGTACGGCCTCGATGACGTGGGCGGAGGAGACGGGGTGGTCCTCGTCCCTGAGGAGCCCCGCGACCTTCGTCATCCAGCGCTCGATCGGGCGGTCGGGGGCGTTGAACAGATGCCCGTACCAGCCCGGCGAGGCGATCCCTGCACCGTAGCCGCTGTGCCGCGAGAGCCGCCGGTGGGTCCAAGGGACCCAGGTGAGCTCGACCTTGGCCTTCGGCAGTCCCCTGACCAGCTGCCGGTCGGCCGTCGCGGTGGTCCGCCGGGTCAGCGCCGGCACGTGCCAGGCGCCGCACACCACGGCGAAGCGGTCCCCGAACACGCGCCGCGCGTCGCGGATCCGCAGCCGCATGTGCGCCTCGCGCACGGCATCGCGCTCGTACCCGCCGCCCCGGTACATCTCGCGCAGCGCGCCCATCGCCTCCGCCAGCGCCTCGAAGGCGCCAAGGGCACTCGGACCCCGGGAGCCCGGACCGTGTCGCTCTGCACCGGCGGTGCGCCCAGGCGGTGCCTGTCCCGCTCGCGCGGTCTCGACGCCCGACGGCTCATGGGTGGTGTGCGTCCGCGGGCCGTCGGGGTCGGCGGCTGCCCGGGGCGACGGGGCGGCGTCCGCGGGCGGACGGGCCGTGCGCGCCCGGTCGGTTGGGTCTCCGGGTGTCCGGTGCTCGACCACGTCCTCCCACCAGCGCTCCGGGTCGTCGTACCCGGCGGCCTCGGCGAGGACGGCGAGCGGGTCGATGCGCAGGCGCTCCTCAGTTGTGCCGTCGCCTTCGGCGGCGGGCTCCCGGTCGGGCTGCTCGGGCGAGCCGGGGGCGAGTGCCCCGTCCTCGCCGCTGCCGCCCAACGCGAGCGTGTGCGCCGCGGGGAGATCGATGAACCGGACCTCCGCGCCGTGGGCCAGAGCCCAGCGGATCGCCACCCACTCGGGCGAGAACTCGGCCAGCGGCCAGAACGCCGCGCGTGCGGGGTCGTCGGCCACGTGCGCGAGGAGCGCGACGGGCGGCCGCATGTTCTCGTCCGCGGCGAGCGCGACGAGGGCGTCCGCCTCGGGCGGCCCTTCGATGAGTACGGCCTGGGGCCGGTGCCGGTCGAGCGCCTCCCGTACGGCACGGGCTGACCCGGGCCCGTGGTGCCGCACACCGAGCAGCAGCGGCCACCCGCCAACACGCGCGCCCGCATGGGCACCCGCACCCGCGCGTGCGGCCGTACCCGCGCCAGCAGCCGTCTCCGCGCCAGTAGCCCTATCCGCGCGGACGGCCATACCGGCACAAGGGGCCGCACTCACGCGGGTGGCCGTACCCGCGCCAGTAGCCCTATCCGCGCGGGCGGCCATACCGGCACGAGTGGCCGCGCTCGCGCCGGTGGCCGTCTCCGCGCCGGTGGCCGTACCCGCGCTCGTGGCCATCCCTGCGCCCTCGCACGTACCCGTCGTGCCCGAACCCGGGCTCACGCCGTCACCTCACGGCAGGCGCGGTAGAAGTCCTTCCAGCCCTCGCGCTCGCGAACCACCGCTTCGAGGTACTCCTGCCAGATGACGCGGTCCGCGGCCGGGTCGCGGACGACCGCGCCGAGGATGCCGGCCGCCACGTCACCCGCGCGCAGGATCCCGTCGCCGAAGTGCGCCGCGAGCGCCAGCCCGCTCGTGACGACGGAGATCGCCTCCGCCGTCGAGAGGGTGCCGGACGGGGACTTGAGCTTCGTACGGCCGTCCGCCGTCACGCCCTCCCGGAGTTCGCGGAAAACCGTGACAACGCGGCGGATCTCGTCGATGCCGTCCGGGCCGGCGGGCAGATCGAGCGAACGGCCGATCTGGTCGACGCGGCGGGAGACGATGTCGACCTCCGCGTCGGGCGTGGCGGGCAGCGGCAGCACGACCGTGTTGAAGCGGCGGCGGAGCGCGCTGGAGAGCTCGTTGACGCCGCGGTCGCGGTCGTTGGCGGTCGCGATGACATTGAACCCGCGGACGGCCTGCACCTCCTGGCCCAACTCCGGGATGGGCAGGGTCTTCTCCGACAGCACGGTGATGAGCGTGTCCTGCACGTCCGCCGGGATGCGGGTCAGCTCCTCGACGCGGGCGGTCATCCCCTCCGCCATCGCCCGCATGACCGGGCTGGGCACGAGCGCGTCGCGGCTCGGGCCTCGGGCGAGCAACTGGGCGTAGTTCCAGCCGTAGCGGAGGGCTTCCTCCGGCGTCCCCGCGGTGCCCTGCACCAGCAGGGTCGAGTCGCCGCTCACGGCCGCTGCCAGGTGCTCCGACACCCAGGTCTTGGCCGTGCCGGGGACGCCGAGCAGGAGCAGCGCGCGATCGGTGGCGAGCGTGGTCACGGCGACCTCGACGATGCGGCGCGGGCCCACGTACTTGGGTGTGATCACTGTGCCGTCCGGAAGCGTGCCGCCGAGCAGATACGTCGCCACGGCCCACGGCGACAACCGCCAGCGGGCAGGGCGCGGGCGGTCGTCGGCCCCGGCGAGCGCCTCGAGCTCGTCGGCGAAGGTGTCCTCGGCGTGCGGCCGGAGCGCCTGGCCGGTCGCGGTGGCGGTGGACGTGGGTGTGGTCGTGGTCGCGGTTGCGTTCGTTGTGGCTGTCGTGATCGTGGTCGTCGCGGCGGTGGTGGCGGTCACGGCTCCCCCTCTTCGCACGGCTGCGCTTGTCGCATGACGTGCATCAACCGTGCACCCCACCACTGACAATCGGCCCTCCACCGCCCTCGCGCCCCGACAAAACAGCAGGTCAGGCACCACTGTCAGTGCGGGACCGTAGCTTTGTTCGCATGACTGAGTTGGGGGTGCGCTGGACGGCGGAGCAGGTGCTGGCACTGGCTCCTGACGCCGCGTCACGCAGCGCGGGAAGCAGGCTCGGGGTGACGGGACCGTGGTCCGCGACGGGGGCGGACGAGGGGGCGGTGTGGGGGCTGTGCAAGGGCAGCGGCAGCAAGCCGTATCAGACGGTCGTGGCGGTCCACGACGGGACGGGGGATTCGGGAACGGCCGCGGGGCAGGCCCCGGGCCCGCTCCCGGCGTCGGCATCCGCGCCGGTCCCGGGATACAAGTGCAGCTGCCCGAGCCGGAAGTTCCCGTGCAAGCACGCTCTGGGGCTGCTCCTCCTCTGGGCCGACGGCCCCGCGGCGGTGCCGGACGGGGAGAAACCCCCTGAGTGGGCCGAGTCGTGGCTCGCGGGCCGCCGGCAGCGCGCCGAGCGGAGGACGGCGTCCGCGCCCGCCGCCGGTGCGGGCAGCGGCGGCCGGGGCTCCGACTCCGAAGCCGCGAAGCGGCGGGCTGAGCGCCGCGCGGAGCGGATGGCCGCAGGCGCGTCCGAACTGGAGCAGCGCCTCGCCGACCTGCTGCGCGGCGGGCTCGCGGGCGCCGACCGCGCGGGGTACGCGGCCTGGGACGAGACGGCCGCCCGCATGGTGGACGCCCAGGCGCCCGGACTGGCCGCGCGGGTACGGGAGTTGGGGGCGACCGCGGCCTCGGGCGACGGGTGGCCGGGGCGGCTGCTGGAGGAGTGCGCCCTGCTGCACCTGCTGGACGTGGGGTTCCTCGGAATCTCCCGGTTGCCCGCGCCGCTCGCGGCAACCATCCGTTCCCGGGTCGGCCTCACGACGGACAAGGCGGAGCTGCTCGCCACGGAGGGCGCGGCCATCCGGGACCGCTGGCTGGTGCTGGGCCTGAGGGACAGCGAGGACGGCGCGCTGACCACCCGCCGGATCTGGCTACGCGGTGCGGGCACGGGGCGGGTGGCGATGCTGCTCTCGTTCGGCGCGGCCGGGCGCGCGCCGGAACTCGCCCTGCCCACTGGTCTTTCGCTGGACGCGGACCTCGCCTTCTACCCGGGCGTCCGGCCACTCCGCGCCGCCCTGGGCACGCAGTTCGCACCACCGGCCGCCCCGGCGGCGGACGGCCCGCCGCCGGGCTGCACGGTCGGCGAGGCCCTCGCGGCCTACGGGGACGCGGTGCGCGACGACCCCTGGCTGGACGCCTGGCCAGTGGTGCTGTCGGACGTCGTACCGATACCAGCCCCCGACGGATGGCAGGTCGCCGACGCGGCCGACGACGCCCTCCCAGTGCACCCGCGCTGCCTGGGCCGTACGGGCCTCTGGCAGCTCGCCGCCGCCTCCGGTGGCACCCCGGTCACGGTCTTCGGCGAATGCGGCCACCGCGGCTTCACCCCTCTGACGGCCTGGCCCCCGACCACAACGGAACCAGTCCCGCTATGACCACCCGCCACCCACGGACACAGCCATCCAGCCCCACAACGATAACTCACGCGACCCCGCGTGCCGCCTCACAACCGCCCGCCCCTCCAGCGCCGGACCCGCGCGCGTGGGCACGCTCAACGAGGCGGGCTTCAGAGCACCGGACTTCGGACCAGCGGGAACTGCACAGGGGGACATATGACGACGACCACACAGGGGACACATGACGACAACCACACAACAGCCCGCCGCCTCCTGGGAGGCACTTGTCAGCGCCGCGCTGCTGGGGACCGAGCGGCGTAGGCCGCCCGTATCCGGAAGCGCCGGGCACGAGCGGGAGCCCGCGGCCGCGCTGCTGGACGCCGCCGCGGTCAGCACCGTGCGGCGCCGGGCAGGGCTGCGCCCGGCGCCGGCGCGGGAGCGGCCCGCGGTGGCGCCGGAGGACGGGCGGCCGCCGCTGCCGCCCGCCGCGCAGCGGCGCCTGGCGGCGCTGCTCGCCAACCGCACCGCGGCGCCCAGCAACAGCGGTGGCCGCCGCGGCACCGCACCCGACCTCACCGAGCTCCTCCCCCAGTGGCTGACCGCCGCCAACCACCACGGCTATCGCGCCCCAGCCGCACTCCTGCCCGCGCTCCTCGACGCGGCCCGTTCCCGTACCGACCTGCGCCAGGACGCGCTCGCCCTCGGCGGCCCCCGCGCACTGTGGCTGGCGCGGCTCAACCCGGACTGGAAGTTCGCACTGCGCGGGGCGGCCGGCGGATCCGGCCTGCCCGAAACCTGGCAGCCCGGAAGCGCCCAGCCCAGAAGCGTCCAGCCCAGCGCCGCCCAGCCCACAAGCGTCCAGCCCAGGACCGGCCAACCCGCAACCGGCCAGCCCGGGAACGCCGAGTCCGACGCCGTCCAACGTGCCTGGCAGGAAGGCTTGTTCGCCGAGCGCGTCGCGCTCCTCACCGCGCTGCGGCGCCGCGACCCCGCCGCCGCGCTCGCGCTGCTCGGATCGACCTGGGTCAGGGAACGGGCCGAGGACCGGCTGATGTTCGTCGACTCGTTGCGCACCGGGCTCTCCCCCGCCGACGAGCCCTTCCTCGAGCAGGCCCTGTCGGACCGCAGCCGCAACGTCCGGGCGACCGCCGCCGAGCTGCTGTCCGCCCTCCCGGACTCCGCCCTCGCGGCCCGCATGGCCGAGCGGGCCAGCGCCTGCGTGGCCCTCGACCGTACGAGTGTCGCCTCGATGATCGCCGTCGAGGCACCGCACGCATGCGACGCGGCGATGCAGCGCGATGGGGTCGCGCCGAAGCCGCCGTCCGGGTGCGGTGAGCGCGCCTGGTGGCTGGGCCAGATCGTGGAGTCGGCGCCGCTGAGCTGCTGGAAGGACCGGCTCGGCGGCCGCAGCCCCGCGGAGATCGTGGCGCTGCCGGTCGCCGACGACTGGCAGGCGGACCTGCATGCCGCCTGGTGCCGCGCCGCGGTACGGCAGCAGGACAGCGCATGGTCACGGGCGCTCCTCGGCCCGCCCGGCGCGGCGTCCGGCGCGGTCGGCCCGTCCGGCGCGACCGCCGCCACGGCCTCGCTGGGTGAGCGGGCGAAACTGCTGTCCACTCTCCTGCCGGGCGAACGGGCGGCATGGGCCGCGGAGTTCATCGCGGCACACGGGCTTTCGGAGGCGTTCCAGCTCCTCGGCGTGTGCACAGTTCCGTGGGCCGAGCCGCTCGGCCGGGCGGTCGTGGACGCCCTCGACATCGCGCGGGACGCGGGCAGCTACCCCTGGAGTTTCAGCGGCGTGATGGGCTTGGCCGAGCGGTGCCTCGACCCGGCACAGGCCGACCGGCTGGAGTTGCTCACCGCGATACCGGATGAAACGGAAAGCGCCTCTCCGGGCGCGGGCGGCTACTGGTCCGAGGCTTTCCAGCGCCTCGTCGGCACCCTTCGCCTGCGCGCCACGATGCACCGCGAACTCGCAGCCCCCACGGACCTCGAGCCCACGGACCTCGAGCCTGCAGACCTCGACCCCGCGGTCGACCACCCTGACGCCGGCCACGGACCGTAGCCGGTCAGCGGTCAACCGGCACGGTGAGAGCTGAGAGGCCCCCGGCCTCTCAGCCCAGGGTGCGCTACGCCGCGAGCTGGCGCACGTTGGCCTGGACCCAGGCCACGACGTCGCTGGTCGGAGTGCCGGGGGTGAAGATCTCCGCGACGCCCAGCCTCTTGAGCGGAGCGATATCCGCTTCGGGGATGATGCCGCCCCCGAAGACCTTGATGTCCTGCGCGTCGCGCTCCTGCAGCAGCTCCAGCACCTTCGCGAAGAGCGTGTTGTGCGCACCGGACAGGATGGACAGGCCGATCGCGTCCGCGTCCTCCTGGATCGCCGTGCCGACGATCTGCTCAGGGGTCTGGTGCAGACCGGTGTAGATGACCTCCATGCCCGCGTCCCGCAGCGCCCGCGCGATGACCTTGGCGCCGCGGTCGTGGCCGTCGAGCCCAGGCTTGGCCACCACCACGCGGATCGGACCCGACACACCCATCCCTGCCTCCATGTACCTCTGCCGTCACCGCACGCATACGTGAACGAACGTTATCTCCAGCATCCCTCACCGGGCAGTTTCGCGGAGGTGGCCGAGGGGGAAATCACACTGTGGGACACCTTTTGCAGGAGAGCCGCAGCAGGGCCGGAGCCGAGCCGCACCGGCCTTTCTCACACGGGCTCTCCGTGAGGGCACACGGGGGACGGAGCCGTCCCCCTCACGTGCCGGTCGGGAGGTCGGTCATGGGGGCCTTGCCTAATCTTCCGAGTCTTCTCCGCCCCTCCGCCGCGCTCATCAAGGCCACGGCCCTGGACCTGGCGATTCTCGCCGGTCACGCCGTGCTCTACCCCACCGGCGTAATCCAGGAGCGCCCCTCGGGTCCCTCGGGCACGTCGAGCGCCCAGGACGCGCAGGGCCGACCACCGGTGCCCGCCCAGTCCTCGGACTCGGCGACGCCGTCCGACCTGCCGGACGGCGCCCCGGACAGCACTCCGGGCGACGACACCTCGGATGAGGCATCGGAGGACGCCCCCGACGCGCCCCGCCTGCCCACGACCGACGCGGCACAGGCCGACCGCCTGCCCGTCCTCCTCCTGCACGGCTTCATCGACAACCGCTCCGTCTTCGTGCTCCTGCGCCGCTCCCTCCGCCAGCACGGCTGGGATCAGGTTGAAGCTCTCAACTACTCGCCGCTGAGCTTCGACATACGGGCCGCGGCCGCCCTGCTCGGCAAGCACATCGAGGAGGTCTGCGAGCGCACGGGCCACGCCAAGGTGGATGTGGTGGGACACAGCCTGGGCGGCCTCATAGCCCGCTACTACGTACAGCGACTCGGCGGCGACGTCCGCATCCGCACCCTGGTCACGCTCGGTACGCCGCACTCCGGTACCCGGGCCGTAGCGCTGCTGTCGGCGCACCCCATCCTGCGCCAGATGCTCCCCGACTCCGATGTGATCGAGGAACTGACACAGCCCGCCCCCGGCTGCACCACCCAATTCGTCAGTTTCTGGAGCGACCTGGACCAGCTGATGGCCCCGCTGGAGACCGCCCAGATCCATCACCCGGACCTGATCACGCACAACGTCCAGGTCAGCGGGATCGGACACCTCGCACTGCCGGTGCACGGCGCGGTCGCGGCGGGGATCCGCCAGGCGCTGGACGCCGCGGCCTCGGACGGCGGCGGCGACGCGGAGACGGCCTCGGTCGCCTGAACCACCACGCCCGGGCGTGAAGGGTTGTCGAACTGAATTCGAACGCCCGGCCAAACTCCGGTGCGCAGTCCGCCGAAAGGCGGCCAAATGCCCGCTCCCCGGCAGCCCGAAACCTGCTGAAGATTGTCGGCGCCGCATACCGCCGGGTACAGTCGCCGCACTGCACCGCCCTGGGGGAGTCCCCAGACCCCCAGCTCCTGTTGCCGAGGCGAAAGAGAAGTTGGTGGTGAACGACCGTCACCCGTCGGGGAGCTCGACCCCGACCGTCCACACTCCCGACGCCTCGTACGGGCTCTATACGACGTATGAGCAGCAGGGAGCCCACAGCGGCTATGCCGCCGGGTACGACGGTTATTCCACCGGTACCTTCGACAGCCTGAGCGGCGCGTACGGCGACGACGACCCGCTCTTCGGTGCGCTGCCGGGCACGTACGGCTCGGGCTCGGGCAGTTACGACTCGGGCCAGTACGCCTCGGGCCAGTACGACGCCGCGCAATGGGGCACGGGCGCCCAGCAGACCGGCGGTTACGACGCCTACAGCTCCTACGGCCCGTACGGCGGCGACGCCTATCAGGCCACCTCGTACGAGACCGGCGGCTACGACGCCAGCGCGGCGTGGGCCGGGGGCATTCCGCATCAGGCCGGGCCGGCGCCCGTCGAGTCCATGGACACGAGCGCGCAGGACGGCCACCTCGGCCATGTCGGCCACAGCGGCCAGTGGGACGCGACGGCGTGGACCACCGGCTCATACGAGTCCGGCCAGCACGACTTCGCACAGCAGGACTTCACGCAGGCGGACTTCGCACAGCAGGACTTCACGCAGCAGGACACCGGGCAGTACGACTCGACGCAGTGGGACGCGGGAGCCTACGCCGAGGACTCGTACGCCGAGGCGTCGTACGACCCGGCGCCGGAGGCCGAGCCTGAACACACCGCCGTCTTCGAGGCGTTGGAGGAGCCGGGCGACGAAGCCCCGGCTCCGGCTGAGGCTCCGGGAGCCGACTACCCCGAGGCCGGCTTCAGCGAAGCGGCCGCGCACGCCGAAGTCGCCCCGGACGAAGGCCACGAGGGCGAGTACGCGGGCGGAGCCGACGCGGATGGAGCCAACTGGAACGGAGGCGGAGTCGCCACCGTTCCTGTACAGCGCCGCCCGGGCCCGAGCAGCCGGGCCCGTCGGCGCATGCCCGCCCGCCGCTCCGCCATGCTCACCGTCGCCGTCCCGTCCGTCGCCGTCATGGGCGTCGCCGGAATCGCCGCCGCCTCCGTCAGCGGCATCGACAGCGACCAAGGCGGCGCGAAGGGCGCACAGGCCGCCCACGGCCCCCCCGCCGAGCAGTCCGCGGCGGCCAACAACAAGCTCGACACCCAGCTCGCGTCGCTCACCGCCGACGCCGACGACTTCGCCGACCGCGCCAGCCGCACCCAGGAGCGCATCGACCTCAAGCAGCGCCAGCTGGAGGAGAAGAAGCGCAAGGAGGCGGAGGCGCGCCGCAGAGAGGCGCTCCGGCCGAAGTACGCGCTCCCGGTCGAGAAGAACGGGCTCAGCGCGTATTACGGCCAGGCGGGCATCAACTGGATGTCCGTGCACACGGGTATCGACTTCCCGGTCAGCTACGGCACGCCGGTCATGTCCGCCACGGACGGCACGGTCCGTACGCAGTGGGACGTCTCCTACGGAAACATGGCCATAGTCACGGCCCCTGATGGCACCGAGACCTGGTACTGCCACCTCAGCAGCACCAAGATCCGGTCCGGCTCGGTCAAGGCGGGGGACGTCATCGCGTATTCCGGAAACTCCGGCAACTCCACAGGACCGCACCTGCACTTCGAGGTGCGGCCGGGTGGTGGCTCGGCCGTCGACCCGCTTCCGTGGCTGCGCAACCACGGGCTCGAGCCGACCTGACACACCAGGGTGTGGGCATTCGTTCCGCGGGGCGATGGGGGTGCCCCCATCGCCCCGCGGAACGAATGCCCACAAAGCGGCGAGCTAGAGCTTCTCCACCGGCGCGTAGCGCAGCAGCAAGACCTTCGGCTTTTCGTCGCCGAAGTCGATCGTCGCCTTCGCGTCGTGTCCGCTGCCCGTCACCGACATCACCGTTCCCAGTCCGAACTGGTCGTGCGTCACGCGGTCGCCGACCGCCAGCGCGATCACCGGCCGGTCCGTCGCCCTGCGCGTCGCGAAACCGCTCGGCCCGCCCGCCCTGGAGCGCGAGGACGCAGAGGACGACGCGGACGGCGAAGTCGACAGCAGGGAACCCAGCCCGGCCGTCGCCGAAGCCGACGGCGTCGACGCACCCGTACGCCGCCACTCCACGAACGTGTCCGGGATCTCCTCCAGGAACCGGGACGGCGGGTTGAACGACGGCTGGCCCCATGCGCTGCGCATCGTCGACCGCGTCAGATACAGCCGCTCCCGCGCGCGCGTGATCCCGACATAAGCCAGCCGGCGCTCCTCCTCCAGCTCCTTCGTGTCGCCGAGTGCGCGCATGTGCGGGAAGACCCCGTCCTCCATGCCGGTCAGGAAGACGACCGGGAACTCCAGGCCCTTGGCGGTGTGCAGGGTCATCAGCGTGATGACGCCGGTGCCTCCCTCGCCCTCGTCCTCGTCCGGGATCTGGTCGGAGTCGGCGACCAGGGCGACCTGCTCCAGGAATTCGGGGAGCGTGCCCGGGTTCTCCTCCGTGCGCTCCTGCTCGAACTCCAGCGCCACGGCGGCGAGTTCCTGGAGGTTCTCGATCCGCGTCTCGTCCTGCGGGTCGGTGGAGGCCTGGAGCTCCGCCAGATAGCCCGTGCGCTCCAGCACTGCCTCCAGCACGGTCGCCGGTCCCGCGCCCGATTCGGCGATCGTCCGCAGCTCCTCCAGCAGCGTGTTGAACCGCTTGACCGCGTTCGCCGACCGCGCCGCCATGCCGTACGCCTCGTCGACGCGGCGCAGCGCCTCCGCGAAGGTGATCTTCTCGCGCAGCGCGAGCGCCTCGATCATGGCTTCGGCGCGCTCGCCGATGCCGCGCTTGGGGACGTTGAGGATCCGGCGCAGCGGCACGGTGTCCTCGGGGTTGGCGAGCACCCGCAGGTAGGCGAGGACGTCGCGGACCTCCTTGCGCTCGTAGAAGCGCACGCCGCCGACGACCTTGTACGGCAGCCCGACCCGGATGAAGATCTCCTCGAAGACACGGGACTGGGCGTTCGTACGGTAGAAGACGGCGACGTCGCCCGCCCTGGCCTCGTCCTCGTCCGTCAGCCGGTCGATCTCGTCGGCGACGAACTGCGCCTCGTCGTGCTCGGTGTCCGCGACATAGCCGGTGATCGCGGAGCCCGCCCCCGCCTCCGTCCACAGGTTCTTGGGGCGGCGGTTGGCGTTCCGCTCGATGACGGCGTTCGCGGCGCTGAGGATCGTCTGCGTGGAGCGATAGTTCTGCTCCAGCAGGATCGTGGTGGCGTCGGGGTAGTCCTCCTCGAACTGGAGGATGTTGCGGATGGTCGCGCCGCGGAAGGCGTAGATCGACTGGTCGGCGTCGCCGACGACGCACAACTCGGCCACGTTGAGATCGGGCGCGGTCTCACCGGTCCCCACCAGCTCACGCACCAGCGTGTACTGCGCGTGGTTGGTGTCCTGGTACTCGTCCACCAGCACGTGGCGGAAGCGGCGCCGGTAGTGCTCCGCGACGTCCGGGAACGCCTGGAGCAGGTGGACGGTGGTCATGATGATGTCGTCGAAGTCCAGCGCGTTGGCCTCGCGCAACCGCGACTGGTACAGCGCGTACGCCTCGGCGAGGGTCTTCTCGAAACCGTCGCTCGCCTGCGCCGCGAAGTCCTCGTCGTCGATGAGCTCGTTCTTGAGGTTGGAGATCTTCGCGCTGAAGGACTTCGGCGGGTAGCGCTTCGGGTCGAGGTCGAGGTCGCGGCAGACCAGGGACATCAGGCGCTTGGAGTCGGCGGCGTCGTAGATGGAGAAGCTGGAGGTGAAGCCGAGCTTCTTGCTCTCCCGGCGCAGGATGCGGACGCAGGCGCTGTGGAAGGTGGACACCCACATCGCGTTCGCCCGCGGCCCGACGAGCTGCTCGACGCGCTCCTTCATCTCGCCCGCGGCCTTGTTGGTGAAGGTGATCGCGAGGATCTGGCCGGGGTGCACGCGGCGCGCGCCCAGCAGATACGCGATGCGGTGCGTCAGCACGCGGGTCTTGCCGGATCCGGCGCCGGCGACGATGAGCAGCGGAGAGCCGGTGTGGACGACGGCGGCGCGCTGCTGCTCGTTCAGCCCCTCGAGCAGCGCGGCGGGGTCAACGGCGGGCCGCGGGGCGCCGTTGCGGTAGTAGCGCTCCCGCGCATCCTGGTCGGCGCCAGCGTCGAAGCGGCCCCCGAAGAGGTCGGCCGGGATCTCCTCCGGGCCCCTGTCCTCGGGCGGCGGGGGCGGGTGTTCCTCGCCGGGGTGCCCCGAGTGGCCGGCGTGGCCGGAGGGACCCATGTGGCCAGGGTGACCCGGCCCCGGGAGTCCGGCCGGGGGCTCTGCCGGGTGCTCGAGGTCCGCCAGGAAGCTGTCGTCAAAGAGGCTGCTCATCGTTCACCGAGTCTAGGCCGCGGGGCTGACAGCCCACGCCGGTTCCCGCCCCTCCGCTGCGGGAGGGGCACATTTCGCCCTAAACGATCGCGCCGCAGAAAGGTCACGAAAAGGTTTCGGGCATATCGAACATCAGCCTTCACAACCGCCCCACACGTTGGCTACCGTGCTCGCTCAGGCGGCCCGATCCCCCTGCCGGCGACCGCGTCGGCACGGGCAGCCTCCGCCGAGTCCGGCGCTGCCCGAAGGACGTCCCGAGGACGCCCGAAGGCATCCGGAGCCGGGGACCCAACGTACGACCGGGGTGAATCGGCCCCCGCACGCACGCGTGTCAGAGCGTGGCGGCGCGCGGTGGCCGTAGGGCAGCCTTCCGATCGCCCGAACCCGACAGCTAACCCGGTAGGCGGTCCACGGAAGGAGTCGCGCGCCTTGGCGTCGCACCGCAAACGGCGGACTCGAATGTTCACGTCCCCCGGTTCCGGCCGCGCGGCCGTCGGACTGACGACCGCGGCCCTCGCCTCGGTCAGCCTGCTCTCCCAGAGCGCGCAGGCCGCGCCGGACGAGCCGAAGCAGAGCATCGAGGAAGTCCAGAAGAAGGTCGACGAGCTCTACCGGCAGGCCGGCACCGCAACGCAGCAGTACAACCAGGCCAAGGAGCGCAGCGAGAAGCAGCGCACCAAGGTCGACCGGCTGCTCGACGACGTCGCGAAGCGGACGGACAAACTCAACGAGGCGCGGCGCATGCTGGGCAGCTACGCGGCCGCGCAGTACCGCAATGGGGGCATGGCCTCGACGGCGACGATGATGCTCGCCGACGACCCGCAGAGCTACTTCGACCAGGACCATCTGATGTCCCGGATGACCGGCCGGCAGCGGCAGGCCGTCGAGGACTTCCAGACGGAGCAGGAGGCCGCGTCGAAGAAGCGCGCCGAGGCCGCCGAGAGCCTCGCGTCGCTGACCGAGTCGCAGAAGGAGCTCCGCACCACCAAGGAGTCCGTGCAGGGCAAGCTCTCGGAGGCGCGCGAGCTGCTGTCGAAGCTGACGGCCGAAGAGAAGGCGCGGCTGGCGGAGCTCGAGCGCAAGCGGGAGGCCGAGGCCCGGCGCAAGGCGGAGGAACTGGCGCGGCAGCAGGCGGAGAAGGCGCGCCTGGAGCGGGAGCGCCAGGAGCAGGAGCAGAACGACGGCTCCGGTTCGACCGACGGAGGCTCGGACTCGGGTACGGACTCGGGCGCCGACTCGTACGCCACCAAGGCCGCCAAGGCCATCGACTTCGCGCGGGCCCAGATAGGCAAGCCGTACGTGTGGGGGGCGACAGGCCCGAACTCGTACGACTGCTCGGGGCTCACGCAGGCCGCCTGGAAGTACGCCGGGGTCTCGCTGCCGCGCACGACCTGGGACCAGGTGAAGGTCGGCACGCGGGTCGCCACGGAGGACCTGAAGCCGGGCGATCTCGTCTTCTTCTACGACGACATCAGCCACGTCGGGCTCTACATAGGCGACGGCCAGATGATCCATGCACCGAAGCCGGGCGCGAACGTCCGCACCGAGGCGATCACGTACATGCCGATCTACGGCAGCGTCCGCCCGGCATAGCCCACGCGCCGGCACAGCCGCGCGGGAGGGGCCCCGGGAGCGTTCGTGCGCCCCCGCGGCCCGCCCCGCCGGATCGGCAGGTCAGGTCCAGAGGACGGCGATGAAGATGTTGGCGACGGTGAGGAGGCCGACCGTGCCGAAGGCCGCCTTGTCGACCTTCTCCTCGTCCCGCTTCACGTAGACCAGGCCGAGGATGACGACCAGAAGCGCGAGCTTCACGCCTATCTTGACGTTGTTGACGGCCTGGTCGTCGGCCTGGTTGAGGCCGACCAGCGCGACGCCCGTGATCAGCATGGTCAGCGCGCCGTGCAGCATGGCCGGGTTGAAGCGGGCCGTTCCAGCGCTCATTGCCTTCATCTGCGTGAGGAAGCCGCCGAGCAGGGCCGCGATGCCGATGATGTGCAAGCCGACGAAGACACTGATGAGTACGTCCATGCGGCGGAGCGTAGCCGGGCCCGTAGCACCGGTCTCCACCGAGGTGCGCCTCAATCGCCGCTTCGGTCACGGCCGCACCAAGAAGGCGGCAGCACCCGGGAGTTCACCCGCCGCTTCTGTTCAGTGCCGCTCTTAAACGTTCCAATCCCGGTCATCACGACACCTGCCCGTAACACGGAGGTCTAGCGTCCTCCACCGAGGCGCCCCCACGCGCCCCGGTGGCGACCCCCGCACGGCCACCGGAAAGGCAGGAAGGAAGTGACGGCCGCCGTGGCCTCGCACAGGAAGCCCAGGCAGCGATCGCTCACTGGCACGCTCACCGGCACGTTCACCGGCATCACGGGCATCACGGGCATGAGAGGCGGTACCGCAGCCCGTACGGCCGCGACGCTCGCCCTCGCGAGCGCGGCAGGCGCAACCGGCGTCGTCGGCGCCGCGCAGGCCGAGCCCAGCCTCACGCCCGCCCAGGTCAAGGCCAAGGTCGACCGGCTCCACCACGAAGCCGAAGTCGCGACGGAGAAGTACAACGGCGCGAGGGAGAAGACCAGCAGGGCGCAGAAGGAGCTGGACCGGCTGCGCGACAAGGCCGCGCGCAGGTCCGGGCGGTTGAACGCCTCCCGGAACGCGCTCGGTTCGATCGCCACCGCCCAGTACCGCTCGGGCGGCATCGACCCCGCCGTCCAGCTCGCGCTCTCCTCATCCCCCGACGACTACCTCGAGCGCGCCGCCGCCGTCGAGCGGGCGGGCAGCCGCCAGGCCGCCGCGGTCAGCGGCATCCAGCGGCAGCTGCGCGACATCGAGCAGGTACGGGCCGAGGCGGGCGAGAAGGTCGCGGAACTGCGATGCAGCCAGGCCGCGTTGAAGCGACACAAGCACACGGTGCAGGAGAAGCTCCGTGAGGCCGAGGGGCTGCTCGACCGCCTGACGGCCGAGCAGCGCGCGCAGCTCCTCGGCCGGGACGGGCACGGCGCGGACGCCGCGGCGTCCGCGCGCGCGGGCCGCGGCGCCTCGCGCGGCCCGGTCCGGGCGCCGAACGTCCGCGCCGCCACCGCCGTCTCGTACGCGTTCGGTGCGCTCGGCAAACCGTACGTCTGGGGCGCTACCGGCCCGAACGGCTACGACTGCTCGGGCCTCACCCAGGCCGCCTGGAAGGCCGCCGGGGTCTCGCTTCCCCGGACGACCTTCACCCAGATCAACGCCGGGCAGCGCATCTCACGGTCCCAACTCGCGCCCGGTGACCTGGTGTTCTTCTACTCCGGCGTCAGCCATGTCGGGCTGTACATCGGGGACGGCCAGATGATCCACGCCCCGCGGCCCGGCGCGCCGGTCCGCGTCGCCGCCATCGACGAAATGCCCTTCGCAGGCGCGACCCGCCCGGCCTAGCGACCTGCCCCAGGCCACTGGCGGAGGACCACCCTGGCTCTGCCCACGGTCCGCACGACAAGCGACCCAGTTGCAGGGCGATGGAATCGATGCCCTGAATTGACTTTATCGCGGACCGGAAAAACGTCAACTCCCTGCAAAATCCGCAGAGTTGCCGCTAGAATTTACGATTGCCCCCCGGGAACGGAGCGGCGCACGCCGGTAAAGCATTTTACTTAACGGCTCTTGTTCATATTGTCGAATCATTCACCGAATGCCTCACCAGGGTGAATGTGCGCCTCCCGTTGACCTGACGGACATGCCTAACCTGAAAGGACGACACATCTCGAAGGGCGGGGCAGCCCAATTGCTGGGCGAACTCCGCAGGTTGGAGGTCATTCATGTCCGCCATGCAGGAAAGCGAATCTCCGCTGCCGCCGGTTGCCGATGCCATCATCCCGGCGACCGGGTCCGTCGCGGGCGGGACCGCATTCACCATCACCGGATCCAACCTCACCAACGCGACCGTCACCGTCGGCGGCGCGGTGGCCACCGGCATCACCGTCAACGCGGCAGGCACCGTGCTCACCGGCATCACGCCCGCCGGTGTGTCCGGCAACGCAGCCGTCATCGTCACCACCCCCGCCGGCACCACCACCGTCAACGGCGGCTTCACCTACACCACGCCACAGCTCCCACCGGTCACCTTCTCCATCAACCCGGCCATCGGTCCAGTCGTGGGCGGGACCGCGTTCATCATCACCGGATCCAACCTCGCCAACGCGACCGTCACCGTCGGCGGCGCGCCGGCCACCGGCATCACCGTCAACGCGGCAGGCACCGTGCTCACCGGCATCACGCCCGCCGGTGTGTCCGGCAACGCAGCCGTTGTCGTCACCACCCCGGCCGGTACCGCCACCGTCAACGGCGGCTTCACCTACGTGTGATCCCGCGCCTGCAAAGCAGGCGCCCCGGCCGGACCGGCACCTCCCGTGTCGCGCCCGCGCCGGGGCACCTGCCATCGGCGAGGCCCACCGTTCGCTGCCGCCTCGGTAGGGTGAGCCGATGGGTGTCGTAGTCGAACTGATCTCCTACCCGGTCAAAGGGTGCGCCGGCACGTCAATGACCGAGTCGCTGCTGACAGAAGCGGGACTCGCGCACGACCGCAGCTTCATGGTCGTCGGCGAGAACGGTGTGTTCCGCAGTCAGCGACGGGATCCGCGGCTCGCGGTCATCCGCGCTGCGGTCAGTGCGGGCGGCGAGCGCCTTACGCTTCGGGCGCCGGGCGCCGATGTCCTGCGTGTCGACGTGGATCCGACTTCCGCCAGGCGTGACGTGGAGTTGTTCGGCACCCCGTACAAGGGCATCGACCAGGGCGGCGCCGCGGCCGAGTGGCTGTCGGAGGTGCTCGGCGCACCGAGCAGGCTGGTGCGGGTGCCACCGGAGCACGACCGCGTGACCGACGGATGGACCCCGGGCACGTCGGGCTATGCCGACAGCAGCCCCGTACACGTCATTTCACGAGCCACGCTGGACGGACTGAACCAGCGGCTCGCCCAAGCGGAGGGGCGGGCGGACGGGCGAGCGGACCGGTCGCCACTTCCGATGACGCGCTTCCGCCCCAACATCGTGATCGACGGGTGGGACGAGCCGCATGTGGAGGACCGCGCCCGCCGGATCAGCATCGGCAACGCCGAACTGGGCTATGCCAAGCTCGCGATCCGGTGCGCGGTCACGCTGGTCGACCAGCAGACCGGAGCCAAGGCGGGCCCCGAACCGCTGCGCACGCTCGCCACGTACCGCCGCGCCGCGGAGGGCGGCGTCGCGTTCGGCACGAAGTTCTCCGTCCTGCGGCCCGGCAAACTGGCGGTGGGCGACGAGGTGTCCGTCAGCTCCTGGGGCGATTCAGAGCTCTGACGCATCACCAAGGACCCGCACAGCAGGCCCCCGGCCACCGCGTACTCAGTGGGTGTAATCCTTCAGCTTCTCCGTCTCCAGGCTGACCCCCACGGGGTCGGGGATCTCGACGACGGCGCCGTACGGGCGTGACGTCAGGCTCCGGTATTTCCCGCCCTCTGGATCAGCGTGGACGGTGACGGTGCATTCATCGCGGTCGATGAGGAGGTAGACCGGAATGTCGGCTGCGGCGTAGGCGTCGCGCTTGTCCCTGCGATCGCGCTGCTCAGTGTCCCAGTCGTGCGAGGTCACCTCGACGGTCATCAGGACGCCGTCAGGAGCGGCCCACTCGCCCTCCCCCACGAAGTGATCCTCAGGAACGAGAGAGCCGTCCGGACGGGCGCGGCCCTTGCGATACCCCTCGACCTTCAGACCCTGATCCGGGTACAGCGCCAACTCGGGCCGCTGTTGCATGCACTGCTTGAGGAGCCACATGATGATCGCTCCGTGGTCGCCGTCCGGCACGGGCTTAACCCTCAACCTTCCTCTGATGAACTCCATCCGCACCGTCTCGGGCGCCGTGCGGGCGATCTGCTCGAACTCTTCGACGGACATCTGGGGCCGGTCGGCAGTCCTGGGGGTCATGGCGTCGCCTCCTCCCCTCAATGGTGCCCTGACTTCGGGCGGCGCGTGCTGCACGCTCATGCGTATGCGCTCCTCCTTGAGCATCTCGGGGCAGCCGCAGTGCACGCTACACAGCGAGTGCGCTTCGTGATGACACAATCACAAAAAGTCATCCGCCTTGGTATGCGCGGAAGTTGGAGTTACCGCCGCTCCCCGTACTTCCTGCCGAGGAAGGCCCCGACCAAGGCGGCCGCCCCGCCCCCGAGAATCGCGGCTCCCTGCGTGGCGGCATCGTGGTCGAGGAAGTACGTCGCCACCCAGATGTACGCGACGGCCGTGCCCGCTCCCAGCACCGAGCCCAAGGCTTGCAGCCCGGTGTGGACCCACTCCACGCGGCGCCGGTGCTCCCGTTCTCGCCGGAGTTCCTCCAGCATCCACTCCACCGTGCCCGGCCGGAGCGCCTCCCACTCCTTGGCCTGCTCGACCGGCAGCCGGTCGCCCCAGGGGATTCCCGGCTCCGTGGGGGCACCGACCGCAGGGCTCTCGCTAGGGTTCTCGGTCATCGCACATCACTCGGGGCATCCGGTCTCCGCGGCGCTGCCGCCCTGTCAGTCCAGCCCGGTGGTGGACCGAGCTGAGTGAAGAAGTCGCCCATGTCCTTGCCGAGTTCCATCCGTACGGGAAGCTTCTCGGGTCGCGAGGGAGCAGCGGGCAGCGCCAGAGCCGCCAGGTACCCGTCCAGCAGCGCGCGCCACGGCGTGATGGAGGCCGGGGCGGCCCCCAGGTCGTTGGGGGCGGCATCCCAGGCGCGCAGCCGCTGGGCCTTGCGGATGCGGTCTCTGGCCGACACGAATCCACGCACGGCCAGGACCACCCACAGCGCTCCGAGGACAGCGGGCCATACCCACTCTCGGTCGAGCGGGATGGAGTACGCCCCGCTGGACAGCGCGACGCCAGCCGAGACGAGGAGCGCAAGGACAGCTCCCGCCCTCAGGACAAGCCCGACCCGCAGGGCTGGAGCTGCCCTTGAGCGGGCCATCGGGGCAGCATCCGGCGGAGGCGGCGAGGGGACGGCCGAGCCAGGCAGCGTCTCCTGGCCCAGCTGACTCAGCAGCGCTTCCGCGCGCGCGGCGCTCATCCGCTCCTGCGGGTCCTTGGCTATCAGCCCCTCGATCAGCGGGCGCAGCGGCCCGCCGGGCGTCATCGGTGGCGGCTCGGCCTCCAGCACCGCCCGCAGCATGGCGAACGGCGTCGAGCCGGTGAACGGCGGCCGTCCCTCCACCATCTCGTACAGGGTCACGCCGAGCGACCACAGATCCGCCGCGGGTGTGCGCCGCCCAGGTCCGGGGCCGACCAGTTCCGGCGCCATGTACTGCGGCGTGCCCACGATCACGTGCGGCGATGTGTCCCCCGCCGCGCCCTCGAACGCCGCGATGCCGAAGTCCGTCAGCACAGCCCGCCCGTCCCTGCGGAACAGGATGTTGTGCGGCTTGACGTCCCCGTGCAGCACCCCGACGGCGTGCGCCGCGCGCAGGGCGCGCAGCACCTCCAGGCCGATACGAGCCGCCTCCGTCGATGGAATCCGCCCGCGCTCGCGGAGAAGGTCCGCCAGGGAGCGCGGGGTGACCCGCTCCATCACGATCCACACCTGGCCGTCGGCCTCGATCACGTCGTGGACGGCGACAATGTGCTCATGGCCGGTCCGGGCGATCGCCTGCGCCGCGCGGCGTACCCGCTGCGCCCACTGCGCCTGCGTCTCGGCGTCCACGGTGCCGGGGAGCCGCAGCTCCTTGATCGCGACGTGGCGGTTCAACTGGACGTCCAGGGCCGCCCACACCAGTCCCATGCCGCCCCGCCCCAGCCGCTGCAGCAGCTCATAGCGGCCACCGATCAGAGCCCGCGACGCACCCGTACGGCGCCGCCGTGCCGGTCCTGGTCGCTTCCCCGGCGTTCCCCCGGTCCCCATCCGCGCCCCCAAAAGCCGTCCCGGACAGAGTAGTTGGAAGCTTGCGGAGCGTCAGCCCGGCACGGCCTCCTGCCGGGCGGCGTACGCGATGAACTCCGCCCAGGCGGCGGACGTGAAGGCCAGCTGGGGGCCGGTCTTGTCCTTGGAGTCCCGGACGTGGATGGTGCCGGGGCAGGCGGCGACCTCTACGCAGGCGCCGCCCTCAGAGTCGCTGTAGCTGGACTTGCGCCACGAGACAGCGACCTCTATGCACTCGCCGCCTTCGGAGTCGCTGTAGCTGGATTTGAACCACGCCAGCTCGGTGCTCATAGTTCCTCCGCCACCTTCCTGATGAACCGCGCTGACTCCTCAACTCCGAGGGCCTGCATGCGGATCATGCCATGGCGCTGCGTGAGCACACTGACCTTCTCGGGGTCGGGATACAACGCACCCGTCTCCTGCCCCTCAACATAGGCATAGTGCTCGTGTTCGGTTGTCTCGAGCAGCACCATCGGGCCATTCAGGCCAGGATGAGCACCACGGTCGAATGGCAGGACCTGAATGGCGACGTTGCGTCGCTTACCCAGCTCCAGTAGCTGGTGCAACTGCCGCTTCATGACCTCGGCTCCACCCACCATCGTCCGCAAGGCAGCTTCGTAGATCACGAAGCCGAACAACACGGTGGACTTGTCCAGCATCTCCTGCCGTTGCAGACGGGCCTTGACGCGTTCCTCGATGGTTTCGTCGCCCAGCGGCGGGCAGTGGCTGCCGATCAGCGCCCGCGCATATTCCTCGGTCTGCAGCAGGCCGGGGATCAGCAGCGTCCCGTACCAGTGCAGCGCGATCGCTTCGGCCTCGGCCTGCATGTACTCCTGGGTGCGGGCCGGGAACCTCTCCGGTTTCAGGTACGCCTGCGCCGCGATCAGCAGCCCTTGCGCTCCGCACATCTCGTCCGCGACCTGAAGCAGTCTCAGCGTCGGTTTCCGGCGACCCTGCTCCATGGACTTGACGGCTTCATACGTATAGCCCGCTTCGTCGCCCACCTGCTCGCGGCTCACCCCAGCCCGCGTGCGCCACAGCTTCATCTGGTTCCCGCAGTACCGCCAAGTTATCGGTGGTTGGGAGGAGTTCCCAGTCGGCATCGCACCCCCGCCTCTCCCGGTGCACGCGCGGTACACCACGTTCCGTACCCGCTCCGTTACTCCCGAGGCTACGCCCCCACCAGCACCGTTTGAGCCATGGTCGAAGGAACTCCCCCACCACCGAAGGACATTCAATGGCTGCTGCCGCGCCACTCGCGCAGCGTCGGCCGCTCCCGAGAGCTGCTGCGCGATCAGGCCCGCGCGTGGAAGATCCCGGATGACGTGGCGGAGACGGCCGTCCTGCTGCTCAGCGAGCTGATGACCAACGCCCGTAAGCACGCGCGCGTATCACCGGGCCGCGAGATCAGCGCGCGGTGTGTCCTTGGCGACGAGCTGCTGCGCATCGAGGTATCCGATGCCAGCGACGAGCCGCCGCGGCCACGCGACGCGTCGCCCGACGACGAGTCCGGCCGCGGCCTCGTCCTCCTGGCCGCGCTCGCGGACGAGTGGGGCGCGCACCCGCGTACCCGCGGCATCGGCAAGACCGTGTGGTTCGCGCTCAAGTTGCCGCCCGGAGCGGGCTGATCAGACCGGCCGATCAGAACGGCCGATCAGACCAGGCGCCTCGCCGTCGCCCACCTCGTCAGCTCGTGCCGGTTGCTGAGCTGCAACTTCCGCAGCACAGCGGACACATGACTCTCGACCGTCTTCACCGAGATGAACAGCTGCTTGGCGACCTCCTTGTACGCGTACCCGCGCGCGATCAGCCGCAGGACCTCGCGCTCGCGCTGCGTCAGCCGGTCCAGGTCCTCGTCGACCGGCGGGGCGTCCGTCGAGGCGAAGGCGTCGAGGACGAAGCCCGCGAGCCGGGGCGAGAAGACCGCGTCGCCGTCCGCCACGCGGAAGATGGCGTTCACCAGGTCCGTCCCCGTGATGGTCTTGGTGACGTAGCCGCGCGCCCCACCGCGGATGACGCCGATGACGTCCTCGGCCGCGTCCGAGACCGACAGCGCGAGGAAGCGCACCGGCTGCTCCGGGTCCGCCATCATCGCGGCGCTGCGGCGCAGGACCTCGACACCGCCGCCACCCGGCAGGTGGACGTCCAGCAGGACGACTTCCGGCCGGGTCGCGGTGATGACGGTGACGGCCTGGTCCACGTCGGCGGCCTCGCCGACGACCTCGACGCCCGTACGGTCGGTCTCGCCGATCTCGGCCTGGACGCCGGTCCGGAACATCCGGTGGTCGTCCACGAGCACGACCCGTACGCGACGCGCCTCGTCGGCCCCGGCCCCGGCTCCAGCCCCGGCCCCCGCCTCAGCGCCGGCCCCGGCCTCGTTCTGCGGTTCCCGTGCCTCTTCCGTCATCACGAAGCCCTCTCCATCTCCAGCTCGACTTCCGTGCCCCCGTCCGGCGCGGAGCGCAACCGCGCGGTCCCGCCATTGCGCTGCATTCTGCCGATGATCGACTCCCGGACGCCCATCCGGTCCTCCGGCACGGCGTCCAGGTCGAAGCCGGGGCCACGGTCCCGTACGGACACGAAGACCGTACGGCCTTCCACCTCCGCGTAGACCTGGACCGGCCCGCCCTCGCCACCGTACTTCGCGGCGTTCACCATCGCCTCGCGCGCGGCTTGAATCTGGGCGGCCAGCTTCTCGTCGAGCGGGCAGTCCCCGACGCAGACGACCTCGACCGGCACGCCGTGGTGGTCCTCCACCTCCGCCGCCGTGCGCTTCACGGCCTCCGCGAGGGTATCCGGCTGCTCGGCCTCCTCCTTGCCGGTCCCCTCCGGCCTGTAGAGCCAGGCGCGCAGCTCCCGTTCCTGGGCGCGGGCCAGCCGCGCGACTTCCCTCGGGTCCTCGGCGTTGCGCTGGATCAGGGTGAGGGTGTGCAGGACGGAGTCGTGGACGTGGGCCGCGACTTCGGCGCGCTCCTGGGCGCGGATGCGCATCAGCCGCTCCTCGGAGAGGTCCTGCGTCATGCGTACGAGATACGGGCCCGCGAGCAGCGCGATGCCGACGAGGACGGCGAGCGCGGCGGTCAGCACGTTGCCGAGCTGGTGGGCCGAGCCGCGGAGCACGATGAAGCCGGTCACGCCGATGCCGACCAGCACCACGCCTGCCGCGCTGCGGGCGACGGCCTGGACGCGCTTGCTGCGGCCGACCTCCATCCAGTGCTCGCGGCGGGCATTGTCGGCCTGCCGCCAGACGAGCGCGACACCGGCGCCGATCAGCAGGATCGGCCACACGTACGCGCTGGCGACCTGCCCGAGCTGGAGGTTGTTGACGAAGATCGCCAGGCCGGCGACCAGCGCGAGCAGGGCGAAGATCTGGCCCTTGTCGGGCTTGCGGGCGAGGATCCGGCGGCGGCCGTCCGGGCCGACGTGCCCGGCGGCCGCCTCGGCGTGCGGGGTCTCGACGCCGCCGACCCCCAGGGGCACGGCGAACCAGAACCCGGCGTACAGCAGCGCGCCGAGTCCGTCGAACATCAGCAGCGCGACGAAGACGATCCGCACCCACGACACCGGCAGCCCGAGGTGTCCGGCGAGCCCGCGCGCCACGCCGCCGAGCATCCGGCCGTCGGCGCTGCGGTAGAGCTTGCGCGGCGGCGGTTCCTCAGGGGGGTCGGGCGCCGGGGCGTACGGGCCTCCGGCGCGGGCGGTGGCGGCGGTCATGCTCCGATCGTCACACGTCCGGCCCCCCGGCGGTATCAGGGTCGTCCCTGACCGGTCCCGGACTGGCGGTAGCCCTGTTTCACGGCGTCCTCAGCGCCGAGGTCCGCGCCTGGTTCCTTGTTCAGCAGGAAGGACCCGTACGTGGGCCTGCCCGCCGGCTGGTACACGTGGACCACGACGCCGGTGCCGGTCGTCCGGACGTCGGTCAGCTTCAGCGCGGTCGGCACGGCGTCCTGGGCGAACAGGCGCTTCCCCTCGCCCAGCACGACCGGGTAGATCCACAGCCGGTACTCGTCGATCAGGTCGTGGGCCATCAGGGACTGCGCGAGGACGCCACTGCCGTGGATCTGGATCTCCCTGCCGGGCTGCTTCTTCAGCTCGGTGACCTTCTCGATGACGTTGTCGCCGATCAGGGTCGAGTTGTTCCACTCCGCCTTGTCCAGGGTCGTGGAGACCACGTACTTGGGGAGGCTGTTGAGGGCGGTGGCGACCGGGTCTGCGGGGTCGGTCACCTTCGGCCAGTAGGCGGCGAAGATCTCGTACGTTCTGCGGCCGAGGAGGAAGCCGTCGGCCGCGGAGAACCAGTCGGCGACGTACCGGCCCATGTCCTCGTCGGCGTAGGGGACCAGCCAGCCGCCCTTGTCGAAGCCTCCGCTGGTGTCCTCCTCGGGGCCACCCGGTGCCTGCATGACCCCGTCCAGGGACAGGAATGTGGTCAGAGTGATCGCGGTCATGGCGTGTCTCCCTCTCGAGCGATCCGGCCCCCCTCGCACGAGTTCAGACTCCGGGACGGCGAGATACTCATCGGTCCGCGACACGGGCCTTTCCCCTATCCCACCCCCTCCCGGAACTGGGGCTCCGCCCCAGACTCCCGGGCCGGAGCCGCGTCCGCAGCCGGGAAGGAGACACCTCCCATCTGGCGCGATTGTCGGACGTCGCGCAGATGCTTCGGGAATCACCCAGGGCTCCGCCGCTCGTACTCGGCCAGGGCTGCCAGTCCCGTCAGGGTGGCGTGGTAGCGGTTGGTGAACTCATCGCTTGCCGCGTCGTGGTGCCGGGCGTGAGGGGGAATGCTGCCCTCGGCTTCTGCGATGGCCGCGACGGCATGGACCGCATCCGTGACATATCGGCTCACCGGGCATCCTGCCATCAGCAGGCTCATGACGGATTCCGCTGCCAAGTCGAGGTCGTGCTCGTGGAGACAAGCAGCGCCTGACTTCTCCAGGCGTTGATGGGCCCATGTGGCCTGATCCCCGGTCCAAGCCGGTCGCCGCCGCCCCATCCTGGTGGCATAGAAGATGGCGTGAGTCAGGTCGTACATGGATTGCACAGACACGGCATATGGGTCTGCAGTGGATCTGATCCGTTCCAATTCGGTGAGTGCCAGCGTGTGACAGTCGTGCAGTCCGGCCAGGTCGCGCGTAAATGCCAGATTCACATTGGAGTGGTCTTCCCTGCGTGTGCCGGTAGTCACTGCGCGTACCATCCATGTGTGGTTGTCAAAGAGGCGCCCAGTAATGAGTTCCAGAGCGGGAAAGGCCAGCAGTAGTGCGCGTGTTTGAGGCGATGACCATGTGGTGACTGCTTCTCTCAGCTCTTCTTCTGCGTTGTGCAGGTCTCGCCACAGAATGTTCGCGACCCCCTGTGCCCACGCGCCATATCGGCCGGCTGCCGAGGGGCCCCCAGTGCGAGTCATGCCGACGAGGACGAGAGTGAACTCGCTCAATCGCCTGAGCCGTTCAAGCGTCGATGTTTTCGGCCCGCTCAACCGGAATGATTCCGTGTGGCTATCCAGCCAGTCGCACAGAAGGCGTCCTGCTCTCATCTCATCTTGGTTCTACAATAATGATCGCCCGCTGCATGAGCGGGCGATCGTTGATGGGAGTCGACTCGGGCGGCTCATCCCCGACCTATGCTTTAATGACGCCCTGACCTGCGGAAGCGCCGCGGAAACGGGAACATTTTATTGAGCATGTCCCTGCGGTGCTCGCACCCGCACCCTGACTTGGGCTTGATTCCCAAAACCCCAGCCGCGAAGGCGACCACGTCGCCTAGTCCGCTCATGGACGTGCCTGCCTTACTGTCCCGGAACGGACTCAACCCACCTGCTGGAGGGAGACGTCACACGCGCTCGACTTGGGGGGTGCGACGTGAAGGTTGTCCTTCGAGATGGTCAACACCACCTGACCTTTGCTCTCTGCATCGTCGCTGGTGAGGAAACAGTAGAAGTCGTCCTTGCACGTCCAGTTCTGGCCGTCGGCCCTGAACGTCACATTCCAGTAGTCCTTGCCGGTGCGTAGGAATCCGGTCCAGAAGCCTACTTGCATGCCGTTACCTGTACTGCCGTTCTGCAGGCTCTCCCACATGTGGTTGTCGTAGTGGTCGGTGTCGTAGCGGTGATTGACGGTCACGGTGGTGATTGTCCCTCCCCACTCATTCTTGATCACGAGCGGCAGCCATGAGTTAGGGGTGCTCATTTCTTGTGTCCTTTCCGTCGCGCCTGACGGGTTGCGGCGCCTCGACCACCTTCTACCGCCGGCGGCAGACGTGCGCGCCAAGTGCAGCAAAACGGGTGATGCGGGACGGCGGTTCGCGTCCGCGGGGGACACCTGGTGAATTCGAAGCTGATCTATCCGGTCCGGACGTGGAGCAGCGGATGCCATGCAGCGGTAGCTGGGGAGGGCGGGGCAGGGGGAGGGCTCCGCCCCAGACCCCGGCTCCAGGCAGACCCCCAGGGTGCACCTCCAAGGGTGGGGCAGGGCGGAAGACCGCCCGTCGTGCCCTAGCTAGTTGTCCTCGATCCGTAGGCTGTTGCGGACGTCGTCGAAGACCTGCTTGTGGCGGGCCCAGCTGGCGCTCGGGCCGGACAGGTAGAGCGCGTACTCCTTCTCGCCGGGATTCCCGAAGCCCAGGTCGACGGCGCGGAACTGGCGTGCCCTGCCCTGGAAGGTGAACTCCCAGATCGCGGCCGGCATCCCCCGGTAGGCCGTCTCCTGCATCCGCAGCTGCTTGTAGCCGGGCAGCTTCCCCTCGCTCAGCGACTTGGCCTCGTCGTCCTTCCAGTGCTGCAGGGGGTCGGAGCTCGCGAAGTCGAGAACGTTGATCCGCAGGCTGACCAGGCCGGTCGGGTTGATGAACGCGATGTCGCTGTCGGGCACGTCCGTGCGGGTCCAGTCCTTCGGCACGGGTACGGAGAGGCCGAACTCCTTCGCCTCGACGAGTTTGTAGCCGTTCGGGAGGGGCGAGGGCTTGGGGGCCGGCGGGGACGCGCTGTCCGAGGCCGAGACCGAGGGCGTCTCCCGGGCCTGGTCGTCCTGGCCCTCGCCCTTGTCCGCGGCGAGCATCCCGAAGAGGACGCCCGCGACCGGCACCGCCGCGGCCACGAGCACCGCGGCGACGGCCCACGCGACGATACGGCGGCGGCCGCGGCGCCGGGGGCGCGGGCCGGGCTCTGAGGGTCCGGGGGCCCCGGGCTCGAGGGGGGCCGTCGGCCCGGTCCCCCTGCGCGTACTCGTACTCGTACGCGTGCCCGTGCCCGTGCCGTCGCCGTCCCGCACCCCGCGGTCCAGCAGCTGCCCGTGTTCCACGTATGCCGTCTCGGTCTCCGCCGCCGGTTCCCGCAGCCGGAGTTCGACCGTCTCCGCCCCCGGCCGCTCCTCGGGGTCCTTCGTCAGCAGCTGCTCGATGAGCGGGGTCAGCACCCCGGCCCGCTGCGGCGGTTGCAGCGGGTCGACGGCGATCGAGTAGGCCGTCTCGATCGCCGTGTCCTTGCGGAACGGCGGGCGGCCCTCGAGCGCCTGGTACAGCGTCGCGCCCAGCGCCCACAGGTCGGAGGCGGGGCCCGGCGTGCCGCCCCTGACGCGCTCGGGGGCGACGTAGTCCACGGAGCCGACCAGCTCGCCCGTGCGCGTCAGCGTGGACGTGCCGGAGGCGACCGCGATGCCGAAGTCCGTCAGCACCACGCGCCCTTCCGCGCCCAGCAGCACGTTGCCCGGCTTGACGTCCCGGTGCAGGACCCCGGCGGCGTGCGCGGCCCGCAGTGCCGCGATCATGCCGCGCCCGATGCGGGCCGCCTCGTCCGGGGAGACCGGGCCTTCCTCCTTGATCAGGTCACCGAGCGTCCGGGACGGCACGTACTCCATGACGATGCAGGGCAGCCCGCCGTCGTCCACGACGTCGTGCACCACGACCACGTTCGGATGCGTGATACGGGCTGCGCTGCGCGCCTCGCGCCGCGTCCGCTCGTACAGCGTGGCGCGCTCGTCGTCGGCCAGGTGCGGCGGCACGTGCAGCTTCTTGAGCGCCACATGACGGCCCAACAGCTCGTCCTCGGCCCGCCACACGGTGCCCATCCCGCCGCGGCCAATCCGCTCAAGCAGCCGGTAGCGCCCCGCGACCAGCCGCCCTTCGTCCCGCCCCGCGCCGTCCGACACCCTTTGCTCTCCCTCTGCCCCCCGGCCTGCCATGAACTCGACATTGCCATGGTGCGGACACGATAACCACGGCGCCGCGCCGCGACCCCACCGGGGACATCTCAGGGTCGTACCAGGGTCGGGCCGGATGCTCTCCGGGTCACCGGACCGTCACCATGGACGCATGACCGACGAGCCCGACGAGCGCGACGCTCCCGACGAGCGGAGCGCCGCCGACCGGACCGGCCCGCCACTGCTGCGGCGCAGCCGTGGCAACAAAGTGATCGCGGGCGTGTGCGGCGGGCTCGGCAGGCACTACGACCTCGATCCGGTCATCTTCCGCGTCGTGCTTGCCGTGCTGGCGATCGCGGGCGGCGTCGGGCTCATCGCGTACGGGTTCGCGTGGCTGCTGATCCCGCTGGAGGGCGAGGACGAGAACGAGGGCAGGCGGCTGCTCTCCGGGCGGGTGGAGGGGCAGGCGCTGGCCGCCGTGCTCTGCGCGCTGTTCGGCTGCGGGCTGCTGCTGTCGATGCTCGGCAACCCGACCGTCGTGTTCTTCTCGTTGGTCGTCTCCGGCGCGCTGGCCGGGTGCGCGCAGTGGTCGCAGCGGCGGCGCAGGGCGGAGCAGAAGGGGGCGGTGGAGGCGGGGACGCGTGCGGGAGCGGGGCACGCTGCCGCAGGGGGCGGGGGTGCCTGGGGGGCGTCCCATCCGGCCGGGCACGAGGGCGTGCCCCCCGAGACGCAGGCCCCGCCGGCGCCGGGCGCCCCGCCCTGGTGGCGCGGCCCCATCACCAAGGACGGTACGGGGGGCACGACCGGCACCGGCTACCTGTGGGGCCCGGACGACGGTCTGCCGTGGGACACCAAGGCGCCGGCCGCGGCGCGTTCGGGCCGGGCCGCCGCCTGGGCGGCCGACCTGGCCCCCGCGCGGGAGCGGCGGCCCTGGATCGGCGGCTGGACCTTCCTCCTCGCGGTGGCCGCGTGCGCGGCGGGCATGCTCGCCTCCTGGGACGCCCAGCCGCTCGGCACGAGCCTGCAGACCGGCCTCGCCTGCGCGCTTGCCGTGTTCGGCCTCGGCCTGGCGATCAGCGCGTTCTACGGGCGGGCGGGCGGCGGGACGGTCATCCTGGCGCTGCTGACCTGTGCGCTGCTGGTGAGCGCGGCCGCCCTGCCGAAGAGCGTGACGTCCGACTGGGTCCGTACGGACTGGAAGCCGGCCTCGGCCGCCGCCGTACGGCCCGACTACGGCGTCGGCTCGGGCGTCGGCACGCTCGACCTGTCCGGGCTGAAGCTGGACGAGGACCAGACCGTCGCCACGCGCGCGAGCGTCGGCGCCGGGCAGTTGAAGGTCCTCGTACCGAAGGACGCCACGCTGAAGCTGGACGTGGAGGTCGGGCTGGGCGACCTGCGGCTGCCGGGCGAGCGGCGGAACGACGTGGACGTCTCCCCGGGCCTCAGGGAGCGCATGACGATCGAACCCGCGGACGGGCGTGAGCCGCGCGGCACGCTCGACCTCGAACTCGAGGCGGGCGTGGGGCAGGTGGAGGTGAGCCGTGCGGCGTCATGACACGGAGCCGGGGAAGCTGGTCACGGGTCTCGTCCTGCTGAGCGCGGGCGTGATCTACGCCCTGGACGCGACGGGCGCCTGGTCCGTCCCGGCCTGGACCTTGGTCCCGTTGGTGGCGGCAGGCCTCCCGCTGGCGGCGCTGACGGCAGTGATAACCCGAGCGGCCCGCCGCCGCGCGAGCCGAGCCCCGCGCGCCGGTGACCCCCGCCCTCCGGAAAGCGCCCCGCCCGGCTGACGCCCGGCGCGGGCAGAGGCGGCCTCTCCTCGCCACTGCGCATCACCGCCGGCGGCGGCGCTTGTGGGCTCAACGGCCCTCGCGTCCCGGATCGCCCGCACCGGGGAACCGTGGGGTGCCCAAGGAAACGGTGGGTGGGGTGGTCCCCGGCCAGAGGCCGGAAGGGGGCGGTCGGCAGGCGGGACGGCCCGGCGGCGGACGGTTGGTGGCGCCCGGGGCGCTCACTGTCTCGCGGGGACACCCGGGCGGTAGAAGGGAGTTGCAGCGCGCTCCGCCCGGTGGGCTGCCGCGCAGGCACGGCGGCACCCGTGCGCCTGCTCCGTGCGAGCAGCGTCGCGCCGCGGGCACCCGCCGGCGGCCCGGCACCGGCGCCGTCCGCCGGTCCTGACGGTGAAGTCGCCAGGCGGGGTTGAAGGGGCGAAGCCCCTTCATGGGGCTGGGGGTACTCCCCCTGGCTTCGCCGGGAGGACCCCCACCCAGGCGAAGCGCTGGGGAGGGTGGGCGTGGACCGGCGCGGAGCGCCGGGGAGAGTCAGCCGTACAGCGGGCGGCCGTAGCGGTTGCGGCGGGAGCGGAGTTTCGTGTCCATCGAGAACACCTGCGCCCCCGCGAAGATCAGCGGGGTCCACGCCATCAGGTAGGCCAGGTCGTTCCCGTAGTAGTACGGGTGCGACTGCCAGCTGACGGTGAGCCAGAGGCTCAGTGAGATCAGCGCACCCCCGAACGCGGCAAGGCGCGCCAGCAGCCCGAGCAGCGTGCCGATGCCCACCGCGATCTCCCCGATCGCGATCGCGTACCCGAAGCTCCTCGGACTCTCCAGCGCCAGATCGACCATCGCCGGGATCGCGGACCCGTTCCGCACGGATTTCATGAGCTCGCCGATCGAGCCCGGCCCGCTGTCGGCCAGGAAGGCCGGGTCGGTCAGTTTGTCCAGACCCGCGTAGATGAAGGTGACGCCGAGGAAGATGCGCAGCGGGAGCAGTGCGTAGCGGGATGCCGAATCCCGCCACGATCCGGCCGGTTCGCCCAGCCCGCCCGTGAGATCCCGGTCAACGCGCGCTCCGTGAGCCATGTCGTCCGCCCTCCATCGCCTGCCCCCGCAGGGACGATTCTCCGGCACACGGGTGCCTTCGGCGAGGGGTACGGACAAGATTCGGTGAGGGTTCAACCAGCTGAAACGCCCCGACCGGCTCAACCCCGGAGCAACCACACCTTCCGGGCCCGGTTCAACAGACCCGACCGGAGCCACCCGTACGGCTCAGCCGTCCACCACGTCGATCCGGCAGCGGTTCGACTCCGCCCCCGCTGCCGTGACGACCCGGACGTCCACCCGGCCGGGCTCGACCTCGGCCGGGACCGGCACGGTCAGCGCCGAGTCCGTCGGGTTGGCGAAGCCCCCGGCCACCGGCACCAGCGGCACGTGCACATGGACCGTCCCGATGCGGACGACCATCCGCGCGAGCGCCTCCGCCGTGCCCGCGCCAGCTGGTACGAAGCCGCCGCCGCGGATCTCGATGTCGTCCCCGGCCCGGATGGGCCCGTCGAGGTCGCCGGCCTCACGGGCCCGTACGACGGACAGCACGATGGGGCGGCCGCCCTCCGCGGCCTTCGCGACCAGGTAGGCCGTGGCGGACACGGCGGCCAGCGCCACGAGTCCCCACGGCAGATCCGGCAGCCGCTCCGGCTCCCGCACCAGACGCACCAGGGCGAAGACCGCGACCGCCGCGGCCACCACCACGTACTGCACGTCCGGGAGGCTGCCGCGCCCCGCGTCGTCCGTGAGCAGATCGGCGGCGCGCGGCCGGGCCGCTGACACCTTCTGGAGCCGCTGCGCCCGCACCCGGAGCACCACGACGCCGCGCGCCGCCAGGGCCACCAGCAGCGCCAGCGCCACAACCGCGAGCAGCCCGTCGCAGCGCCCGGGCGTCAGCCCGTCGAGCAGCCGCGCCCGGTCGTCCGTCACGGCCAGGGCGACGGCCGTGACGAGCACGCCCGCGACGGCCACGAGCACCCACAGCGCGGCGACCGTACGCGAAGTGGACAGCCGGTTGTCCTCGCCGACGAGCGGCCCGGCCAGCGCACCGCGCCCGCGCCGCAGCCAGACCCGGCCCTCCGCGCGCCCGAACTCGGCGGCCGTGTGGGCGGACCGGGTCAGCTCGTCGGACACCCACTGCCGGGAAGCCCCGGAGGAGTGCGCGAGCGCGCCCGGCACGCCGCGGCCGGCGGCCAGCTCCTCGCGCCGCGCCACGAACGCGGCGACCGCGCGCCGGTGCCCTTCGCGGGCACCGTACGGGCAGTCCCCGCACGTGCAGCCGCTGCCGTGCCCGTCGCGGCCTTCAGGGCCGCCACCATGACTGCCACCGGGGCTACCGCCGGGGCTGCCGGGACCACCGCCTGGCAAGCCGTCTCTCGCCGAGTCCACGGCCATGGGACAACACCTCTCTCGCTGCACGCGCCGCAATGCCCGTGTGATGAGAGGGAATTGTGCCGCATTCGTCCGGCCTGTCAGGTCAGCAGGTCCGGCTCGCCACGGGTGATCTGCTGCCACAAGGCTGGTAGTTGATCAACGCCACGAGATCGTTTCCGAGCTGCTCGCGGGTCTGCAGGCCGCTGTGGTGATCGATGAGGACCGGTTTCCCGGCCGCCTTCGCGGCCGGCTGCACCTGACATGACCGCTCCATCGTAATGAACCACCACGCGGCCGCGTCGACCGAGTCCCCGACCGTCAGCAAACCGTGATTGCGCAGGGATGACGGTCTTGTGGGCCCGGGCGCGTCGGCGATCGGCGCGCCTCTCCGCCGCGCCCACGACGACGCCGGTGCGGTCGTCGAAGAGCGTGTGATCCTCGGAGAAGGCGCACACGTCCTGGGTGATCGGCTCGAGCGGCTCGCCGGGCGCGGACAGGGCGCGGCCGTACGTGGTGTGGCTGTGCGCGGCGGCGACAACGTCCGGGCGCGCAATCTTGCCCCTGCGAGTGAACGGCGAAGACCGCACTGATTGACAGGGGTGGCGGCCTTCACCGTTCGCCTTGAGCCCCCTTCCCGCCGCTAAGCTCACCTTGTATGAGCACCGACAAGCAGATCGCGCAGATGCTGCGGCTGATGGCGAGCAACGAGGTCGTCGAGGTCACCAACCGCTGGGGATCGGTGAAGAAGCTCGCCGGACTGGCCTTCATCGCCGAGCAGTTCGGCTTCGCGTACTACGGCGCCGAGCAGTCCGGGGCCAACGACGGCGCGGTGAAGATGCAGCTCTACCGTGACCCGAGCCCGTACGCGCAGCAGCGCGCGGCCGCGACCTGGGCGCAGTTCCCGCAGGCGGGCAACGGCGGTCCGCTGCCGGGCATTCAGCCGGGCGGCAAGCTCAAGCCGGTCCCGGAGGCCGCACCCGCCGTCGAACTCCTCAAGGCGCGCATCAACTTCGACCTGACCGGCAAGAGCGCCGAGAAGCGGATGATGTGGGGCGCGATCGGCTTCACCGTCGGCGGCGCGATCGGTGTCGCCCGGGGCGACTTCTTCGGCCTTACCATGGGCATCGGCCTGGGCCTTTGGGCGTTCTGCATGGCCCTGCTCGGCTTCGGCTTCATCTGGACGCGCAGGCGGAACCAGAAGTACGCGGCGCTGCTGGCCTCCGCGGGCTTCGTCCCGGTACGCGATGAAACGGGCCGCACCCGCTTCCTCCGCCCGGACCAGCAACTCCCGGGCCACGCCAACCCGTTCGCGAATCCGTACGGCGCGGGCCCGGCCCCGCAGGGCCGGAACCCATACAGCGGCGGTCCGCAGGGGGCTGCTCCCTATGGACCGCCGCAGTAGCCCGCTTACTCCCGCTTCCGCGGCCGTCGCCGGTTGATGGCGGTGAGGTCGATGTCCATCTCGAACGGTTCTGAGGCCTTGAGCCGGTTGTGGTAAATTCCGGTCAAACCATACGACTTGGTGGCCGGGTCGAGCTCGTAGACGTATACGACCGGTAGGCCGTTCTTCTCCTCCACCCTCCAGAAGTGCCGGATGCCGGCCGCCGCATACTTGCGTGGCTTGACCTCGCGGTCGCGGTCCTCGGAATCCTCGGATACGACCTCGACCGCGAGGAAGACGTCCTCCGGCTTGAGCCAGGTCTCCTTCGGCCCCGTGTCCGCGCCGGCCCGGACCACCAGAACGTCCGGTTCCGGACGGTTCCGCTTGTTCAGCTTCACACTGAACTCTCGGTAGACGTCGAAGTCATCCGGTGCCTGGTCCAGGAACTCCCACTCCAGCAGACGCATGACGCGCATGTGAAAGTTGGTCTGCGGACTCACGAAAACGAGGCTCCCGTCGATCAGCTCAGTGCGCCTGGGCAGGTTCGGAAGCCGGTCGAGGTCGTCCGCGGTCCAGCCGCCCGGAGGGGGGACGGGGTAGTTGTACTGCTCGTCCAGCTCGTCCTCGGGTGCGGCGCTCATGATTGCTCCCATGCGACGGAGTCTCGCCTGCGCACCAGCCTACTGGGGCACAAACGCCCGCGCCGCCGCCCAAACGTGTGGGCGACAGCGCGGGCGTTGTCCCGTAACGGGAGGTCGGGGAGGGTCACTCCCACTCGATCGTGCCCGGGGGCTTGCTCGTCACGTCGAGGACCACGCGGTTGACCTCGTCGACCTCGTTCGTGATCCGGGTCGAGATCTTCGCCAGCACCTCGTACGGCAGGCGCGACCAGTCCGCCGTCATCGCGTCCTCGGACGAGACCGGGCGCAGCACGATCGGGTGGCCGTACGTGCGGCCGTCGCCCTGGACGCCGACCGAGCGGACGTCCGCGAGCAGCACCACCGGGCACTGCCAGATCTCGCGGTCGAGGCCGGCCGCGGTCAGCTCCTCACGAGCGATGGCGTCGGCCTCGCGCAGCAGGTCGAGCCGGTCCTTGGTGACCTCGCCGACGATACGGATGCCGAGGCCGGGGCCGGGGAACGGCTGGCGGTGGACGATCTCGTCCGGGAGGCCGAGCTCCTGGCCGACCATCCTGACCTCGTCCTTGAAGAGCCGGCGCAGCGGCTCGACGAGCCGGAACTGCAGGTCCTCGGGGAGGCCGCCCACGTTGTGGTGCGACTTGATATTCGCGGTGCCGGTGCCGCCGCCCGACTCGACGACGTCCGGGTAGAGGGTGCCCTGGACCAGGAACTCGACCTGCTCGCCGTGCGCACCCGCCTCCGCGACGACCTCGCTCGCCGCCTGCTCGAAGACCCGGATGAACTCCCGACCGATGATCTTGCGCTTCTCCTCGGGCTCCGAGACCCCCTTCAGCGCGGCGAGGAACTGCGCTTCCGCGTCCACGACCTTCAGCTGCACGCCGGTCGCCGCCACGAAGTCCTTCTCGACCTGCTCGGACTCGCCCTTGCGCTGCAGCCCGTGGTCGACGTACACGCACGTCAGCTTGGGGCCGATGGCCTTCTGGACGAGGGCTGCGGCGACCGAGGAGTCCACGCCCCCGGAGAGCCCGCAGATCGCGCGCTTGTCGCCGACCTGCTCGCGGACCGCGGCGATCGACTCCTCGACCACGTTGTGGGTCGTCCAGTTCGGCCCGAGCCCGGCGCCGCGGTAGAGGAAGTGCTCCAGCAGCTGCTGGCCGTGCGTGGAGTGCAGGACCTCGGGGTGGTGCTGGACGCCGTAGAGCCGGCGCTCGTCGCACTCGATGGCGGCGACCGGCGCGCCGTCGGTGGTCGCGGTGACCGAGAAGCCCTCGGGGGCGGCCGAGCAGGCGTCGCCGTGGGACATCCACACCGGCTGCTCGCTCGGGGTGCCCTCGAAGAGGGTGGAGCCCCTGCGCGAGACGGTCAGCGGCGTACGGCCGTACTCGCGGCCGCCGGTGTTGTCGACCGTGCCGCCCAGGGCGAGCGCCATGGCCTGGAACCCGTAGCAGATCCCGAAGACCGGGACCCCGGCCTCGAAGATCTCCGGGCCGAGCCGCGGGGCGCCCTCGGCGTAGACCGAAGCCGGGCCGCCGGAGAGGATGATCGCCTTCGGCTTCCTGGCGAGGATCTCCTCCACCGGCATGGTGTGCGGAACGATCTCGCTGTAGACCCGGGCCTCGCGGACGCGACGGGCGATGAGCTGTGCGTACTGCGCGCCGAAGTCGACGACCAGGACCGAGTCCGGGGTGTGGTCGGCGTCGGGAGCGGCGGGCGGGGTCGCAGATGACACTTCGGCGGCCTTCCGGCGGTGATACGGGGTGTGTGGTCTCGATTCTAACGGGGGTACGCGGTGACCTCCGCGTCTCACCATCCGGGCGGCTGCTGGCCCGCCGTCGCGGTCCACGCCATACTGATCCGCATGTCTCGGCACATGACCTTCGGCTTTACCTATGGCACCCGGCCCGTCCGGCTGCCATGGTCGTGCTGCTTGAGCCACTGACAAGCGACTTCCCAGGCGCCCCGGGCCGACAAGGCCCGGGGCGTCCTGCGTTGTCCGGGCCGTGATCGTCGCCCCCGGGGGCCGGCCACTACGACCCCGAGGAGATACGGACATGAGCAACCCCACCGCGGCCCCCGCCCCGACCGACGCCGGCGCCGGTACCGACACCGGCGCCCGCACCGAGCAGGCCGCCGCCGACATCACCGACGCCCGCGGCCGGATCGACGATCTTGACTCCCGGATCATCGGCCTCGTACAGGAACGGATGGCGGTCTCGGCCGTCATCCAGCAGGCCAGGATCGCCTCCGGAGGGCGGCGCGTGAACCTCTCCCGCGAGATGGAGATCCTCAGCCACTACAGGGAGCAGCTGGGCAAGCCGGGGACGGCGCTGGCGATGACGCTGCTGGAGCTGTGCCGCGGCCGTGTATGACCTGTGGCGGCTTGCCGTTCATACGCGGCTCATACGCAGCTCATACGGGCCGGGGGCCGTCACCCGTACGGCGCGTGACCGGGCCCGAGCACCTTCGTTGGTCCCGGTGTCCGTGCCAGCCAGGGGCGGCCGAAGCAACCACGCGTGGCTCCGCCCTCGTTCTACGGGGCGCCCAACAGCAACAGGGCGGAATCGCTGGAGCGTGTGACGCGGTGCGCGTCGTGGGACCGCGCTCCAGCGCGTGACCGGTCAGCAGGGGACAGCGGCCCGGTCACGGCCAACAGGAACGGCCGGTCCTCGGGACGCCCGGGACCGGCCGTCTCCTCTTTCACCCTTCACGCTGCACCTTGGGGCGGACTCCTCCGGTTTCACGAGAGTCACCCTCGTCACATCAGTGACACAGGTCACGCGAATCTCGCGACATCGCTCGCACAACCTTCCCCATCTCTTACGGGTCACTTATCTGCAAACGCACGGCCATACCGCGCTCCCCCACCGCGACGGCCTCCCCATGCAGTGCTGCACCCACAGCACTCGGACCCAGAAGAGGTCTCATGAAGATCCGCCGCGCTCTGGCGACCGCTGCCGCGACGGCTGTCATAGCCCCGGCTGCGCTGCTCGCCGCGCCCGCCGCCTACGCGGACCCGAACGAGTTCACCTCGACCGCCTCGGAGGACCCCAGCACACCGCCGACGGACGAGCCGACCGACGAACCGACGGACGAGCCGACGGACGAGCCCACCGACGAGCCCACCGACGAGCCCACGGACGAGCCGACCGACGAGCCGACCGGCGAGCCCACGGACGAGCCCACGGACGAGCCGACCGACGAGCCGACCGGCGAGCCCACGGACGAGCCGACCGACGAGCCCACCGACGAGCCGACCGGCGAGCCGACCGAGGAGCCGACCATCCCGCCGTACTGCGAGGAGGTCGACGAGAACTACGAGGAGAAGGCGCTCAGCGCGAAGATCTCCGGCCTGCCGGGCAAGGTCGTCGCAGGCAGCGGCTGGACGAACTTCAACCTGACCGTCAGCAACACCTCCGAGGCGGACCTCAAGGAGGTCGCGCTCTGGGCCGAGGTGGAGAACTTCGAGATCGACGAGTCGAAGTGGCTCAGCCCCTACATCGACCTGGAGTTCCGCAACCCGGTCTCCAAGCAGTGGGAGACCATCGGCAGCAAGGAGTTCGCGGGCGGCTACTTCTGGGGCGTGGAGAGCCTGAAGTCCAACGACTTCGTGAAGGTCGACCTCCGGGTCAACATCCACAAGAACGCCCCTGCCGGTGACAGCTACTCCTTCGGCACCGGTGCCTACCTGGACAACGTCGAGGGCCAGGAGTGCATCGCCGAAAGCGCGGGCGCCGACTACTACTTCACCGTTCTCAAGCCGGGCAGCAACCCGGGCAACCCGGGCGAGGCCAAGCCCGGTGACGGCAAGCCGGGCGACAAGCCCGGTCCCGACACCAAGCCGCAGGGCGGTGTCAAGGAGCTGCCGGTGACCGGCAACCTCGCCGAGACCGGTTCGTCGTCCGCGCTGCCGACGATCGCCACTATCGGCGGTGTCGCCATGGTCGTGGGCGCCGGCGCCGTCTTCGTCGTCCGCCGCCGCAAGGCCGCGGGCTCCGAGGCCGCCGCGTAAGCGACAGCCATACCCGTATGAAGGGGCCGCACCGGAGGGGGGTGCGGCCCCTTCGTCGTGCCCCTTCGTCGTGCCCCGCGCAGCGCTCCGGCTACGGCTTCTTCGGCGGCACCACCGGTACCGGCAGGACCGGCAGCCGCAGCGCCCCGAAGGCCTCCTCGGGGACGGCCGGTGCCTTCGGCGGCACCGCCGCCAGCCGGGCGTACGCCGTGCCCTGCTCCGGACGCAGGTCCTCCTCGCCCTTGTTGGGCCACAGCGACATCGCCCGCTCGGCCTGCGCCGTGATGGTCAGCGACGGGTTGACGCCCAGATTCGCCGAGACCGCCGAGCCGTCGACGACGTGGACGCCCGGGTGCCCGTACAGCCGGTGGTACGGGTCGATGACGCCGTGTTCCGCGTCCTCGCCGATCGGGCAGCCGCCCAGGAAGTGGGCCGTGAGCGGGGTGCCCATCAGCTCGCCGACGTTGCTGCCCGGGAAGCCGTTGATCTCCTCGGCGAGGATGCTCGCGGCCTGCGTGGCCTCGGGGATCTGCTTCGGGTTGGGCGCGCCGTGCCCCTGCCGGGCGGTGAGCAGGCCCTTGCCCGGGCCCTTCGGTTTCCGGTACGTGGTCAGCGAGTTGTCCAGGGTCTGCATGACCAGGCCGATGATGGTGCGCTCCGACCAGCGGCGGTTGGACAGCGAGCGCAGCACGAGCCACGGGTGCCGGGCACAGTTCGCGAGCCAGGACAGTACGCGCGGCGCCCGGCCCCCGTACGGCACCTGGAGGATGGACATGGCGCCCATCGCATTCGAGCCCTTGCCGTAGCGGACCGGCTCGATGTGGGTGGTGTCGTTGGGGTGGATCGAGGACGTGATCGCGACGCCCCGGGTGAAGTCGGCCGGCTCGCCGTGCTTCCTGCGGTAGCGGCGGCTGTCGGTCATCGCGCCCACCAGGGCCTCGGAGTTGGTACGGGTCAGGTGGCCGAGCCTGTCGGAGACGCGGGGCAGCAGGCCCTTGTCCCGCATGGTGTGCAGCAGCGTCTGCGTGCCGTACGTGCCGGCGGCGATGACGACCTGCTGCGTGCGCAGGGTCCTGGGCTTGGCGGAGCGCTTCTTGTCGGTGGGGACGGTCGAGACGAAGTAGCCGCCGAAGCCGTCCTCGTAGACGGCTGTCACGGTCGTCATCGGGTGGACGACCGCCCCGGCATTCTCGGCGAGGTAGAGGTAGTTCTCGTTGAGGGTGTTCTTCGCGCCGTGGCGGCAGCCGGTCATGCACTCGCCGCACTCGGTGCAGGCCCGCCGTGCCGGTCCCGCGCCGCCGAAATACGGGTCGGGCACCTCCTCGCCCGCCTTCGCCCGCGCCTTCGCGTCCCCCTCGGCGTCCTTCCCGTCGCCGAAGAAGACGCCGACGGGCGCCAGGTGGAAGCTGTCGCCGACGCCCATGCGCTCGGCCGTCGCCTTGAGGTGCACGTCGGAGGGGGTGAGGGTGGGGTTGAGCCGGACGCCGAGCATGCGCTGAGCCTGGTCGTAGTACGGCTTCAGCTCCTCCTGCCAGTCGGTGATGTGGCCCCACTGGCGGTCCTCGAAGAACGCCTTGGGCGGTACGTAGAGGGTGTTGGCGTAGTTGAGGGAACCGCCGCCGACTCCGGCTCCTGCCAGGATCATGACGTTGTTGAGCAGGTGGATGCGCTGGATACCGTAGAGGCCGAGGGCCGGGGCCCAGAGGAAGTTCCGGACGTCCCAGGAGTTCTTGGGCAGGGTGTCCCTGGTGAAGCGGCGGCCCGCTTCGAGGACGCCGACGCGGTAGCCCTTCTCGGTCAGGCGCAGTGCGGCGACGGAACCGCCGAAGCCGGAGCCGACGACGATGACGTCGTAGTCGTGGACCTGATCGGGGGCGGACTCGTCCCGTGACACTGGTACCTCCGTGGAACGTGCGGCTCGGAGCCCGCGCCTGTGCTTCACCACAGGGCCGAAGACGAAAGGGCGGGTGGGTGGGTGGTCGGGGTCAGCGCAAGCGGAAGATCTTCATGGCGCGCAGGCTGCGGGTCATGAACTGGGCGTACTGGGCGTCGTCCATGCCGAAGGACGGCGCCAGCGGCATCAGTCGCTGGTGGGCGACGGTCTGGGCCTCGGTGTACTTGAGGATGCCCTCAGAGCCGTGGCGGCGTCCGAGACCCGAGTCCCCCATGCCACCCATCGGCGCCTGCACACTCCCGTACCCGGCGGCGTACGACTCGTTGACGTTGACCGTCCCGGTGCGCAGCCGTGCCGCGACCGCACGCCCGCGCCGCCCGTCCTTGGTCCAGACACTGGCGTTCAGGCCGTACGGCGTGGCGTTGGCGAGCGCGACGGCGTCGTCCTCGTCGCTGAACCGGTAGATGGACACGACGGGCCCGAAGGTCTCCTCCGCGCACACGGCCATCGGCGCCTCCACGCCGTCGAGGATCGTCGGCTCGTAGAAGAGCGGGCCGATGTCGGGCCTGTGGCGGCCGCCCGCGACGAGCTTCGCGCCCTTCTCGACGGCCTCCTGGACGTGCCGGGTGACGGTCTCGAGCTGGCGCTCGGAGACCAGCGAGCCCATGTCGGCGCCGTAGGCGAGCGCCGAGCCGAGCCGCATCGCGCGCGTGCGGGCGGCGAAGCGCTCGACGAAGGCGTCGGCGACCGACTCGTGGACGTACAGCCGCTCGATGGAGATGCACAGCTGTCCCGCGGAGGAGAAGCAGCCGCGGACCGCGCCCGCCGCCGCCTTCTCGATGTCCGCGTCGTGGAGCACCAGCATCGCGTTCTTGCCGCCGAGTTCGAGCGAGCAGCCGACCAGCCGGGCGGCCGCGCTCCGGGCGACCTCGCGGCCGGTGCGGGTCGAGCCGGTGAAGGAGACGTAATCGGCGCGCTCGACGACGGCCGGGCCGACCACCGGGCCCTCACCGAGGACGACCTGCCACACGCCCGCGGGAAGCCCTGCCTCGATCAGCAGATCACGAGCCCACAGGGCGGTCAGCGCGGTCTCGGTGTCGGGCTTCATGACGACCGCGTTGCCCGCGGCGAAGGCGGGGAGCGCGTCGCCGACGGACAGCTCGAACGGGTAGTTCCACGGCGCGATCTGGCCGACGACGCCGCGCGGCTGGCGCAGCTCGGTGACCTTGGTGAGGGTCGGCACGGCGCCGGAGTGGCGCTTGGGCCGCAGGTACCCCGGAGCCTTGCGCCCATAGTGCCGGGCGGCCATGGCGACCGCCTGCACCTCCTCGTGCGCGTGCAGCCGCGCCTTGCCGGTCTCCAGCTGTATGAGGTCGAGCACCTCGGCCTGGCGCTCCAGCACCAGGTCGTGGAAGCGCAGCAGGACGGCGGCGCGCTGCCGTACGGGCGTGGCGGCCCACGCCTTCTGGGCCTCGCGTGCCCGCTCGAAGGCGGTGGCCACGTCCTCCGGGGTGGACTCCGGCAGGTCGGCCAGCTTCTCCCCGGTGAAGGGGGTGTGGTTGGCGGTACTGCCCGAGCCGACGACTCCGCGGGTGAGCTGGACGACCAGCTCGGGGGTGACGACGTCGGCCGCGGTACGGGTGCCCTCGGGGGCGCTGAAGACCGGGTTGCGCGGGGTCTCTGCCGCGGTGTCCTGCGTGTCCGTCATGCGGCTGAGGGTATTCCGGGGCGGACGCTTTGGGTACCCAGCAGTAACTCGTTTTCACTGGTCGTCCACAATCGCGCCAGTGTTTGCTGGCAGAAGGCTCAGAGGTCCTGGACTTCCAGGTACTTCACGACCTCCTCGAAGAGGCGCTGGCCGTCCTTAGAGGCCTCGCCCTCGGCGGGCATGGTGACGGTGAGCACCAGCGACCGCTTCTTCGCCTTGTCCACGTAGATGTGGTCCCGCTTGCGATACGAGATGTCGTCCTCGTCGTAGTTGTACGGCTTGTATACCGTCTCGACCTGAGCGGCGGGCCTGCCCTGCTGGGTCGCCTTCTTCGTCGTGCTCCGGACCGCCGCCATTTCGGTCTCGTTGTAGCCGCCCTTCTCGTAGTAGTCGACCCACCCGTCGGCCTCTTCGGCGGTCGTCCCGATGTCCTCGGTGTAGAGGCCCACCTCGACGCCGAACACGCCACTGGGATCGGCGAACTCGACGTAGTGGTCGTCGGGGCTGACCGTCCGCTTGTAGTCCTTGGGGACGGCCAGCGAGGCGCCGACCACCTCGCCCTCCTCGCGCACCACCCAGTTCGCGGGCATCTCGTCCGCCGCGAAGGGGTTCGCGAGGAGCAGGACCAGGGCGACGACGACCGCCAGTACCCCGCCGCCCAGGCCGAGTTGGGCCTTGCGGTTGCCCTGGAGGATCGGCGGGAGCAGGGCGCCGCCGCCGGTGGCACCGGCGGCGGCTCCGGCGCCGGTGCCCGCGCCGTAGAGCCGCGTCACCGCCTCGGAGGGCTGCGGCGGGCGCGCCACGGACTCCAGGGTCTGCCGGACCTCGTACGCCGAAGGGCGGGCCCCCGGGTCCTTCCTCAGCAACTGCATGATCAGCGTGCCGAGCGCGCCCGCGCCGCGGGCGGGCATCTGCGGTTCGGCCGACAGCACGGCCTGCAGGGTGGCCGGGGTGGTCGAGCGGCGGTACGGCGACATGCCCTCGACCGCCGCGTACAGCACCACGCCCAGCGACCAGAGGTCGGACTCGGGGCCGGGGCGCTGCCCCAACACCCTTTCCGGAGCGATGAATTCTGGCGAGCCGACGAACGCGCCGGTCTCGGTCAGGCCCTGCTCGCCCTCGACCTGCGCGATGCCGAAGTCCGTGAGGACCACGCGGTCGTGACGGCCCAGCAGGACGTTGTCCGGCTTGACGTCGCGGTGCAGCACGCCCGCCTCGTGCGCGGCGGACAGCGCGCCGAGGACGGCGAGGCCGATACGGGCCGCCTCGCGCGGGTCGAGCGTGCCCTCCTGAAGGCGGTCGGCGAGCGAGTGGCCCCGTACGAGCTCCATCACGATCCAGGGGCGGCCGTTCTCGACGACCACGTCGTGGACGGTGACCACGGAGGGGTGGTCGATACGGGCGGCGGCGCGGGCCTCGCGCTGCATCCGCTGGTGGACGGTCTGGCGCTCGCGCTCGGGCAGGTGGTCGGGGACGCGGGGCTCCTTGACCGCCACATCGCGGTCGACGACCACGTCGTGGGCCTTCCAGACGGTGCCCATGCCGCCGTGTCCGAGGCGGGAGTCGAGCCGGTAGCGGCCGCCGATGACGCGGCCGGTGTCGGGGTCGGCGGAGGAGGCGCCGGGGGCGGTCGGCGGGTGCGCGGGGCCGGAGGGGGCGGGGACGCCGGGGGCGGGGCTCTGGGCGGGCGGCTGCGCGGCCTGCGTGGGCTCGTGCGGGTGCGGCTGCGGCTGGGCAGGCGGCTGGAGGCCGTAGCTGGTGGGCTCGTTCGCCCGTCCCCCGAGGTTAGTCATGGACTCATCATTACCGGTTACCGGCCGGCGTTATCCAGCGAAGCCGACGACCGGATGCAGCACCGTGACACTCCCCCGCACCAGTGGCCCTGCCGCGCGGTCTTCCCCACAACCCGCCCCGCAAGGCCGAGCGCCTCGCAACGGGCAAGCACCGTCGGTTATGAGGGAGGGTGGGTTGGGAAGGGCGGTGCACCGGCAGGCCGGTGCGGGCAGCCGGGCGCGAAGCGCCGCAGCCGGGCGCCGAGGCCAGGCGCGGGCGTACGGCCTGCGCGGAGGGCCTGCGCGGAGGCCCGGCGCGCAGGGCCGGTCAGGACTTCGGCTTCGTGACGACGAAGGTCTCCAGCGCCGTGTCGAAGTGGCGGCGCGCCGCGGCGCGTTCGCCGACCGGCGCCGAGACCCACACGTCGTACATCTTGCCGTCCTCTTCCCAGCTCAGATCCACCGTGTGCCGCGGGCCGGCGTCCCCGGCGAAGCCGTCCCACGTGAACTCCCAGAGCGCCGCCCGGTTCCCGTCGTGCGTCGTCGCCGTGACCTCCCCGTCCCGGTAGCCCTCGTACCGGTCAGGACCCTCCGCGTCCGCCCTCCGCATCGCGGCCGGCGGCCCGCCTGCCACCGTGTCCTGGATGTGGACGCCGAGCCGGAAGACCTTCCCCGGCGAGTAGTAGAAAATCCGCGGCGGCTCGAAGGAGCGGGTGAAGTCGTCGGGTACGGCGAGCCGGAAGCCGGCGGGGTCGGAGACGGTGCGGTAGCCGGGCGGCGCCGGGTTCCCCGTCGGCGTCGGCGCGCGCGTCGCTGTCCGCGTCGAGGTGACGGTCACGGTCGGCGACGCCGTGGGCCGCCCGCTCGTGGGCCGTGTCGTCGGCTCATCCGTCGCCGTGGCCCCGCCCGAGCCCTTCCCGTCGCCCGTCTCGTCCAGCAGCATCGCCACAGCCGCCACCCCCGCGCCCGCCGCCGACGCGACCAGCAGCGCGGCAGCGAGGACCGCACGCGCGCGTGCCGAGGGCGACCGGGGCCGGCCGCCCCCGGGCCCCGGCCTCCGGGCGGCGACGGACGGCACGCCGTGGAGCACCCGCTCAGTGGGCGTGTACGCGTGCGGCGCCTCCGGCATGTGGCCCGTCCGCAGGTACTCCGCGAGCAGCCGCTCCGCCCCCGCCGCGTCCAGCCGCCGCTCCGGGTCCCGCTCCAGCAGTCCCCGTACGACCGGCAGCAACGGGCGCACGGTCTCCGGGGGCCGGATCTCGTCCGACACGACGGCGTGCAGCACCCCGCCCAACGTGTCGCGGTGGAACGGGGACTTGCCGCTGGTCGCCGCGCACAGCAGCGCTCCGAGCGACCACAGGTCCGACTCAGGCCCCGTACGGCCGCCCGACATTTGCTCCGGCGCGGTGTATTCGGGCGTGCCGACGAACGACCCCGTCTCGGTGATGGTCGAGCCACCCGGGACATGGGCGATCCCGAAGTCCGTCAGGACGACCCGGCCGGTGGACGACTCCATCAGTACGTTCGCGGGCTTGAGGTCACGGTGCAGCACGCCGTGCGCGTGCGCGGCCCGCAGCGCGCCGAGGAGGGCCAGGCCGATCCGGGCCGCCTCGCGCGGCGGGACCGGCCCCTCGGCGGCCAACTGGTCGGACAGGGACCGCCCGTCGACCAGCTCCATGACGATCCACGGCCGCTCGTCCTGCTCGGCCACGTCGTGCACGACGATCACGCCGGGGTGCTGGATCTGCGCGACCGCACGCGCCTCCCGGAACGTCCGCTCCCGCCGGCTCCGGGCCTGCTCGTCCGGGAGCCCTTCCTCCACCTGGAATTCCTTGACCGCCACCTCGCGCCCGAGAACCTCGTCCGTGGCCCGCCACACGGTGCCCATGCCGCCGCGCCCCACGCGCGTGCCCAGCCGATACCGCCCGGCGATGAGGCGGTCACCCTCGCCCCGGAAGCTCCCCATGGGCCCATCCTGCCCCACAGGTTCCGCAACCGGGATGGGGCCTCGGGCATGTGGGTGATCGCGGAGGGCAGCGAGGTCGGTCGCCGCGCCGGCCGGTCAACGCGAAGTCAGCCATGCCGCAAGGGCATCGACGAGCTGGTGGGCTGACGGGTCAGCCGGCGGCCGGGGTGGGCGGGGAGGACTCCGGGCTGCGGCCAGCGGTACACGCGCCGGAACTGGTCCATGCCGATGGCGAGATCGACGTGGAGCTCGGTGGCACCGTCCGCGTACCGGTGGCGGGACCGGATGACACCGAACCGCCACCCCCCGCTCGCCCAGATCCACGCGGCGGGCTCATATCCCGGTGCGTACAGATCCGTTCGCACATCCTGGCCGCTCCGCCCGGAGCGGCCCTGGGCTTCGGTGGCTTCGCACGACGGCTCGTGTGTCGGACGCTCCCAGTAGTACATGAGTTCGATTGTAGCGGTTCGAACGCACCCGTGTCCGCGAAGACGGCACATGGTGTGCGCGTGGCCGTCGGTCCCGTCGGGGCGCGTGACCGACGCCCCGGCCTCGCCGCCCGGCGGGCGCCCAGCGGTTGCGTACGCCGGGCGTTGACCGGCACGAGAGAGACTGCGGCGCCAGGTCGTCAGCCGGTGGTGCGGTACGTGTCGGCGGCCTGCTGGTAGAACTCGCTCAGGGCCTCCCGCTCGTCGGCCGGGCCGATGACGAGGATGAGGTGGTAGCGCCCGTCGACGATCATCGCCAGGTTGCGGGCATAGACCTCCCGGCCGCTGGTGTCCTTCCAGTTGAACGTTCCTTCGGCCATCGCGGTGCTGCCGACGTCGATACGGCGCAGCCCGGACGCCGACGACCACTGGGAGTCGCGGAACGGCTCGAGCTCCCGCTCCTTGTCCTGCTGGTACGCCATCGGGTCGGCACCGAAGTCGGCGACGGAGTCACGGCCGGGGACGACGATGAGCTCGTGGTCGCCGCCCAGATAACGGATCTGGCCGCGGGAGTTCTCGCCGCGCCGCTCCCAGTCCTCGTGCACGGCGAGGGCGAAGCCGGCGGGGTCCTTGCGGACGGCGAAGCCCTTGGGGAGGTCGGCGGGTTCGGTGGACTGCGGCTCCTGGGACCGGGGAGTCCCGTCGCCGTCGGCGGTCGGCCCGGGCGCCGGTGCCGAACTGGCCGCGCCCGCCGCGCCCGTACGGTCCTCCTGGCGGTTCCGCCCGCGGCTGCCGTCCTCGTCCGCGCCGGGCATGAACAGCGCGGCGTACGCGATGGCGGCGATCAGCGCGAGCAGTATCAGGCCGACGAGCGTACGGCCGAGGCTGCGCGGGCCGCGCGCGCCGCCACCGCGTACCCGCTTTTCGCGGGCACGCTTGTGGCGGCCGCGTGCGACCGCGGGCGCGGCCGTGCGGCGCCTGCGGACCAGCTCGCCGCGGCGCCGCACGACCGGCAGGCGGCGCGGGTCCGCGGGCTCGCCGCTGCCGAGGGACGGGACGGTGACCGCACGGCTGCCGAGGTCCGGCTCGGGCGCGGACCGCACGAGCGAGCGCAGCCAGCCGCGCAGCTCCTCGAAGTCCGGGCGCTCGGTGGGATCCTGGCGGAGCAGCGACTCGACGACGGGGCGCAGCGGGCCGCACTCCTCGGCGAAGGCGGGGGGCTCGGAGCAGACGAGCTGTACGAGCTCGGCGGCGCTCTCCTCGGGGAAGGGGGCGTGGCCCTGGACGGCCCGGAAGAGCAGGGCGCCGAGGGCCCAGAGGTCGGTGGCGGGGCCGATGGGCGGGGCGAGCTGCCAGTTCTCGTGCACGGGCCCGGCCTGCTCGGGCGCCCACCGCTCGGTGACGGCCCCGACAACCACCATCCGCGCCTGCCGCGCCCGCTCAGCGGCCAGCCGCGTCGTGGGCCCCCGATAGGCATCGGGCGCGCCGCGGTCTACGTCACCGCCGGCCTCACCCCCGGCGCCACGGCCGAGGTGAGCGGCGTCGTGAGCGGCCCGCCCGGCCGCGCCTGCGCCACTTGCCGCACCTGCCGCACCGGGGAACCCACGACTCGGAGGCCCCTGCGAGCCACGCGGCTCGGGCACATTGGAGCGGCCCTCCTCGCCCGAAGCGGACGCCGGGCCCTCGCTCCCGGAGTCCTCCGGGCGCCCGCCCGCGCCGTACCCGCCTCGAGGTGCGGGCAGACCCGAAGGCCCCGCCTCCCGCCCGGGTGGAACCGAGCCCTCAAGGCGGCCCGCAGCACCACCGGCCTGCCTGCCCGCGCCGGGGAATCCGCCACTCGGGGACCCCTGCGCGCCACGCGGCTCGGGCACATTGGAGCGGCCCTCCTCGCCCGGGGCGAACCCCGGACCCTCGCTCCCGGAGCCCACCGGACGCCCCACCGCGCCCGGGAATCCGCCACTCGACGGGTCCTGCGTGGCACGCGGCTCGGGCGCCTTCGAGCGGCCGTCCCCTTCGGCCCAGCCATGCGCCGCGGCTCCGCCGTACGTGTCGCCGGGGACGTCACCGTAAGGGCTCGCTACGCGGCTGACGCCGTTGGGGTTGCCCGCGGTGGGCTCGGGCGGCCAGGAGGCGTCCGAGGACGTCCCGGGACCGGTCGGCGGCTGCGCTGCGGACGCGTCGTCTGCGGCCGACCGCGAGCCGGATGCGGCGTTGCCGCCTCCGGAATCGGCGGCCCAAGGGGTGCCCTCCGCCCCGGGGTTGACGGGGGAGGCATCGACGTTGTGGCCGCGTGGGGCCGGAAGTCCGGGGGCATGGGCGTCCGGTTCGAGGCGGGCGCTCGCCTGGGCGGCAGCGCGGGCGCCCGCACGGTACGCGGCGATGGCCCCCGCCCGCGCGGCGCGAAGGTTCGTGTGATCCGCGTGCTCCCCGGCCCCGCCTGCACCACCCGTATCGGCGCCCTGGCCACCTGCCGCACCGGGCCCCGCGCCCGCGCCCCAACCGCCCCCGGGTCCACCGCTCTCGGGTCCGCCTGCCCCAACGGAACCAGGCCCGGCCCCCGTACCGCGGCCGCTCTGCTGGCTGCCTGCCGCACCCGGCCCCGTCACCGCGCCCCAACCATCCCCGGGTCCAGGGAGCTTGGGGGCCACCGCCTCGCCTGGATGGGCCGCGGCGCTGCCTTCAGCGCCGGAGGCGGCGTGCGGGCGGGCGCCGGGCGTCCGCTGTTCGACGGCCGGGGTGGCCGAGGCCGCCGGGCCGCCCGCGGCAGGGCCCCCGCCCGTCGGCGCCGGGCCCGCGGACGGGCCCCGTTCCCCGGCCGGTGGCCCGGGAATCGGGTCGTAGCCGCAGAGGGCCTCTTCCGCCGCGCCCGCCGCGAGACCCGTCAGCATGGCGCGGCCGTCGTCGCACACCAGAACCGTGCGGACCGTGATGTTGCGGTGGATCCAGCCGTGCGCGTGGAGGGCGCGGAGGGCCGTGAGGATGTCCGCGGCCACCTCGGCCGCGCGGTGGGGCGACATGGGCCTCTCCGCGAGCAGCGCCGCCAGCGGCCGCGCCGCCACCCACTCGCTCACGACCCACAGGCTGCCGCCCTCGGCGAACACGTCGAAGACCTGGTCCAGTCGCGGATGGTCGGGCAGCCCCGCGGCCGTGGCCGCGGCGTCGATCGCTCGCCGGACCGCCGGGTCGGCGGGTCGGCGCGGGTCCGGGCCGCCGCCCCCCGCGCCCGCCGCCCCGTACCGCCCGTCGTTCCCGCCGTACCGCCGGTCGTTCCCGCCGTACCGCCCGTCCGCGTCAACGACCTCCGCCTCGACGACCTCAGGCAGCGGTATCTGCCGGACGAGCACCTCCTGCCCGCTGTACGTGTCGAACGCGCGGGTCTCCATCAGCTCGTACGCGTCGGAGGGCGGCCGGGGCAGGCGGTAGCGGTCGGCGAGCACCCGACCCGCGTAGTCGTCCACGACGCCTCCCCGTAGCGCGCGTTCCACACCTCTCACGACTCGTACCCCGCGGCCGCTCCGAACCGTCAAAACCGGTCACGTTCCGCCCGGTTGCGGCTGCGTACGGTGGTTCGCGAGAACTTACGATACGTGCCCGCGCTCGCCCCCGGTCAGTCCTTGGGCTGGAAGGTGTCGAACGCGGTCTCGCGGAGCGTGGAGCACTCGTCCTCGTCCCACGCGGCCGCCCGGCACGTGATCATGATCGAGTAGCCGTGCCTGGCGTCCACCTTGAAGCCGCGGTTGAGGATCCGCACCCGCTGCCCGTTCTGGTCCCGCTCGAAGGACCAGTCGGCGACGGTCGGGTAGCCGCGGTAGTCGACCTTCTTGATGCCGAGGGAGCGGTAGCCGGACGAGCTGTTGCGCACGGCGGACTCCAGGCTCTTCCACGCGGCGACGGCGTCCGAGCTGGGGCTGGGGCTGAAGTCGACCTGTACGCGGGGGAAGCCGCCGGACTTGCTGTAGATGGCGCCGGAGTTCTGGCCCGCGATGCCGGTGCGCTTCCAGCCCTTGGGGAGGGCCATGGTGAAGTGGAAGCGGGAGTCGGTCTTCCGCGCGTAGCCGTCCGGCAGTTCGTCCTCGCCCCCTTCCTTGCCGTCCGCGTCATCGCCGGAGTCCGAGCCGGAGCCCGCCTTCGGCTTCGCCGCGTCCTCACCCGAGCCCGGCTTCGGCGCGTCCGACTGCCGGTCCTCGTCCTGCGGTGGGGTCTTCTCGCCGCCCTTGCCCTGACGGGAGTCGGAAGCAGCCTTGTCGCTCGGGGACTTGCCGCCCTGGTCACCGCTGTCGCCGCCGTCGCCGATCGCGAGGGCGAGCACCGTCCCGAGGATCGCGAGCGCGAGCACCACGGCGACGATCACCAGCGTCCGCCGCTGCACCACGTCGGTTACGGAGAACGCCGCCACTGGTCTCGACCGATCGTCACCGGCGGCGGGCGCAGGCGAAGGCGAAGGCGACGCAGAGGACGACGAGGCCGAGGACGCGGAGGCGGAGGACAACCCGGCAGCTGCATTCCGCACAGACGCCAGCGCGCTCCGCAGCCGCTTCTCGACCTCCGCACGCGCCGCGGCCGACGGCTTCGGCGCGGCGCTCTCCTCCGCCTTCTCACCGGCCTCCTGCTCCGGCTTCCCTTCGGGCTTCTGCGCCTGCTCCGGCTTCGGCTTCCGCTCCGCCTTCTGCGCCCGCTCCAGCTTGGGCTTCGGCCTCGGCCTCCGCTCCAGCTTCGGCGTCTCCACCGGCGTCGGCGGCAGCGCCATCATCCGCGTCCGGTCCGCCGGCGGCTCCGGTCCCTGGTCCTCCGGCGCGCTCAGCGCGTCCGTCAGCAGCGCCCGCGCCCCCGCGTCGTCCAGCCGCTGCGCCGGGTCCTTCGCGAGCAGCCCGTAGATGACCTCCTCCAGCGGGCCCGCGCTCTTCGGCGGGTCCAGCGGCTCGGTCATGACGGCGGTCAGCGTGGCGAGCGCCGAGCCCTTGTCGTACGGCGGCACGCCCTCCACGCACGCGTACAGCAGGCCGCCCAGCGACCACAGGTCCGCGGGCGGCCCCGGCTTGTGGCCGCGGGCGCGCTCCGGCGAGATGTACGAGGGCGCGCCGACGAGCATGCCGGTGGAGGTGACGGACGGGTCGCCCTCGACCTGCGCGATGCCGAAGTCGGTGAGGACGACGCGGCCGTCGTCCGAGATCAGCACATTGGACGGCTTCACGTCGCGGTGCAGGATGCCCTCGCGGTGCGCGGCGCGCAGCACGTCGAGGACCGCGAGCCCGACCTCGGCGGCCCGGTGCGGGGTGAGCCCGCCGGTCTCGCGTACGACCTCCGCCAGGGACTTGCCCTCGATCAACTCCATGACGATCCAGGGCCGGTCGTCCTCGTCGACCACGTCATAGACGGTGACCGCGCCGCTGCTGCGGACCCGCGCGATCGCCTTGGCCTCGCGCAGCGTGCGGGTGATGAGGCGCTGCTTCTCGTCCTCGTCGACATTCGACGAGAAGCGCAGCTCCTTGATCGCGACCGTCCGGCCGAGCGTCTCGTCGACAGCCCGCCAGACCGTCCCCATGCCGCCGCGGCCGAGGACCTCTCCCAGCCGGTAGCGTCCGGCGAGGAGGCGTCCTGTGCTGCCCTGCGTCTGCTCCGCCTCCGACATGAATCCCCTCAGCGCTGCAATCAATCCACAATGGCGCCGAGTTGGCTGTGCTCCGTGGCGGCACATGGCGAATCATGGCGCGCTGCTGATCCAACTCGGGCGACCCGCCCCCGGCAGAGCCTCCATTCTCTCTCATGCGCGGGGGTGGTCGGAGTGCGGGTCCTGGGTAGGGGTCCGGGAATGCGGAGCCCGGCGGTGGTGGGCACAGGCCCATCCGCTACGGTCCGCCATGAGGGGGGCCCGTACGAGACGAAGGGCCGACGATGATGGGCAGGCGCACCGCGCATCCAGCGGCGATGGCGGCCTTCGCCTTCGCGCTGCTGGCGGGCGGCTGCGCGGCGCCGAGCGCGGCCCCGGGCACCGCTGCGGGCGCTGCCGCGGAGGCGAGCCCGCCAGCGGCTGCGGAAACGCCCCAGCGTCCGGCTCCGGACCCGGCCACGGAGACGACCCGGCCTGCGGCCCCGCCGGCGCCCCCACGGGCGGTCGGGCCGCACGGGACGCCGACCGCCCGGCCGGGCGTAAGGGCCTCCGTACGACGGCTGGTGACGGCCGGTGAGGCGCCGGGCGCGGCGGCCCTCTCCCAGGACGAGGGACGCGGTTCGTGGTTCGGCACGGCGGGGGTCGCGGACCTGCGGAGCGAGCGCCGGATGCTGGCGGGCGACCGCTTCCGGGCCGGAAGCATCACCAAGACGTTCGTGGCGACGGTCGTGCTGCAGCTGGCCGGAGAAGGGCGGCTCCGGCTGACCGACACGGTGGCGGACCATCTGCCCGGCCTCGTACGCGGCAACGGCAACGACGGCCGGCGGATCACCGTCCGCCAACTCCTCGGCCACACCAGCGGTCTCTTCAACTACACCGACGATCCGGCGCTCGCGAAGCGGCTCTTCGTCAGCGGCTCGCGCGAGCGCCCCGACACGTACACCCCGGAGCAGCTGGTGCGCACGGCGCTGCAGCACGCCCCGTACTTCCCGCCCGGGGCGGCCTACCGCTACTCCAACACCGACTACATCCTGCTCGGGCTCGTCGTCGAGAAAGTGACGGGACGCCCGTACGCGGAGGAGATCGAGCGCCGTATCCTCCGGCCGCTGGGCCTGACCGGCACGTCCTTTCCCGGCACGCGGACGAGCCTGCCCGATCCGCACGGGCGGGCGTACTCGACGCTGTCACCCGACGCGAGCGGCGGGGGCGCGAGCGACGGCCCGGACAGTGCGGACAGTGCGGACGGTGCGGACAGTGCGGCCGACGTGACCCGCCTCGACCCGTCGAGCGCGGGCGCCGCGGGCGAGGCGGTCTCCACGCTCGGCGACCTGAACCGCTTCCTCCGCGCCCTGCTGGACGGCGGGCTGCTGCGGCCGGAGCAGCTGCGGGAGATGCGGGACACGTCGGGCTCAGGCGGGGCGTACGGGCTCGGGCTGTTTCCCGTCCGGCTGCGGTGCGGGGTGGCGCTGTGGGGGCACAACGGCACGATCAAGGGCTCCTACGTCCGGGTGCTGGGCACGCCGGACGGCGCCCACGTCCTCGCCTACCGCCTCAACACGGACACCACCCCGAGCCTGCCCGCAGAAACCCGCCTCCTCGAAGCCGAGTTCTGCGAAAGCTGAGGCCCTGCGGCCGACGTCCGTGGAACGCCCCGGACTCGGCTCCCCCAGCCGATCCGCTCCATCGCCCGTCCCACCGTCACGGCGGAAACAATGTCCCGCCGCCACGGCGCGCACCCACGACGGCTCCCCCGGCCACCACCGGAAGGTGCCCAGCCGACCCGCGCCATCGGCCGCCCCACCGCCGCGGCGGGAACAATATTCCGCCGCGACGGCGCGCGACCACGACGGCGTAGACCGGCTGGGGGCACCTCCCAGCGGTAGCTGGGGGAGCCGGACGACCGCAACCCGGGGAGATCAGCCCGAGAGACCCGCGCCGGGTCCGGCCGTCGCCCGCCCGCGCCGGAGGCGTCAGAGCGGGACGATGTCCGGCGCGCCCAGGCGGGCCGCGTCGGCCGTCTGGTCGTCCGGCTGGAGCTGTGACTCGCGCTCCGCCTCCACCCGCTTCTCGTAGTGCTCGACCTCCTTCTCGATCTGCTCCTTGTCCCAGCCCAGCACCGGCGCGATCAGCTCCGCGCACTCCCGCGCGCTGCGCGTCCCCCGGTCGAAGGTCTCGATCGAAATGCGCGTCCTGCGGGTCAGGACGTCGTCCAGATGACGAGCGCCCTCGTGCGACGCCGCGTAGACGATCTCGGCGCGCAGATAGTCGTCCGCGGCGACGAGCGGCTCGCCCAGCGACGGGTCGCGCGCGACCAGCTCCAGCAGCTCCTCCGTCAGCGAGCCATAGCGGTTCAGCAGGTGCTCAACCCGCGCCACGTGCAGTCCCGTGCTCGCCGCGATCCGCGCCCGCGCGTTCCACAGCGCCCGGTAGCCCTCCGCGCCGACCAGCGGCACGTCCTCCGTGACGCAGTTCGCGACCCGCTGGTCGAGGCCGTGCACCGCCGCGTCCACGGCGTCCTTCGCCATCACGCGGTACGTCGTGTACTTGCCGCCCGCGACCACCACGAGCCCCGGCACGGGGTGGGCGACCGTGTGCTCGCGCGACAGCTTGCTCGTGGCCTCCGACTCGCCCGCCAGCAGCGGCCGCAACCCGGCGTACACCCCCTCCACGTCGTCCCTCGTAAGGGGCACCGCAAGCACCGAGTTCACATGCTCCAGCAGATAGTCGATGTCCGCGCTGGAGGCGGCCGGGTGCGCCTTGTCCAGGTCCCAGTCGGTGTCCGTGGTGCCGATGACCCAGTGCCGCCCCCACGGGATCACGAAGAGCACGCTCTTCTCGGTCCGCAGGATCAGCCCGGTCGTGGAGTGGATCCGGTCCTTCGGCACGACCAGGTGGATGCCCTTGGAGGCCCGTACGTGGAACTGGCCTCGCTCGCCGATCAGCGCCTGCGTGTCGTCCGTCCAGACCCCGGTCGCGTTCACGATCTGTTTGGCCCGGATCTCGTACTCGCCGCCCCCCTCCACGTCCTGCACCCGGGCGCCGACGACGCGCTCGCCCTCGCGCAGGAAGCCGATGACCCGGGCGCGGTTGGCGGCCTCCGCGCCGTAGGCCACAGCCGTGCGCACGAGGGTCGCGACGTAGCGGGCGTCGTCCATCTGGGCGTCGTAGTACTGCAGGGCACCCACCAGCGCGTCCCGCTTCAGGCAGGGGGCGACGCGCAGCGCGTGCTTGCGCGTGAGGTGCCGGTGCAGTGGCAGGCCGCGGCCGTGGCCCGAGGAGACGGACATGGTGTCGTAGAGGGCCACGCCGGAGCCCGCGTACCACCGCTCCCAGCCCTTGTGCTGCAGCGGGTAGAGGAAGGGCACGGGCTTGACCAGGTGCGGGGCGATCCGCGAGAGCAGCAGCCCGCGCTCCTTCAGTGCCTCCCGTACGAGGGCGAAGTCCAGCATCTCCAGATAGCGCAGCCCGCCGTGGATCAGCTTGCTCGAGCGGCTGGAGGTGCCGGAGGCCCAGTCGCGCGCCTCGACGAGTCCGGTTGCAAGGCCGCGGGTCGCCGCATCCAGCGCCGTGCCCGCGCCGACCACGCCGCCGCCCACGACCAGAATGTCCAGCTCGTGTTCCGCCATGCGGGCGAGCGCCTCGCCCCGCCCGGCCGGTCCCAGTGTCGCTGTCCTCACCGCTGCCTCCCGATCGTGGTCCGGGTCGCTCATTCCCCGTTGGTGGATTCTCACCGCGTCACGGGCCCGCAATCACCGAGCGCCCGACGCGGCAACACCGATGCCTCCACCATCAGCCAATACTCAATATCAGTCATATGTGTGCTTAGCCTTACATAGCGCCTTAAAAGATCGTCTCGGGAAGGACCGCCCCCAGCCATGCCCGCAGACCTCGCCGTCATCGGACTCGGCCACCTCGGCCTCCCCCTCGCCCAGGCCGCCACCGCCGCCGGCATCCCCACCATCGGCTACGACACCGACGAGCGCGTCATCGCCGAGTTGCGCGCAGGCCGACCCCCGGTGGACGGCTCCCTCACCGCGGCCGAGATCCGCCGGATGGCGTCCGGCGGCTTCCGCCCCACGACCGACCCGGCCGAGCTCGGCCGGGTCCGTACGACCGTGATCTGCGCGCCGACGCCGCTCGGCGAGGACCGGGCGCTGGACCTGTCCGCGGTCGGCGAGGCGGCCCGGGTGCTGGCCGCGCGGCTGCGGCCGCACACCACTGTGCTGCTGGAGTCCACCGCGTACCCCGGCACCACCGAGGAATACCTCCGCCCGATCCTCGAGGAGGGCTCGGGACTGCGGGCCGGGCGCGACTTCCACCTCGCGTATGCGCCCAGCCGCCTGGACCCGGGCAACCGCAGCTTCGGCTACGCCGGGATGCCGAAGGTGATCGGCGGGCTGACACCCGCCTGTACGGAGGCGGCCGCGGCCTTCTACGGGCGGATCAGCGACCGCGTGGTCCGGGCCCGCGGGGTGCGCGAGGCCGAGGCGGTGAAGGTCCTGGAGACCAACTACCGCCACGTCAACATCGCGCTGGTCAACGAGATGGCGGTGTTCTGCCACGACATCGGCGTCGACCTGTGGGACGTGGTGCGCTGCGCCGAGACCAAGCCCTTCGGGTTCCAGGCCTTCCGCCCGGGCCCGGGTGTCGGCGGCCACGGTCCGGCGATCGACCCCAACTACCTCTCGTACAAAGGGCGCAGCCTCGGCTATCCGCTGCGGATGGTGGAGCTGGCGCAGGAGGTCAACGGGCGGATGCCGCGCTATGTCATCCAGCGCTGCGCGACGCTGCTGAACGAGCACGGGAAGTCCGCGCGCGGCGCCCGCGTCCTGCTGCTGGGCGTGACGTACAAGCCCGATGTCGGCGACCAGGAGGGCTCACCCGCCCGCGAGATCGCCTCCCGGCTGATGGAGATGGGCGCGCAGCTCAGCTACCACGACCCGTACGTCCCGCAGTGGAGCGTCCTGGGGCGGCCGATTCCGCGCGCCGACTCGCTGTACGAGGCCGCGGCCGCCGCCGATCTGACGCTGCTGCTGCAGCACCACAGGACGTACGACCTTCAGGGGCTCGCGGTGAAGGCCCAACTGCTGCTGGACACCCGCGGCGCGACCCCGGCGGGCGCCGCCCACCGCCTCTGACGACGCTCGTGCGGCCGCCCGCCCGCCGGCCGGTGAATCCGGCGTCCCGGTGCTAGCGTTCCGGACGGACCACCGGACAGGGGGAGTTGGACGGGACGTGAGCACATGAGCGAGTCCTCGGGGCGCCCAAGCGGCCCTGGGGAGGTAGGCGCAACGCCCCAGGGCCGCTTGGCGCTCGGCGTCACCGCGGGCACCGCGGCGGCCTGCCTCGGTGCCCTGCTCCTGGGTTCGCTGCAGGGCGCAGCCGGGCCGCACGGGCACGAACTCGGCTACTGGGCGCTGGGCATCGGGCTGCTCGTCGGCGCCACCCTCGGCAAGGTGGGCGGCCGCGGCCGGGCGGTCGCGCTGTGGGGCATCCCGCTGGCCCTGGCCGGGGTGGCCCTCGCCCAACTCCTCGCCGCGGCCATGCAGGTCGACCCGGACACCCTGCTCGTATGGCGGCTGGGCCCGGCCCTGGACTACTGGCTGAGCGAGATCCTCGGCAAGAACGACTTCACCTTCTACACGGTGGCTGCCCTGGAGGGCTATCTGGTGGCCCAGCGGGTGGCCGAGTAACGCCCAAGCCGCCCTTTGCAGATCCTTAGGGCGGCCATACCCGCACAACTTCTGCTGCGTGCGGGCTCATTGGCCCTTCCACGGCGACAGATGTCCCGGCCGCGTTCCAGCCATGTCACGGACGGTGGAAACGCATTGCCGGACTGTCAGCGCGAACTGCTAGCCTTCTGGCCGAATTTCAGTCAACCGCACTCCAGTCCGACTCGTCCCCGGAGTGCGGTTTCCACCACAACCTTCATCCCCGGGGGAATCACATGAGCCAGCCCTGGCAGCAGCAGCCTCAGCAGCCCGGCAACCCGTACGGCCAGCAGCCCGCGGCACCGGGCGGTTTTCCGCCACCGGCACCCGCCCCGCGCCAGGGCAACGTGGGTCTCGCGATCGTCGCGGCGGTCGTCGCGGCGCTGGTCAGCGCGGGCATATACGCCGGCATCCTCTACGCGACCTTCGACGAGGAGAAGATGGAGGTCACGCAGATCGGCTACGTCGCCATCGGCGTGGGCGCCCTCATCGGCCTGGCCCTCGGCAAGCTCGGCGGCCGCGGCGTGGGCCTGCAGGTCCTCGGCGCGGTGCTCGGCGTCATCGCCGTCGTCCTCGGCGAGCTCTACGGCTACGCGCTGATCATGGCGGAGTACGCACCGGGTGCGCCCGCCGCCACCGAGATCTTCTTCCAGCACTTCGGCGACCTGTACGACGGCTGGAAGGAGGAGCTGGACGGCATCAGCTACCTCTTCTTCGCCCTGGCGGCCGCCGCCGGCTTCAGCGTCACCAAGCGGCTGTCGGACTGACGCCCGCACCAAGCCAGGTGAGGTGAAGGGCCCCGGCCGCTCGATGCGGCCGGGGCCCTTCGCCGTTGTGCGGCGCAGGCGTCAGCGCTTCGCGTGCTGGGCCGAGGGAGCCACCGTCACCTCGACGCGCTGGAACTCCTTGAGGTCGCTGTAGCCCGTCGTGGCCATTGCGCGGCGGAGGGCGCCGAAGAAGTTCATCGAGCCGTCCGGGGTGTGGGAGGGGCCCAGCAGGATCTCCTCGGTGGTGCCGACCGCACCGAGGTTCATGCGCTTGCCGCGCGGCACCTCGTCGTGGACGGCTTCCATGCCCCAGTGGTGCCCGCGTCCCGGTGCGTCCGTCGCGCGGGCCAGCGGGGAGCCGATCATCACCGCGTCCGCGCCGCAGGCGACCGCCTTCGGAAGGTCGCCCGACCAGCCGACGCCACCGTCGGCGATCACGTGGACGTACCGGCCGCCGGACTCGTCCATGTAGTCCCGCCGGGCCGCTGCCACGTCCGCGACCGCGGTCGCCATCGGCACCTGGATGCCCAGGACGTTACGGGTCGTGTGCGCGGCGCCGCCGCCGAAGCCGACGAGCACGCCCGCGGCACCGGTGCGCATCAGGTGCAGCGCCGCCGTGTACGTGGCGCAGCCGCCGACGATCACCGGGACGTCCAGCTCGTAGATGAACTGCTTGAGGTTGAGCGGCTCGGCGGCGCCTGAGACGTGCTCGGCGGAGACGGTCGTGCCGCGGATGACGAAGATGTCGACGCCCGCGTCCACCACGGCCTTGGAGAACTGCGCGGTGCGCTGCGGCGACAGCGCGGCGGCGGTGACGACGCCAGAGTCGCGCACCTCCTTGAGGCGCTGCCCGATCAGCTCCTCCTTGATCGGGGCGGAGTAGATCTCCTGCATGCGCCGGGTGGCCGTACGCTCGTCCAGCTCGGCGATCTCCGCGAGCAGCGGCTCCGGGTCGTCGTACCGGGTCCACAGGCCCTCGAGATTCAGGACACCCAGCCCGCCGAGCTCGCCGATCCGGATCGCGGTCTGCGGGGAGACGACCGAGTCCATGGGTGCCGTGAGGAACGGCAGCTCGAAGCGGTAGGCATCGATCTGCCACGCGATCGAGACCTCCTTGGGGTCGCGCGTCCGCCGGCTCGGCACGACGGCGATGTCGTCGAACGCGTACGCCCTGCGGCCGCGCTTGCCGCGCCCGATCTCGATCTCAGTCACGTGTCTGGCCTTTCCCTCAAAGTCTGCGCTACCAGTATCCCCGACGCCCCCCACCCACAACGCCAGCGCCTCCCGCGTAAACGCCCCCACTCGCTCCCGAACCTCGGAGGCCGCTCACCCCTCCCGCCACCTCCAGCCTGGCCCCGCCGACACCGCCGCCGATCCCGCATGCCGGGCGCCTCCGAGCCCGGCCCTGAACCCGACCCAGCCGACCGCACCCAGCCCACAGTCGGCAACCTCCGGGGAACCCGCGGAAATGGCCCCAAGGGCAGAGCGCGGCCGACCGGCGTCAGCCCGACCCAGCCGGCCACACCCAGCCCGCAGCGGGCGACCTCAGGCGAACCCCGGGATCACCCCCCACCAGGCTGAACCCGACCCAGCGGACCGCGGGGCCCCGGCGCGGTGGCTCCGGCCGGGCCGGGCGCTGCCCAGCGAGGCAGGCGCAGCCGGGCCGGGCGCGGCTCGTAGAGCTCGCGCTCCGCGCGCCTTGGCGCGGGGCGCCGGCCCGACGCGACCTGCCCCTGGTTCCCCCTGCATCGCAGGGAACCAGGGGCAGGTCCCAAAGGGCGGGTGGGCGGGGGAAGAGCTCGGGCGCGCAGCGCCCCGGTACGGCCCGCGCGGAGCGGCCCCGCCGGCGAGGCGACTAGCGTCGCGTGTAGTTCGGCGCCTCCGTCGTCATCTGGATGTCGTGCGGGTGGCTCTCCTTGAGGCCCGCCGCGGTGATCCGCACGAAGCGGCCCTTCTCCTTCAGCTCCGGGATGTCGGCCGAGCCGACGTACCCCATCGACGCGCGCAGGCCGCCGACCAGCTGGTGAGCCACGGAGGACAGCGGACCGCGGTACGGGACCTGGCCCTCGATCCCCTCGGGCACCAGCTTGTCCTCGGACAGGACGTTGTCCTGGAAGTAACGGTCCTTCGAGAACGAGCGCGCCTGCCCGCGCGACTGCATCGCGCCCAGCGAGCCCATCCCCCGGTACGACTTGAACTGCTTGCCGTTGATGAAGACCATCTCGCCCGGCGACTCCTCGCACCCGGCGAGCAGGCTCCCCAGCATCACCGTGTCCGCACCGGCCGCGATCGCCTTCGCGATGTCGCCGCTGTACTGCAGGCCGCCGTCGCCGATCAGCGGCACGCCCGCAGCGCCGCAGGCCCGCGCCGCCTCGTGGATCGCCGTCACCTGCGGCACGCCGATGCCCGCGACGACACGCGTCGTACAGATCGAGCCCGGCCCCACGCCGACCTTCACGCCGTCCACGCCCGCGTCGATCAGCGCCTGTGCGCCGTCGCGCGTGGCGACATTGCCGCCCACGATGTCCACACTGATGTTGGACCTGAGCTTCGCGATCATGTCGAGGATGCCGCGGCTGTGGCCGTGCGCGCTGTCCACCACCAGGAAGTCCGCACCGGCCTCGACCAGCGCCTGCGCCCGGTCGTACGCCTCGTCCCCGACGCCGACCGCCGCCCCGACGACCAGCCGGCCCTCGTCGTCCTTCGCCGCGTTCGGGTACTTCTCGGCCTTGACGAAGTCCTTGACCGTGATCAGACCCTTGAGCACGCCGTTCTCGTCGACCAGCGGCAGCTTCTCGATCTTGTGGCGGCGCAGCAGCTCCATCGCGTCCTCGCCGGAGATGCCGACCGTGCCGGTGACCAGCGGCATCGGGGTCATGACCTCGCGGACCTGACGGCTGCGGTCCAGCTCGAAGGCCATGTCCCGGTTGGTGACGATGCCGAGCAGCTTGCCCGCGGCGTCCGTCACCGGCACGCCGCTGATCCGGAACTTCGCGCACAGTGCGTCCGCCTCGCGCAGCGTCGCGTCCGGACGGACGGTGATCGGGTCGGTCACCATCCCGGACTCGGAGCGCTTCACGAGGTCGACCTGGTTGGCCTGGTCCTCGATGGAGAGGTTGCGGTGCAGCACACCGGCACCGCCCTGACGGGCCATCGCGATGGCCATCCGGGCCTCGGTCACCTTGTCCATCGCCGCGGAGAGCAGCGGGACGTTGACCCGTACGTTGCGCGATACGCGGGACGAGGTGTCGACCGCGTTCGGCAGCACCTCCGACGCGCCCGGCAGCAGCAGCACGTCGTCGTATGTCAGCCCGAGCATCGCGAATTTCTCGGGCGTTCCGTCGACGTTGTCAGTCATGACACCTTCCCCAGTGCTCTTGCCCAGCGCGGACTCCCATGCTAACGGGCTCCGAGTGCCCCCGATTCCGCCTCGGATCCAGGGCCGGAGAGGTGTGGATCACGTACGGATACGGGTCACTGCTCCGCCAGCGCCCGCAGCCTGCTGAGCGCCCGGTGCTGGGCGACCCGGACCGCGCCCGGCGACATCCCCAGCATCTGGCCCGTCTCCTCCGCGGTCAGCCCGACCGCGACCCGCAGCAGCACCAGTTCCCGCTGGATCTCGGGCAGGTTGGCCAGCAGCTTTCTCGCCCATTCCGCATCACTGCTGAGCAGCGCGCGCTCCTCGGGCCCGAGCGAGGTGTCGGGCCGCTCGGGCATCTCGTCGGACGGCACCGCCGTACTCCCCGGCCCGCGCATGGCCGCTCTCTGCAGATCCGCGACCTTGTGCGCGGCGATCGCGACGACGAAGGCCTCGAAGGGGCGGCCGGTGTCGCGGTAGCGCGGCAGCGCGCACAGCACGGCCAGGCAGACCTCCTGCGCCAGGTCGTCCACGAAGTGCCGGGCGTCGCCGGGCAGCCGGGACAGCCGGGTGCGGCAGTAGCGCAGCGCCAGCGGGTGTACGTGGGCCAGCAGATCGTGAGTGGCCCGCTCGTCCCCGTCGACCGCGCGCTGCACGAGTGCGCCGATCTCCCCCGGGCCTCCGGCCATGGGGGTCCCCCGGGTCTCCTCCTCGCGCATCAGTCCATGGTGCCTTGGCGCTCTGCGCTCCGCGGCACCGCGTCCCCCGTTGTGCACCGAAGCGTTATGCACGGCCGCACTAGCACTCACGTCCCACGCCTCCCCCTTTCGGGTGTTACCCATGCCGTCCCCGACAACCCGCGGACGGCCTCCGACCCGTGCCTCGGGGCGCCGGGCAGAGCTTGTCCGTCCTGAGGTTCTTCGGGCCGAGTGAGAAGCCCCGGCCCCTGCCGGGGAGGAGTCACACCTCCAAGGATGCGGCATCCCGCGAGGTTTCGGCCCCCAGACGCCGACGCAGTGAGGTCGCGGTACGCGCCACCAGGTCATATGGCACGCACCGCGACCTCACTGCGCGACGCGTCACACCGCCCTCAGCGGACCAGGCCCCAGCGGAAACCGAGCGCGACGGCGTGCGCCCGGTCCGAGGCGCCCAGCTTCTTGAAGAGCCGACGCGCGTGGGTCTTGACGGTGTCCTCGGAGAGGAAGAGCTCGCGCCCGATCTCGGCGTTGGAGCGGCCGTGGCTCATGCCCTCGAGCACCTGGATCTCGCGCGCGGTGAGGGTCGGCGCGGCGCCCATCTCGGCGGACCGGAGCCGGCGCGGGGCGAGCCGCCAGGTGGGGTCGGCGAGCGCCTGCGTGACGGTGGCCCGCAGCTCGGCGCGCGAGGCGTCCTTGTGCAGATAGCCACGGGCACCCGCGGCCACCGCGAGCGCGACGCCGTCCAGGTCCTCGGCGACGGTGAGCATGATGATCCGGGCGCCGGGGTCGGCGGAGAGCAGCCGGCGCACGGTCTCGACTCCGCCGAGCCCGGGCATCCGTACGTCCATCAGAATCAGGTCCGAGCGGTCGGCTCCCCAGCGGCGGAGGACTTCCTCGCCGTTGGCGGCCGTCGTCACGCGCTCGACGCCGGGCACGGTCGCGACCGCGCGGCGGAGCGCCTCTCGGGCAAGCGGGGAGTCGTCGCAGACGAGGACGGATGTCATGGCCGCCCTCCGCAGCTGATGCGCGTCACCTTGAGCCTCCAGGCTGGTACTAAGTCGTCACCTGAGCGATTGACCGCCTCGGACATCTGCCCGAGTGCTTGTCTCGTCAACCGCCTCCGCACTCTCAACGACGGTCACCCGAAAGAGTTACGGGTTCGGCGGCGTCCTTCAATACTCTACGTGAGGGAGCGGTCACGCGGCAGCTGCACTGCGTGAGCGCTGGTCAGCGGCGCATAACTGGGGCTCTTCGGATGGACTATGCCCTATTTGGCCGCTTTTCTTCACATCTGCTGGTGTCTGTCGCTAGATTCGCAATGAGTCATATTTACATCTACTTACACAGTTGATGTACGGTCGTGGGCACTTGATCCACCGGAACCCATTCCGAGGGGATGAGCAATGGCAGACTTCTCCCGCCTTCCCGGCCCCAACGCCGATCTGTGGGACTGGCAGCTCCTGGCCGCATGTCGAGGGGTCGACAGCTCGCTCTTCTTCCATCCGGAAGGCGAACGGGGTGCGGCCCGGAGCGCGCGAGAGGCCTCCGCCAAAGAGGTCTGCATGCGATGCCCGGTCCGTGCCGAGTGCGCGGCGCACGCGCTGACGGTACGGGAGCCCTACGGCGTGTGGGGCGGACTCACCGAGGACGAGCGCGAGGAGCTGATGGGACGGGCACGGCACCGGCTGATCACCACCAGCAGCAACTGACGAAACGTTTCTTCTTCCTCGGCGCCCCGCAGCCGCGCGACGCTCAGCGCGCCGCGAGCTCCAGGTGCTCCCGTGCGGCCTGACTGCTGGCACGCGCGCGAGGTCCGGCAGCGAGCGCTACGACCTCCCGCCGCACCACCGGCTCCACTTCCACCGTCACGGCGCCCTTGGTCCGTACCGTCCCCCAGCTAACGCTGGGAGGGGCACCCACCAGGCCCAGCGCGGGCAGCACCGCCACTCCCGGACCGGCGCCGACAAGACCGATCACCGCCGGATAGCCGTCCGTCGCGAAGTCGATCCGCGGCGTGGAGCCGGCGTTCTCGCCTACCTCGACCAGCTGGGGGCGGCACCGCGGGACCCCGCGATCCAGGACTCCCCGGCCAGTTCCCCGATGCCGACCCGGTCGGCGCCCGCGAAGGCGTGGCCCTCGGGGACGACTCCGACCAGCCGGTCGGTGGGCAGCGGCCGTACGACCAGGCCCTCCCTCCCCCATAGCTCCTCGGGCATGGGCCGTGACACCAGCGATGCCTGCTCCGTGTCCCGGACGCCCGGATAGCGGAAGGCCCGCGCGATCTCGCAGTCTCCGGCCCGCAGCATCTCCGAGTGACGGGCTCGATCATGGCTCACCCATAAGCGAGCCTTTGAGGCGGGCGGCCGCAGTGCGCCCGGGGTCTGACGACGTCGCCCATACCGGAGTATGGTCGCGGTATGGCGAAGAAGAAGATCACGATCAGCCTCGACCCGGAGCGGTTCGCGGCGATCGAGGAGCTGGTCGCCCGGGGGCAGGCGGACTCCGTCTCCGGGTGGCTGGACGAGGCCGCCGCGCGCCGGATCGGCGAGATCGAGCGCGCCCGCCGCGCTGTTGAGTGGATCGCCGGCCGCGCCAAGGCCGAGGCCGCGCCGGGCGAGTGGGAAGAGGCCCTGGCCTGGGCTCGGGAGATGGACAAGCGTCGCGGGGACGGCTCGAGCACGGGGCACGCCGCGTGAGCGGCGGCTACATCCTCGACCACACTGCCGTCCGCGCGCTCGCGCACGGCAGCATCTACATGGCGGCACGGGTGTTCCGCTCGGTCGAGACCGCGCAGCCGCTGTACGTACCGGCGCTCTGTCTCACGCAAGGGCTGGCCGAGTCCGCGCTCGCCGACGTCCGGCAGCAGATAGAGGCCGCGTTCGCGGCGCCCAGCTTCGTCTTCCGCCCGCTGGACGAACTCGGCTGCTGGGCGGTGGCCCAGATAGCGGCGGAGCGAGCGGTCGACACGGCGACGGCGCACGCGGCGCACCTGGGCCTGTCGACGGGACTGCCGGTGCTGACCAGCGCGGCCGCCTCGTACAAGCAGGTGGATGCGCGCGTGGAGACCGAGAGCGTGCCGTGATCCGAGGGGCTGTCGAAGCGGCAGCCGCCGGACGCTAGCGTTCCGCCATGACGACTGCACTGATTACGGGAGCCACCGCAGGGATCGGGGCCGCGTTCGCGCGGCGGCTGGCCGCCGACGGGCACGATCTCGTGCTGGTGGCCCGCGACGTCACGCGGCTGCGGGAGCAGGCGACCGAGCTGCACGACCAGCACCGGATCGAGGCCGAGGTGCTGCCCGCCGACCTGGCGGAGGACAAGGGCATCGCGGCGGTCGAGGAGCGGCTCGCGGACCCGAAGAACCCGGTGGATCTGCTGGTCAACAACGCGGGTTTCGGCAACAAGGGCCGCTATCTCGAGGTCCCGATGGCCGAGGAGCTGCGGATGCTCAAGGTGCACTGCGAGGCGGTGCTGCGGCTGACGAGTGCCGCGGCGGAGGGCATGCGGGAGCGCGGGCGCGGCGGGGTGGTGAACGTCGCGTCGGTCGCGGCGTTCGTACCGCGGGGGACGTACGGCGCGAGCAAGTCGTGGGTCGTGCAGTTCACGCAGGGTGCGGCGCGGGATCTGGCCGGCTCGGGGGTGCGGCTGATGGCGCTGTGCCCGGGATTCGTACGGACCGAGTTCCACGAGCGGGCCGGGATGGGGACGGAAAACATTCCCGGCTGGATGTGGCTCGACGCGGACAAGGTCGTCGCGGCGGCGATGCAGGATCTGGCGCGGGGCCGGACGGTGTCCATCCCGGACGCCCGTTACAAGGCGCTGATGGGGCTGGCGAAGCTGGCGCCACGGGGTGCACTGGGCGGGATCTCGTCCCGTACGGGGCGGCGCTACGGCCCCAACTGACCCAGACACAAGCGGGCATTCGTCACTAAAATGGACGAGTCGGACTCACCGCGGGAGGCGCCATGACATTCGTGCAGATCATCGACTGCAAGACCAGCAAGCTCGACGACATGAACCGTCTCATGGACACCTGGGTCGAGCAGACGCAGGGCAAGAGGACCGCCACCCACTCGATCGTCGGCCGCGACCACACGGACGCCAACCACCTGGTCGAGATCATCGAGTTCCCCTCGTACGAGGAGGCGATGAAGAACTCCAACCTGCCGGAGACGGACCGGACGTTCCAGGAGATGGTGGCACTCTGTGACGAGATGCCCACCTTCATCGATCTCGACGTGGTGCGGGACGAGCCGCTCAACGCGGCGACGGCCCGCCGCTTCTTCGAGGAGATCGCCGGCGAAGGCAAGCTCGACCTGATCGGCGAGCTGTTCGCCCCCGACTACCGCGACCACGACATCGGGAAGGCCGAGGAGTCCACGGTCGGCTCCGACGTCCTCCGGCAGGACGTCGCGCGCTGGCGCGGCGCCTTCGACTTCCGCTTCGCGCTCGACGACCAGGTCGCCGAGGGCGACAGGGTCGTGACTCGGTGGACCTGGACCGGCAGGCACCGCGGCGACTTCCTGGGCATCGCGCCCACCGGCAAGGAGTGCACGATGACCGGGACCACGATCTTCCGGTTCCGTGACGGCAAGATCCAGGAAGGCTGGTGGTACCACGACATGCTGGGCCTGATGCGGCAGCTCGGCGCGGCCGTAGCCTGACGCGCCAGAAAGCACAGGCGCAGACGCGAACAGACGCACACGCGCAACAAAGGCACGCGCAACAGACGCACGAGAGCCCGCCGCTGAGCGGCGGGCTCTCGTCGCAGGTACGCGGTCAGTGCGCGTGGCCGTGACCGTGACCGGCCGCCGGCTCCTCCTCTTCCTTCTTCTCCACCACCAGCGTCTCGGTGGTGAGCAGCAGGGAGGCGATGGAGGCGGCGTTCTCCAGCGCGGAGCGGGTGACCTTGACCGGGTCGATGACGCCGGCCTTCACCAGGTCGCCGTACTCGCCGGTCGCGGCGTTGAAGCCGTGGCCCTTCTCCAGCTCGGCGACCTTGGAGGTGATCACGTAGCCCTCGAGGCCCGCGTTCTCCGCGATCCAGCGCAGCGGCTCGACGACGGCGCGGCGCACGACGGCGACACCGGTCGCCTCGTCGCCCTCCTTGCCGAGGCTGCCCTCGAGCACCTTCGCGGCGTGGACGAGCGCGGAGCCGCCACCGGAGACGATCCCCTCCTCGACCGCGGCGCGGGTCGCGGAGATGGCGTCCTCCAGGCGGTGCTTCTTCTCCTTGAGCTCGACCTCGGTCGCGGCGCCGACCTTGATCACGCAGACACCGCCGGCCAGCTTCGCGAGGCGCTCCTGAAGCTTCTCGCAGTCCCAGTCGGAGTCGGTGGCCTCGATCTCGGCCTTGATCTGGGCGATCCGGCCCTGCACGTCCTCGGCCTTGCCGGCACCGTCGACGATCGTGGTGTCGTCCTTGGTGACGGTCACGCGGCGGGCGGAGCCCAGCACGTCCAGGCCGACCTGGTCGAGCTTGAGGCCGACCTCCTCGGCGACGACGGTGCCGCCGGTGAGGGTGGCCATGTCGCCGAGCATCGCCTTGCGGCGGTCGCCGAAGCCCGGGGCCTTGACGGCGACGGCGTTGAAGGTACCGCGGATCTTGTTGACGACCAGCGTGGACAGCGCCTCGCCCTCGACGTCCTCGGCGATGATCAGCAGCGGCTTGGAACCACCGGCCTGGATGATCTTCTCCAGCAGCGGCAGCAGGTCGGCGATCGCCGCGATCTTGCCCTGGTGGATCAGGATGTACGGGTCGTCGAGGACCGCTTCCATCCGCTCCTGGTCCGTCACGAAGTACGGCGACAGGTAGCCCTTGTCGAAGGCCATGCCCTCGGTGAAGTCGAGCTCGAGACCGAAGGTGTTGGACTCCTCGACGGTGATGACACCGTCCTTGCCGACCTTGTCCATCGCCTCGGCGATCAGCTCGCCGACCTGCTTGTCCTGGGCGGACAGCCCGGCCACGGCGGCGATGTCGGACTTCTCGTCGATCGGGCGGGCGGTGGCGAGCAGGTCGTCGCAGACGGCCTTGACGGCGGCGTCGATGCCCTTCTTGAGAGCGGCCGGAGAGGCGCCCGCGGCGACGTTGCGCAGACCCTCGCGGACCAGCGCCTGGGCCAGGACGGTCGCGGTGGTGGTGCCGTCACCCGCGATGTCGTTGGTCTTGGTCGCCACCTCCTTGACGAGCTGGGCGCCGAGGTTCTCGTACGGGTCCTCGACCTCGATCTCGCGGGCGATGGTCACGCCGTCGTTGGTGATGGTCGGGGCGCCGAACTTCTTGTCGATGACGACGTTGCGGCCCTTGGGGCCGATCGTCACCTTCACGGTGTCGGCAAGCTTGTTGACGCCACGCTCGAGGGCGCGACGGGCGTCCTCGTCGAACTTCAGGATCTTCGCCATGGTTGCGTATGTCCTCTCATTGCGATCCTCGGCCGCCCCTGGAGCGGCCGCCATCGCTCGTACGAACTGCGCCCCGGACGCCCGGTTGTTGAGACACGGGAGCCGGGGCGCAGATCACAAACGTGGGTGAATTACTTCTCGACGATCGCGAGGACGTCGCGAGCCGAGAGGACGAGGTACTCCTCGCCGCTGTACTTCACCTCGGTGCCGCCGTACTTGCTGTAGAGCACGACATCGCCGACCTTGACGTCGAGCGGGATGCGGTTGCCCTCCTCGAAGCGGCCCGGGCCCACGGCCAGGACGACGCCCTCCTGGGGCTTCTCCTTGGCAGTGTCCGGGATAACCAGGCCAGAGGCCGTGGTCTGCTCGGCGTCGAGCGGCTGGACCACAATGCGGTCCTCGAGCGGCTTGATGGCAACCTTGGTGCTGGCGGTCGTCACGATCCGACCTCCCCCTTCGGAGATCTCACGGGGTTGACTGTCTGAGGTGGCGACCTGGTAGATCCGTCGTCGCGGGTGCCGGATCTGCCCGTCGCTGAGTGTCTGGCACTCCCTGGTGGAGAGTGCCAAGCCGAGACTATGACGGCGTTAGCACTCAGTCAACTAGAGTGCCAACGAGCTCCCGGCGCGCCGCGCGTCCGCCTCCCCGGCGAAAGGCGGGGGACCACAACGCGAGGCCGGCCCGCGGCAGCCTCCTGCACGGGCCCGGGCCTTACGTCGCGGCTGGGGGCTGGGGCCAGGAGAGCACCCTCCTCCGCGCGGTCAGACGTAGTCCTCGAGGCGGGCCAGCGCGAAGCCCTGGGCGGTGGCCGTACGGACCACGCGGCGGATGACGTCCGGCATGGTGCCGCCCCACTCACCGCGTCCGCGGAAGTGGGTGAGGATGATGTCGCCCGGCCGGAACCTGCGGTCGCCGTCGCCGAACTCGATCCGGCCGGGGAACGCCTCCTCGCTCCACAGCGGGACCACGGTGATGCCGCAGGACCTGGCGGCGCGCAGCGTGTCGCGGTCGTAGCTCCCGTAGGGCGGGCGGAAGATCCGCGGCCGGATGCCGAACTCGCGCTGGATGGTCTCCTGCTGACGGCAGATCTCCTTGCGCTGGCCCGCGTACGAGAGCGAGCGCAGATCGCGGTGGCTGATGGTGTGGTTGTTGATCGCCACACCGAGGGCCTGCAGCCCGCGGAAGTAGTCGTAGTCGTCGCGTACGACGTAGTCGCTGAGGAAGGCGCTGGCCGGCACACCGAGCTCGCTCAGCATGCGGATCAGCCGCCGGTCCTTGTGGGCGCCGTCGTCGATCGTCAGGAAGACGACGCGGTCGCGGGTGGGGACCCGGGCGATCACGGGCGGCAGGCCGGAGCCGCGCGCGAGCCCGCGGGGCGTGGTCAGGTGCAGCTTGGCGGCGGGCGGGGGCGGCGGAAAGAGCGGCAGGCGGTGCAGGCCCCACTTCCGGGCCAGGGCGATTCTGACGGCCTCGGCCCTCACCAGCTCGCTCGAGTAGATGTCCAGCGCGCGGGTGGTCCCGGACCGCAGCCGGGAGGCGGCCGCGCCGCTGCCGGCCGCGCCCTGGGCACCCGCGGGCCCGCCCCCGGCGCGCCGGGCGTCCGCAGCCTGCCCGGACGGCCGCTTGCCCGGCGTGGCCGCCGACGCGCCGGGCCCTGAACCGGACGCCCCGCCGGGCGCCTTTCCGGGCCTGTGCGGCGCGCCCGCCGCCATGCCGGGCACCGAGTCCCGCGCCGGCGCACGCACCCCGCCGATGCGCCCGGCCCCGCTCGCCGTGCCCTCCAGGGCGTACGTCGCGTCCGGGGCGCGCACCGTCCCCAGGGCGTCGGCATGCCGCTGCTCGGATCCCGGACTCGATCTGTCCTTCGGCGCACGGTCGGGTGGCTGGCCGCAGGCGCCTCCGACCACGCCGATGAGGATCAGCACGGCGGCGCCGCGGACACTCGTACCCCATCGCCAGATTTGAGCAGTTTTTTCGTTTTGTCGTACAAGCTGCATGGCGTCGCATCCTGCCAGGGCCACCGGCGTACGCGGCCCCGACACCGCCGTCGCGCCACGCCGCTCCACCGCTTGGCCCACACGCCGGAGGAGGAGCGACCGGCACAATGGACCGGGTGAACGACCTCGACGCCTTCGCCGCCCTGTTGACCGACGAGGGCCGGGCGCTCCTCGCCGACCTGCGCGACTACGACCCCGCGCAGGAGCTCGCGACCGCCACCCGGCTGCGCCGCGAGCACCCGGCCGAGCTGGTCACCGCCGCCCTCGGACAGGCCCGGCTGCGGCAGCGGGCGGCGGCGAAGTTCGGGGCCGACGACGCGGCCGTCATGTTCTTCACCCCGGACGGCGTCGAGCAGGCGACCCGTACGTCCGTCGCCTCGTACCGCGCGGGCCGCCTCGCCGCGCTGGGCGTACGGCGCGTGGCGGACCTGTGCTGCGGGATCGGAGGCGACGCGATCGCGCTCGCCCGGGCGGGCGTGGCGGTGGTCGCCGTCGACCGCTCTCCGCTGACCTGCGCGGTCGCCCGGGCCAACGCCGAGGCGCTCGGGCTCGCGGACCTCGTCGAGGTGCGCTGCGCGGATGTGACGGAGACCGAACCGGGCGCGTACGACGCGGTGTTCGCCGATCCCGCCAGGCGCGGCGCATCCAGAGGGGCGGCGCGGTGGGGGTCCACCCGGACGGAGTCTGGGGGAGCCTCCGGCCGGGGTGGTGGTCGGGCGACGGGCGAGCGGATCTTCGATCCGGAGGCGTATTCGCCGCCGCTGTCGTGGGCGGTGGAGGCGGCGCGCAAGACCCCGTACGCGGCGCTGAAGATCGCGCCCGGGGTGCCGCACGAGGCGGTGCCGGACGACGCGGAGGCCGAGTGGATCTCGGACGGCGGCGACGTGAAGGAGGCCGTCCTCTGGTTCGGCACCGGCGTGGCGGGCGGGCGCCGCGCCACGCTGCTGCCGGGCCCGCACTCCCTCATAGGCTCCGGCCTGCCCGCCCCCGCCGCGGGCCCGGTCGGCCGCTTCCTCTACGAGCCGGACGGCGCGGTCATCCGCGCCCACCTGGTGGCGGACGTGGCCGCGCAGCTCGGCGGCCACCTGATCGACCCGACCATCGCGTACGTGACGTCGGACGAGCTGCACCCGACGCCGTATGCGTCCGCGTACGAGATCACGGACGTGCTGCACTTCAACCTCAAGGCGCTGAAGGCGCTGCTGCGCGAGCGCGAGGTGGGGACGCTGACGGTGAAGAAGCGCGGCTCGGCCGTCGAGCCCGAGGAACTCCGCAGGAGGCTCAAGCCGCACGGCCCGAACGCGGCGACGGTCTTCCTCACACGTGTGGCGGGCGAGCCCTCCATGCTGCTGGGGCACCGGCGGAGGGCTTCTCCCCCTGGGGCCCCAACTAGCGTCGGCTGAGGGTCCCATCACGGCTGCGGGCGGAAGCCCTCCGCCGAACCGCCCTAGGCCACGTCGACGGACTCGAAGCGCCAGCGGTGCACCGGTCGGCGCGCCAAGTCGCCCCCCGGCTCCGGGAGTTCGGGCAGATCGGCCTCATAGGGGGCGTCCCACCAGGTGATGACCAGGACGCGGTCGCCGGGCGCCGCGAAGGTCTCGCGGCGCAGCGGCGACGGTACGAGGTCCTGTTCCCGCGCCCACTTCAGGAGTTCCGGACCCCGGCCCTCGGCCGCTCTCGCCTCCCACATCAGCGCGACGGTCATGAGAAGAGATTGTCCTTGCTCAACTCGTGCACGTGGTCGTGGCTGTGGTCGCCGGGGGCGGGTACGTGGGGGTGGGTCACCGGGAGCGAGGAGTCCGCGGAGAGGTCCCAGGCCGAAGCCGCCCGGCCGCGGGTCACCATCTCCGCGCCGAGCGCCGCGACCATCGCGCCGTTGTCCGTGCACAGCTTCGGCCGCGGCACGCGCAGCACGAGACCCGCGTCCTCGCAGCGCCGCTCGGCCATCGCGCGCAGCCGCGAGTTGGCGGCGACGCCACCGCCGATCATCAGGTGCCCGACGCCGTTGTCCTTGCACGCCCGTACGGCCTTGCGGGTCAGCACGTCCACGACGGCCTCCTGGAAGGACGCCGAGACGTCCGCGACCGGCACGTCCTCGCCCGCGTTGCGCTTGGCCTCGATCCAGCGGGCGACGGCGGTCTTGAGGCCGGAGAAGGAGAAGTCGTAGAGCGGGTCCCGGGGGCCGGTGAGGCCGCGGGGGAAGGGGATGGCGTCCGCGTCGCCCTCGCGCGCGTAGCGGTCGATGACCGGGCCGCCGGGGAAGCCGAGGCCCAGTACCCGGGCGACCTTGTCGAACGCCTCGCCCGCCGCGTCGTCGATGGTCGAGCCGAGCGGCCGTACATCCGCGGTGATGTCGGAGGACAGGAGGAGGGAGGAGTGGCCGCCGGAGACCAGAAGCGCCATCGTCGGCTCGGGCAGGGCGCCGTGTTCGAGCTGGTCGACGCAGATGTGCGAGGCGAGGTGGTTGACGCCGTAGAGCGGCTTGCCGAGCGCGTACGCGTACGCCTTGGCCGCCGAGACGCCGACGAGCAGCGCGCCGGAGAGCCCGGGACCGGCCGTGACCGCGATCCCGTCGAGGTCGCTCGCCGCCACCCCGGCGTCCTTGAGCGCGCGCTGGATCGTCGGGACCATCGCCTCCAGGTGCGCGCGGCTGGCGACTTCGGGGACGACGCCGCCGAAGCGGGCGTGCTCGTCCACGCTCGACGCGACGGCGTCGGCGAGGAGGGTGTGGCCGCGGACGATGCCGACACCGGTCTCGTCGCATGAGGTCTCGATACCGAGGACAAGCGGCTCGTCAGCCATCGTTGGTCATTCCCTGTTCTGCGGAGTCGTTAGCCGAGTCGTTGGCCGAGTCGTTGGCGGAACCGTTGGCGGAACCGTTGAGGGTCCGGCCTTCCGGGGCTTCGTCCGCGAAGGGTTCCGCGCGGCGCATCACCACGGCGTCCACGTTCCCCGGCTGGTAGTAGTTCGGGCGCAGGCCGATCGGCTCGAAGCCGAAGCGCTCGTAGAGCCGCTGGGCGCGGGTGTTGTCGATCCGCACCTCGAGCAGCACCTCGCGGCAGTCGAAGTCGCCGGCTCCCGCGAGGAGGTCGCCGAGGAGGCGCGCGCCCAGGCCCGTACCCCAGTACTCGCGGGCCGCTGCGATGGTCTGGATGTCGCCGGTGCGGTCGACGGCGGCGAGCCCGCCGTAGCCGACGATCTCGCCGCTCGCGGCGGGGCCCCCGCCCGCGCCGGTCTCGGCGACGATGTAGCGGCGGGTGGCGTGGGGTCCGCGCGCGTGGGCGAGCTCGGACCAGAACAGGCCCCGCGACCAGGCGTCGTCGGGGAACAGCTCGCGCTCCAGCTCCAGCACGGGCTCGATGTCCCACCACCGCATCTCGCGCAGCGTGACAGTCCCGTTCGTCACCGCGGCGTGACCACCTTGTAGTTCGCCGGAACCTGCGCGTCCGGGCGGCGCAGGTAGAGCGGCAGGGGCGGCAGCAACTCCCCGCCCGTGGCGAGCTTCTCGGCCGCGAGCGCCGCGAGCGCGCCCGCGGACTGGAGCTCGGGCATGCCGTCGGGCACATCCTTGAAGACCTCGCGGTAGAGCAGCGCGCCCGCGCCGACCGACGGGAACCCGGCGACCTCCGCGGCGATGTCGGCGGGCCGGTCGACGGCGGGGCCGGAGACGCGGGTGTGCGGGTCGGCGTAGCGCGCCCAGTAGACCTCTTTGCGCCGGGCGTCGGTGGCGACGGTGAAGGGCCCTTCGAGACCGGCCTGTCCCGCGGCGTACGCGATGCCGTCCAGGGTGCACAGGCCGTGGACGGGGGCGCCGGTCGCGGCCCCGAAGGCGGCGGCGGTCGCGAGTCCTACGCGCAGCCCGGTGTACGGGCCGGGGCCGACGCCGACGACGAACCCGGTGACGGCGCCGAGCTTCACCCCGCCCTCGCGGAGCACCCGGTCGACGGCGGGCAGCAGCAACTCGCCGTGGCGCCGCGCGTCCACCTGGTGGGATTCGGCGACGACACCGTCTCCGTCATGGAGGGCGACGGTGACGGCGGGGGTGGCGGTGTCGAGAGCGAGCAGCAGCACACGTACAGACTACGGCGCGTCCGCCGTCCCCCGTCCCGGCCCTGCGTGGGACCTGAAGCGCTGGACTGAGGCGGGGCGGGCGGGGCCGGGGGGCCGCCGGACCGGTGCCGCGGCAGGTGACTCGGGTCGCGGGGCGACAGTGCCGCGGGCCGGGCGCCTGAAAACGTGGGACAGGGGCCCGGGCACACGGGCGCTCCGCGTCAACGGCGCGTTCGCGCGGTGCTACCTTCGGGCGCGAAGGCGCAGGGCGGGAGCGGGGCGAGAGGCGGACGGCGTGGCACGGAGCAACTCGGGGACGATCGTGGCGGGGATGACGGCCGCGGCCCTCGCCGTGGTCGGCTTCCTCGCCTACCAGGCGTCCGTCACCGCGCCCGACGACCTCTCGACGGCCCGCCGCGACTCCTCGGCCTCCTCCGGCTCCGCCGACCGGTCGGGGGAGCCGGCGGGACAGCAGGGCAAGAAGCAGCAGGCGCACCCCGTGCCCGCGGCCTCCGGCAGCGGCGTACGCATCGTCTACGCGCTGGGCGAGCGGCGGGTCTGGCTGGTGGGCGAGGACGACAAGGTGATCAGGACCTACGCGGTCGTGCCGAGCTCGGTCAGCCCGGCCCCCGGGCAGTACGCGGTCACGTCCCGCTCGGCCCGGATCGCCGGCTCGGACGGGGTGCCGGTGGAGCACGTCGTACGGTTCACGGCCGTCGACGGCGTGGTGGTCGGCTTCAGCGCCGCCGTCGACGGCTCCATGCCGGACCCGGGCGCCGGGCAGAAGACCGGCGGCATCCGGGCGAAGCGCGCGGACGGAAAGGCGCTGTGGACCTTCGCCGCCATCGGCACCAAGATCGTTGTGGTGGCCTGAGGCCCGTCATTCCTCGCTCGATCCCCAGGCCGTACGGAGTCAGGGGATATCACCCGGACGGGCTACGCGGCGTCGCGCCGCTCCTCACCCTCCGGGGCCGCCGCGGGATCCGGCGCGCTGGAGGTCCCCCCGACGGAGTCCGGGGGAGCCTCCGGTGGCGTGGACACGGCGGTGGCCGCGGCGCAGGACGCCAGCAGCTGGCTCATCGAAGGCTTCGGGCTCCTGCTCGGGTTCGGGCTCGGGCTCGCGGCGGCGGACTGCCGGGCCCCGGGTTCCGCCAGCGCTTGATCATCGCTCGGGCGCCCCTGCGTCAGCGCATCAGCAACGGGCTCATGGCGCGGCATGGGTGCCTCCCTGCGGGCTCGGGGCGTACGAGGTTAGGTAGACCTAACCAGGTCACTGTCCCCATGTGACCACGCCCGGCACCGACCGCGCAACATCTTGCCGACGTCTTGTCGGAACGTACACACGAAGGCAATGTGCAAGAGCGGCCGGGCGCAGGCGGCGTGCTCAGCCCGCCAGCGGGGACAGGTCCGCCTCCGCCCAGCGCGGGCCGACGCCGGTGACCGTCACCTCGCGCACGTCGTTCTCCACGGTCTCGTCGCCCTCGGCCCGCCCGATGACGACATGCAGCCGGTCCTCGGACAGCTCCTCGACCTTCCCCTCGCCCCACTCGACGATCACCACCGACTCCGGCAGCGACACATCCAGATCGAGGTCCTCCATCTCGTCGAGCCCGCCGCCCAGCCGGTAGGCGTCCACGTGCACAAGCGCGGGGCCACCGGTCAGCGACGGGTGCACGCGCGCGATGACGAAGGTCGGCGACGTGACCGCACCGCGTACGCCCAGGCCCTCCCCCAGCCCGCGCGCCAGGGTCGTCTTCCCGGCGCCCAGCGGCCCGGTGAGCAGCACGAGGTCGCCGGGGCGCAGCAGTTTCGCCAGCTGCCGCCCGAGCGCCTGCATCTGCTCGGGTCCCGAGATGGTGAGCTGAGCCGAGGTATCGGAGGCGGGCTGTGCGGTGACTGCGGTCTGCGCGGCGTATGTGGCGTCCATGCGTTTTCTCTCGTAGGGAATCACGGAATCACCGGCTCCAGCGTGAGGAACGCCACCGGTTCGCTACCGTCAGTATCGCGCCATCAGGCGCCGGTCAGGGCTTGGCCGTCATGAGGTCGCCACAGCGGCCGAGTGAGAAGCCCCCTCCTCGGGAGGGGAGGAGTCACATGCGCCGATGGTACGGGCGAAAGCGGAACTGGGCTGAGCCGTCAGCCTCAGCCCCGGGCGCACCGCTGGACCCGTCCCGCGGTGTCCGCCGCCCCCGCCCGCGCCAGCAGATCCGCCAGCCGGTCCGTCACCGTCTCCGGGTACTCCAGCATCACCAGGTGGCCCGCGTCCGGTACGAGCGCCAGCTCCGCGTCCGGCAGCAGCTCCGCGATGGCCTCGCTGTGCGAGCTGGGGGTCACCAGATCCTCGGTACCGGCCAGCACCAGGACGGGCAGGTCCCTGAAGGCCGCCAGCGCGTCCGCCTTGTCGTGCTCCTGGAAGGCGGGGTAGAACTCCGCGACCACGTCGATCGGCGTCGACTCGATCATCCGCTCCGCGAACCGCGCGACCGCCGGGTCGACGTCGCGCGAGCTGAACGAGTAGCGCTTGATCAGCCCGGCGAAGAGATCCGCCGTCGCCCGCCGCCCCTTCTCGACCAGATCCACCTGCGAGCCGAGCGCCTTCAGCACGCCGGGCAGGAAGCGCCGTACCGCGTTGACCCCGGCCACCGGCAGGCCGTAGTTCACCTCGCCGAGCTTCCCCGACGACGTGCCGACGAGGGCCACGCCGACGACCCGCTCCCTTATGTAGTCCGGGTAATGGGCGGCCAGCGCCATGACCGTCATGCCGCCCATGGAGTGCCCTACCAGCGCCACGGGCCCCTCCGGCACCGCCGCGTCCAGTACCGCCTTCAGGTCGCGGCCGAGCTGGTCGATGCTGACGGGCGTCCCTTCGGCCTGCGCCAGGCCGCGCGCGGACTGGCCGTGGCTGCGCTGGTCCCAGTGGACGGTGCGGACCGTGCCGCGCAGCGCGGACCGCTGGAAGTGCCAGGAGTCCTGGTTGAGGCAGTAACCGTGGCAGAAGACCACGGTCACGGGGGCGGGCCTGCGGCGGCCGAAGAGGCGGCGCCTGCGCGGAGCCTCCCGGTCCGGTTCGACCTCGTCGATCTCGTAGTACAGCTCGGTGCCGTCGTCGGACACCGCCCGGCCCGGGGTGCCGCGCAGCTGGCCGTACGGGCTCGCCGTGTCCAGTGCGATCCGTGCCTTCTCGCGCATGCCGCGGCCGACGGTCAGCCGTTCCATCGCCACGCCCACGGCGGCGCCCGCCGCGACCACACCGATCGCGGCGCCCGCGACCACACCTGCGCGGCGCCAGCCGCCGGCTGCCGCCGCTGCCACGGCGTCCGCAGCCACGCTCGCCGCAGCCGCGCCCACCCCCGTGCCCGCCGGGTTCCCAGCGGTGCTCTCGCCCATGATCGTGCCCGCTCCTCGTGGATGCCGTGCCGGTTCCCCCCGTACCCTGCGGCGTCTGCGCATGGCGCCGGGCTCCACGGCCTCGTGTCGCGCCGTGTCGAGAACTACCGTGCCGTAACCGGGGCCTTCCGGCCGAGGGTTGTTGCCGTGCCGTTGCTCACGTGCCCGGTTCGTGTCCCGCGCACTCGCCCTCGTCCGCGACTTCGTCGGCTTCGCCCTCGACCACGCTCTCGACCGCGTCCTCGTTGACGTAGACGCGCGGCACCCGCGTCCCGATCCTGGTCACGATCTCGTACGCGATGGTGCCCGCCGCGCGTGCCCAGTCCTCCGCGGTCGGCTCCCCCCGGTCGCCCGGGCCGAACAGCACCGCCTCATCGCCCACTTCCGCCGTGTCGCCGCCGAGGTCGACCACGAACTGGTCCATGGCGACCCGGCCCGCGACCGTCCGCCACTTCCCGCCGACGAGCACCGGGCCGGAGCCCGACGCGTGCCGGGGGATCCCGTCCGCGTAGCCGACCGGGATGAGCGCCAGGGTCGTCTCGCCCGGGGTGACGTAGCGGTGGCCGTAGCTCACGCCGTGCCCGGCCGGGACCCGCTTGACCAGGGCGATGTCCGCGGAGAGCGTCATCACCGGGCGGAGACCGAAGTCGGACGGGGTGCCGACCTCCGGGCTCGGGGAGATGCCGTAGAGGGCGATTCCGGTCCGTACGAGGTCGAAGTGGGCCTCGGGAATGGTCAGCGTGGCGGGCGAGTTGGCGATGTGGCGGACCTCGGGCCGCAGTCCGGCGCGCTCGGCCGCCGCGAGGGCGTCGCGGAAGACGCGCAGCTGGGCCGCGATCGAGGGGTGGCCCGGCTCGTCGGCGCACGCGAAGTGCGACCAGACGCCGGTCACCTCGAGCAGGCCCTCGGCCTCGGCGGCGCGTGCGGCGTCGACCAGCTCCAGCCAGCCGTCCGGCTGGCAGCCGTTGCGCCCGAGGCCGGAGTCGATCTTGAGCTGGACGCGGGCCCGGGGGGTACGGGGGCCTGGGGCCTGGGGCCGGGGGCTCTGAGGCTGGGGAGTCCGGGGCCGGGGGCCGCTCGCAGGGGCGCTGCTCGTGCGAGCGCTCGTACCGTCGCTCGTGCGAGCGCTCGTACCGTCGCCCGCACGGTCGCTCGTACCGTCGCTCGTACGGGCTTCGCGGACCTCGCGGGCCGCGGCGGCGACCTCGCGCAGCGCCCACATCCCGCTCACCGACACGTCGATGTCCGCCTCGATCGCCTCGCGCCAGGGCCCGCCCGGCGTCCACAGCCAGCACAGCACCCGGCCCGTGTCGCCCGCCGCGCGCAGCGCGAGCGCCTCCTCCGGGGTGGCGGTGCCGAGCCAGCTCGCTCCGGCCTGGCGGGCGGCGCGGGCGCAGGGCAGGACGCCGTGGCCGTACGCATCCGACTTGACCACGGCCATCAGCTCCGCGCGGGGCGCGCGGGCGCGCAGCGCACGGACGTTGGCGCGTACGGCGGCCAGGTCGACCACGGCGCGGGCGCGTATCGGGTTGGCGGGGGGCCTGGAGTGGACGCCGCCGGAGTGTGCAGTCATCGGGGACAGTCTCTCACCAGGGGTGTCGGAGCCGTACCGATGTGGGGCGGCCGAGGGCCGACCGGTCCATCGGGGCCTCACGAGCCGGGGCGGCGACGCGTGCGGCGAGGCCGCAACAAGGCGCTGGAACCTCGTACTTGGGCAGGGCGGGTGGGCAGCCGCCCTGACCGGAGCCGGGATTCAGGGGCTCGGGGGTTACGGGCGTCAGGCCATGGGGGCGATGTCGCGCCAGGCTGTGGCGAGAGTCGCCGCGACGTCCGACGCGCCGATCGGGCCGCCGTCGCGGCCCGCCGCGAGGCGGCCCGCGAGCCCGTGCACGTACGCGGCCACCGAGGCCGCGTCCCACGCCTCGAGACCGGAGGCGAGGAACGCTCCCGCGAGTCCCGACAGCACGTCGCCGCTGCCCGCCGTGGCCAGCCATCCCGTCCCCGTCGGATTGACGCGTACGGGTCCGCCCGCCGCGTCGGCGATCAGCGTCGTCGACCCCTTGAGCAGGGCCGTGGCCCCGTACTCCGCCGCCAGTCGGCGCACCGACGTCAGCCGCGCCGCCTCGACCTCATCCCGCGGTACGCCCAGCAGCGCGGCCGCCTCGCCCGCGTGCGGCGTGAGGACGGTGGCCGCGCGGCGAGTGCGGATCCGTTCGCGGTCGAGCAGCCGCAGCCCGTCGGCGTCGACGAGCACGGGGACGTCCGACGCGACGACGTCGTCCAGCGACTGCCGGGCTTCCGCGCCGTCGCCGAGGCCCGGCCCGACGACCCACGCCTGCACGCGGCCCGCCTTCGCCGGTGGCCCGGCGTGGACGAGCGTCTCGGGGAAGCGGGCGATCACGGCGTCCGCGGCCGGGCCGACGTACCGTACGGCGCCCGCGCCGCCGCGCAGCGCGCCCGACACGGCGAGCACCGCCGCGCCGGGGTAGCGGGCGGAGCCCGCCACGACGCCGACCACGCCCCGCCGGTACTTGTCGCTCTCCGCCGCGGGCATGGGCAGCCGTTCCGCGACGTCCGCGTGCTGGAGCGCCTCGACGTCCGGCATGGCCGGCAGAAGCGGGGCGAGGCCGATGTCGATGAGGCGGAGGGCGCCGGTCCGCTCGGCGGCGGGGTCGATGAGGAGGCCGGGCTTGTACGTGCCGAAGGTGACGGTCGCATCGGCGTGCACCGCGGCGGCCGCGACCTGGCCGGTGTCCGCGTCGACGCCGCTGGGCAGGTCGACGGCGACGATGGCGGCGCGGGATTCGCGGGCGGCGTCGGCGAGGCGTTCTGCGGGCGGGCGGAGGCCGCCGCGGCCGCCGATTCCGACGATGCCGTCGATGACGAGCGCGGCGCGGCGGATGGCCCGTTCGCCGTTGCCTCCCTCGCCTGCGGCGGGCACGGCCCGCCCGCCCGCGGCGCGGAGGGCGGCGAGGCCGCCACGGTGCGTACGGTCGGGGGCGAGCAGGACCGCCGTGACGCCGGCGCCGCGGCGCGCGAGGCGGGCGCCGGCGTAGAGGGCGTCGCCGCCGTTGTCCCCGCTGCCGACGAGCAGCGCGACGCGCGCTCCGTAGACCCGGCCGAGCAGATCGGCGCACGATGCTGCCAGGCCGGCCGCGGCGCGCTGCATGAGTGCCCCCTCCGGCAACCGCGCCATCAACTCCCGCTCGGCGCCCCGCACGGTCTCCACGCTGTACGCAGTCCTCATGCCCCCAGTCTGCCGGGTTGTGGGCAGTCGTTCCGCGGGGCGATGGGGTGGGGTGCCCCCATGCCGTTCAGGCTATGGGGGAGGGTGGGCGGCCCGGCAACGGCGCGCAATGCCCCGCTGTGGGTTCCGTTTCATACGCGGCTGCACGCCGGTGGCCGCGTTGTGCCCACCGTTCCGCCCCGCGGAACGAATGCCCACAACGGAGGGTCACCCCTCCGCGATGACCACAGCGGACGCGACCCCCGCATCGTGGCTGAGCGAGACATGCCATTCCCGGACGCCCAGTTCCGCCGCCCGGGCCGCCACCGTGCCCTTGACCCTCAGGCGGGGGCGGCCGCTGTCCTCCGTGAAGACCTCCGCGTCCGTCCAGTGGAGTCCGGACGGGGCGCCCAGCGCCTTGGCCAGGGCCTCCTTCGCGGCGAACCGGACCGCCAAGGAGGCGACCCCGCGCCGCTCCCCGCTCGGGAGCCACAGTTCGCTCTCGACGAAGACTCTCTGCGCCAGCCCCGGCGTACGCTCCAGCGCCTCCGCGAAGCGGTCGATCTCGGCCACGTCGATGCCCACCCCGATGATCACGCGCGCCCCTGTCCGGCCGATCCGGTCACTCGACCGTGACGGACTTGGCGAGGTTGCGCGGCTGGTCGACCTCGTTGCCGCGGGCCGTGGCCAGTTCGCAGGCGAAGACCTGCAGCGGCACGGTGGCGACCAGCGGCTGGAGCAGGGTCGGGGTGGCCGGGATGCGGATGAGGTGGTCGGCGTAGGGCACGACCGCGTCGTCGCCCTGCTCCGCGATCACGATCGTCCTCGCGCCCCGGGCCCGGATCTCCTGGATGTTGGAGACGATCTTGTCGTGGAGCACGGACCGCCCGCGCGGCGACGGCACGACCACGACCACCGGCAGGTCATCCTCGATCAGCGCGATCGGGCCGTGCTTCAACTCGCCTGCCGCGAAGCCCTCGGCGTGCATGTACGCCAGCTCCTTGAGCTTGAGCGCGCCCTCCAGGGCCACCGGATACCCCACGTGCCGCCCGAGGAAGAGCACCGTGTTGTTGTCCGCGAGCGTCCGCGCCAGCTCCCGTACGGGCTCCATCGTGGCGAGCACCTGCTCGACCTGCGTGCTGATCGCGGACAGTTCGCGGATCATGGAGCGGACCTCGTCGCCCCACTTCGTGCCGCGCACCTGTCCCAGGTACAGGGCGACCAGGTAGCAGGCCACCAGCTGGGTGAGGAAGGCCTTGGTCGACGCGACCGCGACCTCGGGCCCGGCGTGGGTGTAGAGGACCGCGTCCGACTCCCTCGGAATCGTCGAGCCGTTGGTGTTGCAGATGGCGAGCACCTTCGCGCCCTGCTCGCGCGCGTGCCGGAGCGCCATCAGCGTGTCCATGGTCTCGCCGGACTGCGAGATGGCGATGACGAGCGTCCGCGGGTCGAGGATCGGGTCCCGGTAGCGGAACTCGCTCGCAAGCTCGGTCTCGCAGGGGATCCGAGTCCAGTGCTCGATCGCGTACTTGGCGATCATCCCGGCGTGGAAGGCGGTCCCGCACGCCACGATGACGATCTTGGTGACCTCACGGAGTACGGAGTCGGGGATGCGGACCTCGTCCAGCGACAGCGAGCCCGCGACGTCGATCCGGCCCAGCAGCGTGTCGGCCACGGCCTTCGGCTGCTCGGCGATCTCCTTGAGCATGAAGTAGTCGTAGCCGCCCTTCTCGGCGGCGGAGGCGTCCCAGTCGACGTGGTAGTCGCGCACCTCCGCGGGCGCCCCGTCGAAGTCGGTGACCGTCACCCCGTCCCGGCGCAGCTCGACGACCTGGTCCTGGCCGAGCTCGATGGCCTCGCGGGTGTGCGCGATGAACGCGGCGACGTCGGAAGCCAGGAAGGCCTCACCGTCGCCGACGCCGACGACCAGCGGCGAGTTACGGCGCGCCCCGACCACGACGTCCGGATCGTCCGCGCTCACGGCGACGAGCGTGAACGCGCCCTCCAGCTGCCGGCACACCTGCCGCATCGCCTCGGCCAGATCACCGCTGGAGGAGAAGGCCTCGGCGAGCAGGTGGGCGACGACCTCGGTGTCGGTCTCGGACGCCAGCTGGTGACCGCGGTCGGCCAGCTCGGCGCGCAGCGCGGCGAAGTTCTCGATGATGCCGTTGTGGACGACGGCGACGCGCCCCGCGTTGTCCAGGTGCGGATGGGCGTTGGCGTCGGTGGGCGCGCCGTGGGTGGCCCACCGGGTGTGCCCGAGGCCAGTGGTGCCGCTCGGCAGCGGCCGGTCGGCCAGCTCCTTCTCGAGGTTGGCGAGCTTGCCCGCCTTCTTGGCGGCGGCGAGCCCGCCGTCGGCGAGCACGGCGACCCCGGCCGAGTCATAGCCCCGGTACTCCAGCCTCTTGAGGCCGGCGATCACGACGTCGAGGGCCGACTGCCCTCCCACATAGCCAACGATTCCGCACATGGCCGCAGCTTACGTCGCCTGCGTCCGTGTATCGCTCACCGGCCGCCCTCCATCCGGTCGATCGCCTCCCGGACCATCGAGAGGTACTCCGCCTCCTCGCAGCGCGGCTTGCTCCCCGGCTCGTAGAGGTCGAGGCAGTCGGCGAGGTCCTCCCGCACGTCCTCGTCCGGCAGTTCGGCGGCCAGATCGCTCTGGATCCGGGCGGCCAGATCGCGTTGTGCCAGGCGCTCCGCGGTCACTCGCTCCGCTCGGCGTCTGACGAGGTCACGCAGGCGTACGGGCATGCGCGAGGGCATGCGGGCGGGCATGGCGTCCATGGCGTCCCCCCATGGGTGGTGTTTTCGGCTCTGTCCCCCGCGGTGAAAGTAGCGGTCAACGCGCCCCAGGTACAGACATTTCGTGAACGTACTCCCTGAATGCCGCAATCAGGCCCGGGCGCGATACGCCCGCATCGCGAGCGGGAAGAACACCGCGGCTATCCCGGCCGCCCACATCAGCGACCAGAGCACCGGCGCCGCGACCTCTCCGCCGACGAGCAACCCGCGGAAGGCGTCCGACAGATGGGTCACGGGATTGACGTCCACCCACGCCTGGAGCCAGCCCGGCATCGTCTCCACCCGTACGAACGCGCTGCTGGTGAAGGTGATCGGGAAGATCAGTGTGAAGGCGAACGCCTGCACCTTCTCCGCGTCGCCCGCCAGCATGCCGATGAGCACAGCGCACCACGACACGGCCGCGGCGAAGGCGATCAACAGCAAGGCGCCCGCCAGGAACCCGCCGAGCCCGGCGTGAATCCGGAAGCCGAGCAGCGTACCCAGGGCGATCATCAGCAGCATCGCCCACAGATGCTTGGACAGATCGGCCGTGATCCGGCCGAACAGGGGCGCCGACCGGGCTATCGGCAGGCTCCGCAGCCGGTCGAAGACCCCTTTGGTCAGATCGGTGTTCAGCGCCATCGCTGTGTACATGGTCATGAACAGCGTGTTCTGCACGATGATCCCGGGCAGCGCGTACTGCAGATACTCCCTGGGCGACCCGGCCATCTGCCCGCCGAGGACATACGTGAAGAGGAACACGAACATGATCGGCGTGATGCTGTAGTCCACCAGCTCCAGCGGGTTGTGCCTGACCGCCACCAGGCTGCGCCAGGCCATGGTGGCCGTCTGCCGGAGCGCGGCGCCCGGCCGCACCCGGCCGCTCTTGCTCAGCGGGGCGGTGATCGTCGCGGCGGTCATGACGGGCTCCCCACTCTCTCGAACTCGCCCTCGTCCGGGGCGGCCTCCTCGGCCTTGTCCGGCTCGGCCCGGTGCCCGGTCAGCGCCAGGAACACCTCGTCGAGGGAGGAGCGGCGCAGCGTCAGCTCGCGCAGCGCTATCCCCGCCTGGTCCAGCCGCCGTACGACCGCGGGCATCAGCGCGGGGTCGTTCACCGGAGCGGTGATCACCTCGCCCTCGATCCGGGTCTGCGAGCCCGCCGCCTCGGCCACCAGCGAATGGGCCGTGACCAGATCCGCAGCCATCACCGGCCGCAGTTGCAGGACCTGGCCCCCGACCTGGGACTTCAGATCGTCCGGCGTTCCGTTCGCGATCACTCGGCCCTTGTCGATCACCACGATCTCGTCCGCAAGCTGGTCGGCCTCGTTCAGATACTGGGTCGTCAGCAGCGCCGTCATACCCTCGGCGACCAGGCCGCGCAGCATGTCCCACAGCTCGCCGCGGCTGTACGGGTCGAGACCGGTGGTCGGCTCGTCGAGGAAGAGGATCTGCGGCCTGCCCACCAGGCTCGCCGCCAGGTCGAGACGCCGCCGCATGCCCCCGGAGTACGTCTTCGTCGCCCGCCCGGCCGCGTCGCTCAGCTGAAAGCGGTCCAGCAGCTCGGCGGACCGCGCCCGCGCCTCGCGCCGCGGCATGCCCAGCAGCCGGCCGATCATCAGCAGGTTCTCGGTGCCGGTCAGATTCTCGTCCACCGCCGCGTACTGCCCGGTCAGCCCGACGACGGAGCGCACCAGGCCGGCCTCCCGCACCACATCATGACCGGCGACCATGGCTCTCCCGCCGTCGGGCCGGAGCAACGTGGCGAAGATCCGGACCGCGGTCGTCTTCCCCGCACCGTTGGGGCCCAGCATCCCGAGCACGGTGCCGGTGCGCGCGGCCAGATCCACTCCGGCCAGCGCCTGGGTCTCCTTGAAGCGTTTGGCCAGGCCCTCTGCCTGGATCGCGTACGTCATGGAACTCCCCTTGCGTCTGCGGGCCTCCGTCGCGGCGTCCGCTTCTAGCCACAACTGTGACGTGCGCCACCGACATTCCGCGGAGCCTGTGGATAACCCCGGAACGCCACCCCCACCCAGCCCCGGCCGAAACCCCCTCCGCGGCCCCACGCAGCCCCCTGCGCCTCCCCGCCAGCGTGAGCGAGACCACGCCCCGCCCCCCGCGGCCAGCCCCGACAATGAGGTACGTGACGATCACCTCACCCGCGGCAGCGCCGCCGCGCGGCGCCGACCGGCGCCGGCCCGAGACCAGCCCGTACGTAGATCTCACCCGCGCCGAGTGGAGCGCCCTGCGGGAGAAGACGCCGCTGCCGCTGACCGCCGAAGAGGTCGAGCGGCTGCGCGGCCTCGGCGACGTGATCGACCTCGACGAGGTGCGTGACGTCTACCTGCCGCTGTCCCGGCTGCTCAACCTCTACGTGGGCGCCACCAGCAGCCTCCGCGGTGCGCTCAACACCTTCCTCGGCGACGCGGGCAACGGCCACGGCTCGCAGCCCGGCACCCCCTTCGTCATCGGCGTCGCGGGCAGCGTCGCCGTCGGCAAGTCGACCGCCGCCCGCCTCCTCCAGGCGCTGCTGGCCCGCTGGCCCGAGCACCCGCGCGTGGAGCTGGTCACCACCGACGGCTTCCTGCTGCCCAACGCCGAACTGCACCGCCGCGGCCTGATGTCCCGCAAGGGCTTCCCCGAGTCCTACGACCGCCGCGCCCTGACCCGCTTCGTCGCCGACGTGAAGTCCGGCAAGGACGAGGTGACGGCCCCCGTCTACTCGCACCTGATCTACGACATCGTGCCCGGCGAGCGGCTGACCGTACGCCGCCCGGACATCCTCATCGTCGAGGGCCTCAACGTCCTGCAGCCCGCCCTGCCCGGCAAGGACGGCAGGACCCGCCTGGGCCTCGCGGACTTCTTCGACTTCAGCGTCTACGTCGACGCGCGCCCCGAGGACATCGAGCGCTGGTACCTCGGCCGCTTCCGCAAGTTGCGCGAGACCGCCTTCCAGAACCCCTTCTCGTACTTCCGCAAGTACACCCAGGTCTCCGAGGACGAGGCCCTGGACTACGCCCGCATGATCTGGCGTACCGTCAACCGGCCGAATCTCGAACAGAACGTGGCCCCCACCCGGGGCCGTGCCACGCTGGTGCTCCGCAAGGGGCCCGACCACAAGGTGCAGCGCCTGTCGCTGCGCAAACTCTGAGGAACACGACCGTGCTGCATCTCCGCCTGATCGTGCCCGCCGACCGCACCGACGAGGCCCTCGCGCGCATCGAGAAGCACATCGGGACCACGCACGTCGCGCTGTTGCCGGGCGCCGCCCGCGATCCGGCCGGCGACGTGGTCATGTGCGACGTCGCCCGGGAGTCCGCGGACGAACTGCTGGCCGAGCTGCGCGAGCTGGGCCTCGAGGAGGACGGCTCGATCGCCGTCGGGAACATCGACCTGTCGCTGTCGAAGCGGGCGGACAAGGCGGAGGCGGACGCCCCGGGCGAGGGCGCGGACGCCGTGCTGTGGGAGCACCTGGCCGAGTCCACGCACGAGGAGTCGACGCTCTCCGTGACCTACCTGGCATTCCTCGCCGTCGCGACGATGATCGCCGCCTGCGGCGTGGTGCTCGACAACGCCATCCTGATCGTCGGCGCGATGGCCGTCGGCCCGGAGTTCGGGCCGCTCGCGGGCATCTGCACCGCCCTGGTCCAGCGGGCGCCCGGGCTCGCCTGGCGCTCCCTGGTCGCGCTGCTCGTCGGCTTCGCCGCCGCCATGGCCCTGACCGCGGGCTTCAGCCTGATGATGGACGGCTTCGGCCTGTTCCACGACGACGACATCACCGCCGACCGTCCGAACACCGACTTCATCTGGAAGCCGGACTTGTTCTCGTTCGTCGTGGCCGTCCTCGCGGGCATCGCCGGGACGCTGTCCCTCACCTCGGCGAAGTCCGGTGCCCTCGTGGGCGTGGCGATCTCGGTCACCACCGTCCCGGCCGCCGCCAACGCCGCCGTCGCGCTCAGCTACGGCGAGTACGGCCAGGCCCGCGGCTCGACGGAACAGCTCCTGCTGAACCTCGCGGGCATCGTCATCGCGGGCACGCTCACGCTGATCGCCCAGAAGATCTTCTGGGCGAAACAGCGCGAGCGTACGGCGAGGGACGCCCGGAAAGCGGCCTGAACCGGCGCCCCGGACCTGACCCAGGCCCGACCCAGACCTGACCCAGGCCCGACCCGGACCTGACCCAGGCCCGACCCGGACCTGACCAGGCGGGACCGCACCGCGCCCCGAGACCCCCGGCCTACCCCAGCGCGGACTTCACCACATCCGCCAGCCGCCCGGCCACCGACCGCGCGTGCTCGATGTCCGCGGCCTCGACCATGACCCGTACCAGCGGCTCCGTACCGGAAGGACGCAGCAGCACCCGGCCCGTGGAGCCCAGCTCGCGCTCCGCGTCCGCCACGGCCGCCGACAGCTCCTCGCACGTCCCGACCCGCGCCTTGTCCACGTCACGGACGTTGATCAGTACCTGCGGCAGCCGGTCCATGACGCTCGCGAGATCCGCGAGGCTGCGGCCCGTGGCCGCCATCCGCGCCGCCAGCATCAGCCCGGTCAGGGTGCCGTCGCCAGTCGTCGCGTGGTCCAGGATGATCACGTGCCCGGACTGCTCGCCGCCCAGCGCGTAGCCCTCGCTCTTCATCGACTCCAGCACGTACCGGTCGCCGACCGCCGTCTGCACCAGCCCGACGCCCTCGCGCTCCATGGCCAGCTTGAAGCCCAGGTTCGACATCACCGTGGCGACCACGGTGTTCTTCCGCAGCCCCCCGTCCTCGCGCAGCGCGAGCGCGAGGACGGCCAGGATCTGGTCGCCGTCGACCTCGTTGCCCGCCGCGTCCACCGCCAGGCAGCGGTCCGCGTCCCCGTCGTGCGCGATGCCCAGGTCGGCCCCGTGCTCGACCACCGCGGCCTTCAGCAGGTCCAGGTGGGTGGAGCCGCAGCCGTCGTTGATGTTGAGGCCGTCGGGGTCCGCACCGATGGTGATCACCTCGGCTCCGGCGCGCGCGAACGCCTCGGGCGAGACCCGCGAGGCCGCGCCGTGCGCCTCGTCGAGGACGACCCTCAGCCCGTCGAGCCGGTGCGGAAGCACCCCGATCAGATGGGCGACGTAGTTGTCGAACCCCTCGTCGTACGTCCGGACGCGGCCCACGCCCTCACCCGTCGGCCGGTCCCACGGCTCGCCCGACGTGTGCTCCTCGTAGACCGCCTCGATCCGGTCCTCCAGCTCGTCCGCGAGCTTGTGCCCGCCGCGCGCGAAGAACTTGATCCCGTTGTCCGGCATCGGGTTGTGGCTGGCGGAGAGCATCACGCCGAGGTCGGCGCCCAGCGCGCCGGTGAGATACGCCACCGCGGGGGTGGGCAGCACACCGACGCGCAGGACGTCCACGCCCGCGCTCGCGAGGCCCGCCACGACGGCGGCCTCCAGGAACTCTCCGGACGCGCGCGGATCACGCCCCACCACCGCCGTAGGCCGATGGCCCTCGAACGTACCCGCCTCGGCGAGCACGTGCGCCGCCGCGACTGACAGGCCGAGCGCCAGCTCCGCCGTCAGGTCCGCGTTGGCGACGCCGCGCACACCGTCCGTGCCGAAGAGTCGTCCCACTGGTGTCCTCCGAGTTGCATCGAAATTGCCGGCTCGTGAGCGCTGAGCGCCTGCTGCCTGTATACGCCCGGCTGCCCGCAGACCCATAGACGAACGCCCCGGCAGCACAAAGAAGTGCCGCCGGGGCGGTCGTACGGGTACGAGCGGTCAGCGCTTGCTGTACTGCGGCGCCTTACGGGCCTTCTTCAGACCCGCCTTCTTGCGCTCGGTCGCGCGGTCGTCGCGCGTCAGGAAGCCGGCCTTCTTCAGCGGGCCGCGGTTGTTGTCCACGTCCGCCTCGTTCAGCGCGCGGGCGATGCCCAGGCGCAGCGCACCGGCCTGGCCCGACACGCCGCCACCCGCGATACGGGCGACCACGTCGTAGCGGTTGTCCAGCTCGAGCACCTTGAAGGGCTCATTGACTTCCTGCTGGTGCACCTTGTTGGGGAAGTACTCCTCCAGGGTGCGACCGTTGATCTTCCACTGGCCGCTGCCCGGCACGATGCGGACGCGCGCCACGGCGTTCTTGCGGCGGCCGGTGCCGGCGGCCGGCTGGGGCTCGCCGAAGCGGGACGCCAGCGACTCGGAGGTGAACTCGGTCGCCTCGGGCGTCTCGGTGGTGTACTCCTCGACCTCGTCGAGGGGGGTCTCAGTGGTGGTCTCGGCCACGATTCTCCTCAGATTCTCTTCGTCTTAGGGGTGGCCGGACTACTGCGCGACCTGGGTGATCTCGAACGGGACCGGCTGCTGAGCGGCGTGCGGGTGCTCGGCGCCCGCGTAGACCTTCAGCTTCGAGAGCATCTGACGGCCCAGGGAGTTCTTGGGGAGCATGCCCTTGATGGCCTTCTCGACGGCCTTCTCGGGGTTCTTGTCCAGCAGCTCGTCGTAGCGGACGGACCGCAGACCACCCGGGTAGCCGGAGTGGCGGTAGGCCAGCTTCTGGGTCCGCTTGTTGCCGGAGAGGTGCACCTTGTCAGCGTTGATGATGATGACGAAGTCACCAGCGTCAACGTGCGGCGCGTACACCGGCTTGTGCTTGCCCCGGAGAAGGGTGGCGGCCTGGGAGGCCAGACGGCCCAGAACAACGTCGGTGGCATCGATGACGTGCCACTGACGCGTCACGTCGCCGGGCTTGGGGCTGTACGTACGCACGGTCGTAGCCTTCGCTTCTTCAGTGAGTGTGGTCCTGACAAGGCCACCCGGACGATCACGACAGCCCTGGCCGCACATCGGTGACGCAAACCGAGTGCCTGCCGCTGGTCATCGGCCCGGTGGACCGGCGTAACGGCCTCTCACGTGAGAACGAGCAAGCCAATACGCATAACGAACTGGCAGAATACCGGCCCGCCCCCGGACGGGTCAAAACGGGTCCGGCAAGCCCGGCGCGCCCGGCCGTGCACGCACCACTGGCCCCTCCTCTCACATGAGCCCCAGCGGCCTCCCGGATCGCCCGCGCACCAACCGCAATTTCTTCCGTAGGATGCGCGCCATGAGTTTTGGGCAAGGGGGGCCTTCCGGCCCGGGGGGTCCGCAGCAGTCTCCGTCGCAGTCGGGGACTCCGGACTGGGGAGCGCTCGCGGACCGCACGGCGGCCCGCATGCGGCGGCGCCGCATGGTGCTGATGGTGGGCGGCGCGATAGCGACGGCGGCCGTGGCCGCGGTCGTCGCGACGGCGGTGGTCAACGCCAACAGCTCGGACGACAAACCGCAGTCCCTGCCCACGCCCGAGACCCTGCCCGCCGAGCCGGAGCAGCCGGAACCCACCTTCTCCGACGTCTCCGTACCGCCGCCGCCCGACCCGCTCGACTTCATCTCCGACGAGCGCAAGGACACCGCGCCGCTCAGCGCGAGCACCCTCTTCCCGGGCAAGTCCCTGACGATGAGCAGCCGTTCGTACGACAAGGGCGCCACGGCTACGACCAAGAGCTGTGGCTCCGCGGCCTCCGCCCGCCTCGCCCCGGCGCTCACCGGGAACGGCTGCGACCAGGTGATTCGCGCGAGCTTCGAGCGGGGCGGCGTGGCCGTCACCGTCGGCGTCGCCGTGTTCGACACCCAGGCGCAGGCCTCGAAGGCCAAGCAGCGGGCGTCCGGCAACATCCAGTCGCTCTCGGGCGCCGGCATCCCGTCCTTCTGCCGCGCGACGGCCTGCCGCCTGACCACCAACTCCATCGGCCGCTATGCCTACTTCACCGTCTCCGGCTACACGTCGGGCAAGGCGGTCACAACCTCCGACACCAAGGCCCGGCAGGCGGCCAAGGACATCGCCGACTTCACGTTCGCGCGCATCGTCGACCGCGGCGAGGCGCAGGCCTCTGCGGCGGCCACGGCACAGACGACGAACTGACGGGCGCCCGGACGGCGACGGTCGACCGATATCGCATCGTCATCGAAAGCCCCTGGTCGGCACCGAGTTGTGGGCTCTTGAATGAGCAACCGTGCCCTCCTTCCGCTCTCTGATCACCTTCCCGCGCATGCTGCGCCACGGCTCGAGCGTCGGCACCGACCTGCCGCCCGACGAGGCCGTCGTCCTCGACGCCCCGGACGCGCCGCTGCGCGCCGCCCTGTCCGCCGCCGGTGCGGGCGACTTCGCGCCCGCGCGCGAGCTGCTCGCCGCGACGCGGCTCGGCGCCGAGTGGGAGCGCCGCGACGGATACGTCTCCGCGCTCGCCGAGTTCGCCCTGCACAACCCGGGCTGGCTGGACGGCTGGCTCGCCGAGTCACCGGAGGACCCTGACGCGCTGCTGGTCAAGGCCGACCTCTGCATCGACCAGGCGTGGCAGATCCGCAGTGCGGCCAGGGCCAAGGACGTCTCGCGGGACCAGTTCCGGGCGTTCTTCGCGCTGCTCGAGGACGCCGTCCCGGTGATCCGCGCGGCCGCCGAGCTGAACCCGACCGACCCGGTGCCGTGGCGGATCGCGCTCACCCACGCCCGCGGCATCCAGGCGCCCCGCGAGGTCTTCGACGCGTACTGGGAGCAGGCCATCGAGCGGGCGCCGCACCACTACGGCTGCCACACCACCGCCCTGCAGTACCTGTGCGAGAAGTGGTACGGCTCGCACGAGGAGATGTTCGCCTTCGCGGAACACGCCGCAGAACAGGCCCTCCCCGGCTCCAAACTGCACGCACTCCCACTGCTCGCCGCGATCGAGTACGAGGTCGTGGCCGACGACACCGAAGACGGGCCGATCGCGGAGGACCGTATCGACGCGGCTGTCGAGCGCGCGCTCGAACTCTCCTCGTGGTACGAGCCGGGCGACCCGGAGATCGCCGGTGTCCGCAACCACCTCGCCCTGATGCTGCTGCGCGCCGGGCGGTGGACGGAGGCGCTGGAGGCCTTCCGGGCCATCGGCGTCCACGCCCGCAGCTTCCCCTGGGGCTACTTCGGCGAAGCGCGCCGGGAGTTCCTCGACTTCCGGACGGGCGTACGCATGCAAGTCGCCATGCAGATACCGTTCTTCGGCAGGCCGCCGCAGCCGCGGCCCGCCCCGGCCGCCCACCCCGACTGGGCCCCGCACACGCTCGCCATCTGCGCGGCCGTCCCGCACAAGGTCGCACAGGCGGCCCTGCTCTGCAGCGCCTCGCTCAGGGTCGCCCCCGCCGGGGCCTCCGCCACGTACGTGGAGCTCGCCGCGGAACCGGGAGCGCCCCGGCGGGGCACCCTGCTCGGCGAGGAGCCGCTGACCGCCGCCGTCGACACCCTGATCACGGGTGAGAAGTGGCCCGCGATCGTCCTCCACCGCAGCGGAGACCGCTACGGCTTCGCCCTCTTCCACAAGGGCAGGCGCGTGGCAGGACACCAGTGGGACCCCGCCGCGCCGATCCCCTCCCTGGAGGATGCCTCCGTCACCGCCCGCGCCCTGGCCACGGCCTTCGCCCTCCCGGACGCACGGCCGGTGACGGCCCTGCTGCGCGGCTCGGACGAGGCCGCCCGCCGCCAGGCCGACCTGGTCAGGAGCCTCGGGCTGCCCGCCCCGCCGGGCGGCTTCGGCGACCGCAGAAACGTTCTTGAAGGCTTCCCCGGCGCCCAGCTCATCGTCCGCCGCGGTCTGCTGACCGGCCTCAGGGACTCGATGGCCACGGAGCCGGGCGCGATGCCGCAGGACACGGCCGCCCGGGCCTCCTCCGCCCGCCTCCCCGCCCGCTGGTGGATCCCGCGCACCCTGGCCCTGCTGGTCTTCCTCCCGGCCACGGCCTACGCCTGGTGGTCCCCCGACGTCGGCGCCCTGCGGGCCTCCCTCGCCACCTTCGCGACGCTCTACGTGGGCGGTCAGCTCCTCAGGGCCTGGCGCCGCCGACCGCAGGCGTGAGGCCCGGCCTGCCGAGTGACACGGATCTCCCGGCCGCGGCCTCCTCGGGCGCGGCCCCCGGGTGATAGGCAGGTCGGACCTGCACCGATTCAGCACATGAGAGCTCAGCCATGGCCCAGGACAGTGCCCCCGACCACCACATATTCGCGTTCGACCTCACCCGTGACGAGGCGCGCCGCCGCGCCGAGGTCGTGGCGGCACTGGGGCCCGACTGGGACCCGGCTGCCGTGATGGCGTCCGAGGACGAGGCGTACGACCTGCTCTACTCGGGCCTCGACGAGCAGCAGCAGAAGATCCACGACGAGCTCGTGGCCGCCGGAGTCCTCCCCGCCCGGCCAGGGAACGGCCATGCTCCCGCTTGACCCCGACGCCGACAAGGCACGCAGGGCCTGGCTCCCCTGTCCCCGGTGCCAGGACCACCGCGACTGTGCCACTTGCCTGGCGGGCCGCACCTGCCTGACCCACTGGCGCTATCTGCTGGGCAACGCCGGGACGGTCGTCCATCTGCAGTGCCCGACCTGCACCCACGTCTGGACCGAGGAGACGGCACCTCCCCGGCATCAGTCGTGAAGATGTCGGCCGACCGAGGGTGGAGCATGAGCTTCCGCTTTAGCATCGCCGGATGAGTATCCGCCTCACGCTGCTCGCCGCCGCCCGCAGTTCCTCCCTGCTCGAGGTGCGATTCGGTGACGACCGCCCCCTCGACGCGACAGGCTGGCACGAGGCCGAACGAGCGGCGCCCGCCCTCCTTCATCTGGCCGCGGCGGACCTGCGCTACTGCTCACCCTCACCCCGCTGCCGGGAGACCGGAAGGATTCTCGGCCTCTCCCCGCTCGCCCAGCCCGCGCTGCGCGGATGCGACATGGGCCGATGGCACGGACGCACCCTGGAGGAGGTGATGGCGCATGAGCCCCGCGCCGTCGACACCTGGCTCGCCAACCCGCGGGCGGTGCCACACGGCGGCGAGTCGCTGCTGACGTTCATATCCCGGGTGGGCGCCTGGCTCGACACCCGGCAGGCCGGCAACGACGGGCACATCCTCGCGGTGGCCGAACCCGACGTCGTACGCGCCGCTCTCGTCTATGCGCTCAAAGCACCGCCGCACTCCTACTGGAGCGTGGACATCACGCCGCTGACCGCCATGACCCTCGCCCGGCGGGCCGGGCGCTGGAATCTGCTGCTGAAGGGCGTTCTCGAGGAGATCTGACGCCGGTGCCGAACCGGTCCGTCGCGGGGGACGGCTCGGGCCGGGTGGGCCGGGCTCAGCAGCAGCCCGCCCCCGGACCGGAAGCAGCCCCCGTATCCCCCGGCAGCGACCGCTTGTTCCGCGCCGCCAGGTTGCGTGCGGCCAGCTGGTCGTCCGGCGGGTAGCCGACCTCCTCCAGGGTCAGGCCGTGCGGGCGTACGACATTGACCGCGGAGTGCCGGACGCGGCCCGCCAGGACCGCGCGGGGGAAGTCCACCGGGCGGTGCCCGTCCCCGACCAGCAGCAGGGCCCCGACCAGGGCGCGCACCATGTTGTGGCAGAACGCGTCCGCCCGGACCGTCGCGACCGCCAGGCCGTCCTCCGTCCGCTCCCAGTGCAGGTCGAGCAGCTTGCGGATCGTCGTCGCGCCCTCGCGCTTCTTGCAGTACGCGGCGAAGTCGTGCTCGCCGAGCAGCCGCTTCGCGGCGTCGTTCATCAGGCCGATGTCCAGCGGCCAGTCGTGCCACAGCACGTAGCCGCGGCGCAGCGGGTCGACGCCGCCTCGGTGGTCGCCGACCCGGTACGCGTAGCGGCGCCAGATCGCGGAGAAGCGCGCGTTGAAGCCGGGCGGAGCCTCCGCGACCTGCCAGACCCGGACGTCGTGCGGCAGCCGGCCCGCGAGCCGCCGCAGCAGCTTCTCCCGGTGCGCGGCCCAGACCTCCTCGGGCAGGTCCACATGCGCGACCTGGCCGCGCGCGTGCACGCCCGCGTCCGTACGCCCCGCCACGGTCAGCTCGACCGGCTCGGGCAGCCGCATCACCGTCTGCAGGGCGCTCTCCAGCTCGCTCTGCACCGTACGGCGCTCCCGCTGCCGCGCCCAGCCGGAGAAGTCCTTCCCGTCGTACGCGAGGTCCAGCCGGACCCGTACGAGACCGGGCTCCACGTCGTCAGTCACCAAAGATCCTCTCAAGCGGCAAGCGGAACGGGCCCGCCCCCAGCAGTCTGGGGGCGGGCCCGTCCGTGACCACGCTCACACGAGCGTCAGGCGTCGGAGTCCTTCGACTCCCCGGCCGGGGCCTCAGCGGCCTCGTCCTTCGCCTCCGGGGCCTCGGCCTCGGCAGCCGTGTCCTTCTTCAGGTCCGCGACGGCCTGGTCACCGGCAGCGTCCTTGGCGGAGCGCTTGGTGGCGGCCTCGGCCTCACCCACCGCTTCCTGCTGCACGGTCAGGGCCTCGACCAGCTCGATGACCGCCATGGGCGCGTTGTCGCCCCGACGGTTGCCGATCTTGGTGATCCGGGTGTAGCCACCCGGCCGGTTCTCGTAGCGCGGGCCGATCTCCGTGAACAGGGTGTGGACGACACCCTTGTCGCGGATCGTCTGCAGCACCAGACGGCGGTTGTGAAGGTCGCCCTTCTTCGCCTTGGTGATCAGACGCTCGGCCACCGGGCGCAGGCGACGGGCCTTGGCCTCGGTGGTCGTGATACGGCCGTGCTCGAACAGCGCGGTGGCGAGGTTCGCCAGCATGAGCCGCTCGTGCGCAGCGCTGCCGCCCATACGGGCGCCCTTGGCGGGCTTCGGCATGGTTCTTTCTCCTCGGTGTCTGCACCGGCCGTGTCAGGTACCGGTGTCAGTTACCGGCGGGCTGTTGCCCGCCGGAAGTCTCACATTCAAGCCCGTCCGGGCAATATCAAGCCCGTCCGGCGATTGAGGGCAAGACCTCAGCCCCAGCGCTGGGGCACCCGGCCGATCACCGGGCACCCCAGCCGGAGGCGTCTCAGTACTGCTCGGTCTCCACGAAGCCCGTGTCGCCCTCGTCCTCGGCGCCGAAGGCGTCCGCGGCGGCGGTCGGGTCGAATCCGGGCGGGCTGTCCTTGAGCGCCAGGCCCATGCCGGCCAGCTTCGCCTTGACCTCGTCGATCGACTTCGCACCGAAGTTGCGGATGTCGAGCAGGTCGGCCTCGGAGCGGGCCACGAGCTCGCCCACCGTGTGGATGCCCTCACGCTTGAGGCAGTTGTACGAGCGGACCGTGAGCTCGAGCTCCTCGATCGGCAGCGCGAGGTCGGCGGCCAGGGCGGCGTCCGTCGGGGACGGGCCCATGTCGATGCCCTCGGCGTCGATGTTGAGCTCACGGGCCAGGCCGAACAGCTCGACCAGGGTCTTGCCGGCCGACGCCATGGCGTCACGCGGCCGCATGGCCTGCTTGGTCTCGACGTCGACGATCAGCTTGTCGAAGTCGGTGCGCTGCTCGACACGGGTCGCCTCGACCTTGTAGGTGACCTTGAGCACCGGGCTGTAGATGGAGTCGACCGGGATCCGGCCGATCTCCTGGCCCAGCTGCTTGTTCTGCACGGCGGAGACGTAGCCGCGGCCGCGCTCGACGGTCAGCTCCATCTCCAGCTTGCCCTTGCCGTTCAGCGTGGCGAGGACGAGGTCCGGGTTGTGCACCTCGACACCGGCCGGCGGGGCGATGTCGGCGGCGGTGACCAGACCCGGGCCCTGCTTGCGCAGGTACATCACGACCGGCTCGTCGTGCTCCGAGGAGACGACCAGCTGCTTGATGTTGAGGATCAGGTCGGTGACGTCCTCCTTGACGCCCGGCACGGTGGTGAACTCGTGCAGGACCCCGTCGATCCGGATGCTCGTCACGGCGGCACCGGGGATCGAGGAGAGGAGCGTACGACGCAGGGAGTTGCCGAGGGTGTAGCCGAAGCCCGGCTCCAGCGGCTCGATCACGAACCGGGAGCGGAATTCGTCGACGACCTCTTCGGTCAGTGAGGGACGCTGAGCGATCAGCATGGGGAATTGCCTCCAGTCTTCGGCGCCCGCTATTTGACGCCGAGATTCAAGGATACGGGCGGTACGTCCCGTACTTAAGGCCGTACCGCCCGTTCGATCGCAGCTACTACTTGGAGTAGAGCTCGACGATCAGCTGCTCCTGCACCTGCGTGTCAATCGCCTGGCGCTCGGGCATGGAGTGCACGAGGATCCGCAGCTGCGACGGGATCGCCTCCAGCCACGCCGGGACGGTCTTCTCGCCGGCCTCCGCCTGAGCCACCTGGAAGGGGGTCAGGTTACGGGAGGACTCGCGGACCTCGATGATGTCGTTCACGGTGACGCGGGCCGACGGGATGTCGGTCTTGCGGCCGTTCACGAGGATGTGGCCGTGGCGGACCAGCTGACGGGCGTGGTCGCGGGACTTGGCGAAGCCAGCCCGGTAGACCACGTTGTCGAGCCGCGTCTCCAGGATGCGCAGCAGGTTCTCGCCGGTCTTGCCGGACTTCCTGTTCGCTTCCTGGAAGTAACCACGGAACTGCTTCTCAAGGACACCGTAGATACGAGCGGCCTTCTGCTTCTCACGCTTCTGCAGCAGGTACTCGCTGTCCTTGGTGCGCCCGCGTCCGTGCTCACCCGGGGGGTAAGGACGGATCTCGATCGGGCACTTCGCGCTCTCGCACTTGCTCCCCTTGAGGAAGAGCTTCTGCTTCTCCCGACGGCAACGCTTGCAGTCGGCCCCGGTGTAACGCGCCATTGTTGTCTTGTCTCCTACCTCAGATGATCAGACGCGGCGGCGCTTGGGCGGGCGGCATCCGTTGTGCGGGGTGGGGGTGACGTCCTGGATCGAACCCACTTCGAGGCCGGTGGCCTGGAGGGAGCGGATCGCGGTCTCACGGCCGGAGCCGGGACCCTTGACGAAGACGTCGACCTTGCGCATGCCGTGCTCCTGCGCGCGGCGGGCGGCCGACTCGGCGGCCATCTGCGCGGCGAAGGGGGTCGACTTGCGCGAGCCCTTGAAGCCGACATGGCCGGCCGAGGCCCAAGAGATCACGTTCCCGGTCGGGTCGGTGATCGAGACGATCGTGTTGTTGAACGTGCTCTTGATGTGAGCGTGCCCGTGGGCGACGTTCTTCTTCTCCTTGCGGCGCACCTTCTTGGCGCCGGCCGTACGGCTCTTCGGAGGCATTCTGTGAATCTTCTCCCGTGGAGGTGGTCGGTCCTACAGCTCGGACCGCTCGGCAGCGTCCGCTGAGGACTACTTCTTGCCCGGCTTCTTCTTGCCGGCGATGGCGCGACGCGGGCCCTTGCGGGTGCGGGCGTTGGTGTGAGTGCGCTGACCGTGGACCGGCAGGCCACGGCGGTGGCGCAGGCCCTGGTAGCAGCCGATCTCGACCTTGCGGCGGATGTCGGCCTGGATCTCGCGACGGAGGTCACCCTCGGTCTTGAGGTTGGCGTCCACGTACTCGCGGATCTTGACCAGGTCCTCTTCGGGCAGGTCGCGGACACGGGTGTCCGGGTTCACGCCGGCGGCTTCGAGGGTCTCCTTCGCCCGCGTGCGGCCGATGCCGAAGACGTAGGTGAGGGCAACCTCCACGCGCTTGTCGCGCGGGATGTCAACACCTGAAACGCGTGCCATTCAATGGCTCCTGTTGATGTTCGGGGGTCTTCCGCAGAGCCGCTCCCGGCCGCCGGCCCCTCGAAGGAGAAGCGGTACGTCCGGGTCCCCGGCCCCCGCCGGAGGTGTCGCCAGCCGTGGCTGGACGGGCGCTGCGTATGTACGTGTTGTTGCGTGCGTCGCGCGAAGAACTGCGAGGTGCAGGTCGGCCGTGCGTGCGTCAGCCCTGGCGCTGCTTGTGGCGCAGGTTGTCGCAGATGACCATGACCCGGCCGTGGCGGCGGATCACCTTGCACTTGTCGCAGATCTTCTTGACGCTCGGCTTGACCTTCATGGGATGTGAGGTTCTCCGGGTCAGTGCCATCACCCCACGGGAGGGGTGCGGGCAAGATCTACTTGTAGCGGTAGACGATCCGTCCGCGCGTCAGGTCGTACGGAGACAGCTCCACCACGACCCGGTCATCGGGGAGGATACGGATGTAGTGCATCCGCATCTTGCCGCTGATGTGCGCCAGGACCTTGTGACCGTTCTGGAGCTCCACCTTGAACATGGCGTTCGGGAGGGACTCGATCACGGTGCCCTCAATCTCGATGGCACCTTGCTTCTTGGCCACGCTTCGCCCTTCGAATCGGCTACCTTGATCAGCTCGCGGGCGCGCATGCAGACATACGGATGCACGAGAGCCGACGCATCAGTCTACGTCAGCGCATCCTGAAAGACGAATCGGGGCATGACTCTGCCCATCCGCCGAGATCCTTAACCCTGTGGGCCGGAATCCCTAGGCCAGCGGGTCGGGTGCGGCCGTGACGCCCAGCTCGGCGAGCTTCGCCTTGCCGCCGTCGACGGCCGTCAGCACCAGCGGGCCCTGCTCGGTCAGCGCGACCGAGTGCTCCCAGTGCGAGGACCAGGTCCCGTCGTCCGTCTTGACCGTCCAGTCGTCCTCGAGGACATGGGTGCGCGGCGTGCCGAGGCTGACCATCGGCTCGATCGCGATGCAGAAGCCGGGCACCAGACGGGGGCCGCGGCCGCGCCTGCGGTCCACGTAGTTCAGCAGGTGCGGGTCCATGTGCATCTGGGAACCGATGCCGTGGCCGCCGTAGTCCTCGATGATCCCGTACTTGCCCGTGGCCGGGCGGGGCTGGCGGCGGATGTAGCCCTCGATGGCCTTGGAGATGTCGACCAGCCGGTTGCCCTGCCTGACGGCGGCGATACCGGCCCACATCGACTCCTCGGTGACCCGGCTGAGTTCACGCAGTTCCGGAGCGTGACCAGTGCCCACGAATGCGGTGAAGGCCGCGTCGCCGTGCCAGCCGTCGACGATGGCGCCGGCGTCGATGGAGATGATGTCGCCGTCCTTGAGGACGGTCGCGGTGTCCGGGATGCCGTGGACGACGACATCGTTCACCGATGTGCAGATGGTTGCGGGGAAGCCGCCATAGCCGAGGAAGTTCGACTTGGCGCCGTGCTCGGCGAGGACCTTCCTGGCGGCGTCGTCCAGGTCCTTGGTGGTGGCACCCGGGACGGCGACCTCGCGGCAGGCCGCGTGGATCGCGGCCACGATCAGCCCCGCCTCGCGCATCTTCGCGATCTGCTCCGGGGTCTTGATCTCCACCATGAGTGACTTCCGCTTTCTGTGTGATGGGGGCCGGAGACAACAGTACGGCCACGGAAGCCCGTCGGGGTCCGCGGCCGTACCGTACGCGTACGCTCCTGCGCTATGCGGCTTTCTGCCGCAGCGCCTCCATGGCCCGCTGGGTGACCTCGGACACCTTGCCGAGCGCCGAGATCGTCACGACCAGGCCCTGGGCCTTGAAGTAGTCGATGATCGGCTCGGTCTCGCTGTGGTAGACCTCGAGGCGCTTGCGGACCGTTTCTTCGCTGTCGTCCTCGCGCTGGTACAGCTCACCGCCGCACTCGTCGCACACGCCCTCGGTCTTGGGCTTCTTGTACTCGACGTGGAAGGTGTGCGCGCTGTTGCTGCGGCAGGTCCTGCGGCCCGCGATGCGCTTGACGACCTCGTCCTCGGGGACCTCGAGGTCGAGCACCGCCTCGAGCGCGATGCCCTCCTCGACGAGGATCTCGTCCAGCGCCTTCGCCTGGTTGAGGTTGCGCGGGAAGCCGTCGAGCAGAAAGCCGTCCGCGGCGTCGGGCTGCTCGAGCCGGTCCTTCGCCATTCCGATGGTGACCTCGTCCGGTACCAGTTCGCCGGCGTTCATGTACTGCTTCGCCTGACGGCCCAGGGGCGTGCCCTGGCTGATGTTGGCGCGGAACAGGTCGCCCGTGGAGATGTGCGGGATCGACAGGTTCTCGGCGAGGTACGCGGCCTGCGTACCCTTGCCGGCCCCAGGAGGCCCGACGAGGACGATTCGCATCAGCGGAGGAACCCTTCGTAGTTACGCTGCTGAAGCTGGCTCTCGATCTGCTTAACGGTCTCCAGACCTACACCCACGATGATCAGGATGCTCGTCCCGCCGAACGGGAAGTTCTGGTTCGCTCCGAAACCTGCCAACGCCGTTGTCGGCACAAGTGCGATCAAGCCCAGGTACAGCGACCCCGGCCAGGTGATCCGATTGAGCACGTAGCTCAGGTACTCAGCAGTGGGTCGACCAGCCCGGATGCCCGGGATGAAGCCACCATACTTCTTCATGTTGTCCGCGACTTCCTCGGGGTTGAACGAGATAGCCACGTAGAAGAAGGCGAAGAAAACAATCAGCAGGAAGTACGTGACGATGTAATAGGGGTGGTCACCCTTCACAAGATGCTGGTTGATCCAGGTCGCCCAGCCCGCGTTGGAGCCGCTGAACTGAACGATCAAGGCTGGAATGTAGAGCAGCGAGGACGCGAAGATGACAGGAATCACACCTGCCTGGTTGACCTTCAGCGGGATGTACGTGGACGTACCGCCGTAGGACCTGCGGCCGATCATGCGCTTCGCGTACTGCACGGGGATACGGCGCTGGGCCTGCTCGACGAAGACCACCAGGCCCACCATCGCGAGGCCGACGAGGATCACCACGCCGAATTCCAGCCAGCCCTGCATGATTTCGCCCTGCAGCTTGATCTGCCACAGAGCCTGGGGGAAGCCCGCGGCGATCGAGATGAACATCAGGATCGACATGCCGTTGCCGATGCCGCGGTCGGTGATGAGCTCGCCGAGCCACATGATCAGCGCGGTGCCCGCGGTCATGGTGATGACCATGGTGATGGTCACGAAGATCGACTGGTCCGGGATGATCTGCCCGGCGCGGTCGCACTGCGGGAAGAGGGTGCCGCTGCGGGCGGTGGCCACCAGGCCCGTGCCCTGCAGAACGGCGAGGGCGACCGTCAGATAGCGGGTGTACTGCGTGATCTTCGCCTGCCCGGACTGGCCCTCCTTCTTCAGGGCCTCGAGCCGTGGAATGACCACGGTCAGCAGCTGCAGGATGATGCTCGCCGTGATGTACGGCATGATGCCGAGCGCGAAGATCGTGATCTGCAGCAGCGCACCACCGCTGAACATGTTGACCAGACCGAACAGCCCCTGGCTGCCCTCGGCCGAGTCCATGCAGTACTTCACGTTGGGATAGCTCACCCCGGGGATCGGGATATGCGCCCCGAGCCGGAACAGCACGATGATGCCCAGCGTGAACAGCAGCTTCTTGCGCAGGTCGGGCGTCCTGAACGCCCGGGCGAACGCGGTGAGCACGGTGCCTCCTGCGACCCCCGCGTATCGGCGCGAGAGGTGACGGTCGTGAGAATCGGCAAATACTGATCAGTCAAAAGCCGCGCGGCATGGTCCGCGCGGCCCGGGGCGGAACCCCAGGTGTTCACAGCAACAGTGCACGCCACCTTACCGGCGTACCCGCCCCCCTGGAACGACCAACCGGGGATGCCCCACGAGAGGGCATCCCCGGCCGAATGCGTCATCGTGCTCAGACGAGCTCGGTGACGGTGCCGCCGGCAGCGGTGATCTTCTCCTTGGCGGAGCCGGAGACGGCGTCGACCGTCACCTGCAGCGCCACGGAGATGTCGCCGGTGCCGAGCACCTTGACGAGCTGGTTCTTGCGCACCGCACCCTTGGCGACCAGGTCGGCCACCGTGACCTCGCCACCCTGCGGGTAGAGCTTGGCCAGCTTGTCCAGGTTCACGACCTGGTACTCGGTGCGGAACGGGTTCTTGAAGCCCTTCAGCTTCGGGAGGCGCATGTGGAGGGGCATCTGCCCGCCCTCGAAGCGCTCCGGAACCTGGTAGCGGGCCTTGGTGCCCTTGGTGCCACGACCAGCGGTCTTACCCTTGGACGCCTCACCACGACCGACACGGGTCTTGGCGGTCTTGGCGCCAGGGGCAGGCCGGAGGTTGTGGACCTTCAGCGGGTTCTGCTCCGCCATGTCAGTCGACCTCCTCGACCGTCACGAGGTGCCGCACGGTGTTCGCCATGCCGCGGATCTCGGGTCGGTCCTCCTTGACAACCACGTCGTTGACCTTCTTCAGGCCGAGCGAGCGCAGGGTGTCGCGGTGGTTCTGCTTGCTGCCGATGTAGGACTTCGTCTGCGTGATCTTGAGGCGGGCCATTACGCACCCACTCCGGCACGCGCCCGCAGCAGAGCGGCGGGGGCGACGTCCTCCAGGGGCAGGCCACGGCGGGCGGCGATCTCCTCGGGGCGCTGCAGCCCCTTCAGAGCCTCCACCGTGGCGTGCACGATGTTGATCGGGTTCGACGAGCCGAGCGACTTGCTCAGCACGTCGTGAATGCCCGCGCACTCCAGGACGGCGCGCACCGGGCCACCGGCGATCACACCGGTACCGGGGGAAGCAGGCTTGAGCAGGACGATGCCCGCGGCCTTCTCGCCCTGGATGGGGTGCGGGATGGTGCCCTGGATCCGGGGGACCTTGAAGAAGTGCTTCTTGGCCTCCTCCACACCCTTGGCGATGGCGGCCGGCACCTCCTTGGCCTTGCCGTATCCGACACCCACGGTGCCGTCACCGTCGCCCACCACGACCAGCGCGGTGAAGCTGAAGCGACGACCACCCTTCACAACCTTGGCGACGCGGTTGATCGCGACGACACGCTCGACGTAGGCGGTCTTCTCAGCAGCAGCGCCGCCGTCCCGCCGGTCCTTCCGGTCCCGCCGCTCGCCGCCACCGGCGCCGCCACCGCGGCGCTGGGGTCCAGCCATTGGATTACCTCTCTCGTTTACGTCCGCTAGCTACGCAGCGACATTCGGTCGCTGGCGCGACGGGCGGCTCAGAATTTGAGCCCGGCCTCGCGGGCGGCGTCTGCCAGAGCGGCGATGCGCCCGGCGTACTTGTTGCCACCGCGGTCGAACACGACGGCCTCGATACCGGCGGCCTTGGCGCGCTCGGCGACCAGGGCGCCCACCTGCTTGGCCTGGGCGCTCTTGTCGCCCTCGCCACCACGGACGGCCGCGTCCAGAGACGAAGCCGAGGCCAGGGTGTGGCCCGCGACGTCGTCGATGACCTGCGCGACCATGTGGCGGTTGGACCGCGTCACGACCAGGCGCGGACGCTCCGGCGTACCGGAGACCCGCTTGCGGACGCGGATGTGGCGACGCTTGAGAGCAGCACCCTTGTAGGCCTTGCCCTTGGCGATCTTCACACCGTATGCCATGGCTTACTTACCAGCCTTTCCGACCTTGCGGCGGATGACTTCGCCTTCGTACTTGACGCCCTTGGCCTTGTACGGGTCGGGCTTGCGCAGCTTGCGGATGTTGGCGGCGACCTCGCCGACCTTCTGCTTGTCGATGCCCTCGACGCTGAACTTGGTCGGGGACTCGACCTTGAAGGAGATGCCCTCGGGGGCTTCGACCAGGATCGGGTGGCTGTAGCCCAGCGAGAACTCCAGGTTGGAGCCCTTCGCCGCGACGCGGTAGCCGACGCCGCTGATCTCGAGCTTCTTGACGTATCCCGTGGTCACGCCAGTGATCATGTTCGCCACCAGCGTGCGGGACAGGCCGTGCAGGGCCTTGTTCTGACGCTCGTCGTTCGGTCGGGTGACGGCGATGGTGCCGTCCTCGCCCTTGGCGACCTCGATGGGCGCCGCGACGGTGTGGGCGAGGGCGCCCTTGGGGCCCTTCACCTGGACCGTACGGCCATCGATGGTGACGTCCACGCCGGCGGGAACCGGGATGGGGAGCTTGCCGATACGCGACATTGCTTTACCTCCGTTCCCGATTACCAGACGTAGGCGAGGACTTCCCCGCCCACGCCCTTCTTCTGCGCCTGCTTGTCGGTGAGGAGCCCGTGGGAGGTGGAGATGATCGCCACGCCCAGGCCGCCGAGCACCTTCGGCAGGTTGGTGGACTTTGCGTAGACCCGCAGACCCGGCTTCGAAATCCGCTTGATGCCGGCGATCGAGCGCTCGCGGTTGGGGCCGTACTTCAGCTCGAGGACGAGGTTCTTGCCGACCTCGGCTTCCTCGGTCTTCCAGCCGGTGATGAAGCCCTCCTGCTGGAGGATCTCCGCGATGTGCGACTTGATCTTGCTGTGCGGCATCGACACGGAGTCGTGGTATGCCGAGTTCGCGTTTCGCAGACGCGTCAGCATGTCTGCGATCGGATCGGTCATGGTCATGTGATGGCCTTCGGCCTCTCTCGCCGGGGTTTCCTGTCTGCACCGTCCTTCTCCCCGATCGCGTACGTCGGGACAGGTGTGGTGCGGGGACCTACGGCGTAGTAAGCGTTTCTGGCGGGCTACGCCGCGGGCGTAGCCCGGGCGGCGGGCGCCCAACCCTTCCACTCTACGTGAGCGGAAAGAGCGGTATTTACGGGTGCCCGCCGTCCATGTGCTTACCGAGAGCCTCCGGTAATCCCGATTCGGGGATTACCAGGAGCTCTTGGTCACGCCCGGCAGCTCGCCACGGTGAGCCATCTCACGAAGGCACACGCGGCAGAGGCCGAACTTGCGGTAGACGGAGTGCGGCCGGCCGCAGCGCTGGCAGCGGGTGTACCCGCGAACCCCGAACTTCGGCTTGCGGGCGGCCTTAGCGATCAGAGCCTTCTTCGCCACGGTCAGTTCTCCTTGAACGGGAAGCCGAGGTGACGCAGCAGGGCGCGGCCCTCAGCGTCGTTGGACGCCGTGGTGACCACGGTGATGTCCATGCCTCGGACCCGGTCGATCTTGTCCTGGTCGATCTCGTGGAACATGACCTGCTCCGTGAGACCGAAGGTGTAGTTGCCGCGGCCGTCGAACTGCTTCGGCGACAGACCCCGGAAGTCGCGGATGCGCGGCAGCGCGAGCGACAGCAGGCGGTCCAGGAACTCCCACATGCGGTCACCGCGGAGGGTGACGTGGGCACCGATCGGCTGGCCCTCGCGCAGCTTGAACTGCGCGATGGACTTACGGGCCTTGGTGACGGCCGGCTTCTGGCCGGTGATCGTGGCGAGGTCGCGGATGGCGCCCTCGATCAGCTTGGAGTCGCGGGCGGCGTCGCCCACACCCATGTTGACCACGATCTTGGTCAGACCCGGGATCTGCATGACGTTCTCGTACGAGAACTCGTCCTTCAGCTTGCCCTGGATCTCTTCGCGGTAGCGCTGCTTCAGGCGCGGTGCGTTGGTGGTGGCAGTCATCAGATGTCCTCACCGGTCCGCTTGGCAACGCGGATCTTGTTGCCCTCGTCGTCGAAGCGGTACCCGACGCGGGTGACGACCTTCTTGCCGTCCTTCTCCACCACGAGCTGAACGTTGCTCACGTGGATCGGGGCCTCGGTCGTCACGATGCCGCCGGTCTTCGAACCACGAGCGGTCTGGCCGGCCTTGGTGTGCTTCTTGACCCGGTTGACACCCTCGACCAGGACGCGGTCCTCGCGCGGGAAGGCCTGGATGACCTTGCCCTGCTTGCCCTTGTCCTTACCGGTGATGACCTGGACCAGGTCGCCCTTCTTGATCTTCATCGGTTACAGCACCTCCGGCGCGAGCGAGATGATCTTCATGAACTTCTTCTCGCGCAGCTCACGGCCCACGGGGCCGAAGATACGGGTGCCACGGGGGTCGCCATCGCCCTTGAGGATGACGGCCGCGTTCTCGTCGAAGCGGATGTACGAGCCGTCCGGGCGGCGGCGCTCCTTGACGGTGCGCACGATGACCGCCTTGACGACGTCACCCTTCTTCACGTTGCCACCGGGGATCGCATCCTTGACGGTGGCGACGATGACGTCACCGATGCCCGCGTAGCGGCGACCGGAACCACCGAGAACACGGATGCAAAGGATCTCCTTCGCCCCCGTGTTGTCGGCGACGCGCAGTCGCGACTCCTGCTGGATCACGTCTATCTCCTGATCGTCTGCCGGTTCCCGGCGGGGGACTTCCGGAGAAGTCCCCCGCCGAGCCTGGCGGAACTGGTCCTGGGAGGAACCCCAGGAATTACTTGGCCTTCTCGAGGATCTCGACGACGCGCCAGCGCTTGGTCGCGGACAGCGGCCGGGTCTCCATGAGGAGGACGCGGTCACCGATACCCGCAGCGTTCTGCTCGTCGTGCGCCTTGAGCTTGTTCGTACGGCGGATGACCTTGCCGTACAGCGCGTGCTTGACGCGGTCCTCGACGGCGACGACGACGGTCTTGTCCATCTTGTCGCTGACGACCAGACCCTCACGGGTCTTGCGGAATCCGCGCTCCTGCTTCGTTTCAGTCACATTCTTCTCGCTCATCAGGCGCTCTCCACCGTCTCGATGCCGAGCTCGCGCTCCCGCATCAGGGTGTAGATCCGGGCGATGTCCTTGCGGACGGCCTTCAGCCGGCCGTGGTTCTCGAGCTGTCCGGTCGCCGCCTGGAAGCGGAGGTTGAACAGCTCCTCCTTGGCCTCACGCAGCTTGGCAACGAGGTCCTCGTTGTTCAGCTCGCGCAGCTCGGACGCCTTGGTTCCGGCCGCCATCACGACTCACCTGCCTCGCGCCGAACGATCCGGCACTTCATCGGAAGCTTGTGCGCGGCGCGGGTGAGCGCCTCGCGAGCAATCTTCTCGTTCGGGTAGGACAGCTCGAACATCACCCGGCCGGGCTTGACGTTCGCGACCCACCACTCCGGAGAACCCTTACCGGAACCCATGCGGGTCTCGGCCGGCTTCTTCGTGAGCGGGCGGTCCGGGTAGATGTTGATCCAGACCTTGCCACCACGCTTGATGTGGCGGGTCATGGCGATACGAGCCGACTCGATCTGACGGTTCGTCACGTACGCCGGGGTCACCGCCTGGATGCCGTACTCGCCGAACGCAAGCTCGGTGCCGCCCTTGGCCATACCGCTGCGCTTCGGGTGGTGCTGCTTGCGGTGCTTGACCCTACGGGGGATCAGCATGACGGTCAGGCCTCCGTTCCGCCGGTAGAAGGGGACGCAGCCTCAGCAGCCGGGGCCGCCGGAGCCTCGGCCTTGGGGGCCTCGGCAGCGGGAGCCTGCTGCTGCTGCGGCTTGCGGCCGCGGCCGCGCTCGCCACCCCGGCCACCACGGGCCGGGCGCTCACCGGCGCCACGCGACGGGCGCTGGCCGGCGCGGGCGGCGGCGTTCTCGGCGCGGACCTCGGCGATGTTCTTGACGTCGCCCTTGTAGATCCAGACCTTCACACCGATACGGCCGAAGGTCGTCTTGGCCTCGAAGAAGCCGTAGTCGACGTTCGCACGGAGCGTGTGCAGGGGCACGCGGCCCTCGCGGTAGAACTCCGAGCGGGACATCTCGGCGCCGCCGAGACGGCCACCACACTGGATCTTGATGCCCTTGGCGCCGGCCTTCATCGTCGACTGCATGCTCTTGCGCATGGCGCGACGGAAGGAGACGCGGGAGGAGAGCTGCTCGGCGACGGCCTGGGCGACCAGCTGAGCATCGGTCTCGGGGTTCTTGACCTCGAGGATGTTCAGCTGGACCTGCTTGCCGGTGAGCTTCTCCAGCTCGCCGCGGATGCGGTCGGCCTCCGCGCCGCGGCGGCCGATGACGATGCCCGGCCGGGCGGTGTGGATGTCGACGCGGACGCGGTCACGGGTGCGCTCGATCTCCACCTTGGAGATACCGGCGCGCTCCATGCCCTTCGTCATCATCCGGCGGATGGCGACGTCTTCCTTGACGTAGTCCTTGTACAGCTTGTCGGCGTACCAGCGGGACTTGAAGTCCGTGGTCACACCAAGCCGGAACCCGTGCGGGTTAACCTTCTGGCCCATTACCGGGTTCCTTCCTTGCTGCTGACGACCACGGTGATGTGGCTGGTCCGCTTGCGGATCCGGTAGGCACGGCCCTGGGCACGCGGACGGAACCGCTTCAGGGTCGGGCCCTCGTCGACGTACGCCTCGGAGATGAAGAGGCTGTCGGCGTCGGTGTGGTCGTAGTTGTGCGCGGCGTTGGCGATGGCGCTGTCGAGCACCTTGCCGACCGGCACGCTCGCGGCCTGCGGAGCGAATCGCAGGACCGCCTGAGCCTCCGTGGCATCCATGCCACGGATGAGGTCCACCACGCGGCGGGCCTTCATGGGCGTGACGCGGATGTACCGCGCCTGGGCCCTGGCTTCCATGGTTGTCCCTTCGGTGTCTGTCATCGGTCTTCGCTTGTTCCGCAGATCAGCGACGACGCGACTTGCGGTCGTCCTTCTCATGGCCGCGGAAGGTGCGGGTCGGCGCGAACTCGCCGAGCTTGTGGCCGACCATCGACTCGGTGACGAACACCGGGACGTGCTTGCGGCCGTCGTGCACCGCGATCGTGTGGCCGAGCATGGCCGGGACGATCATCGAGCGGCGGGACCAGGTCTTGATGACGTTTTTGGTGCCTGCGTCGTTCTGTGTGTCCACCTTCTTGCTCAGGTGGTCGTCGACGAAAGGCCCCTTCTTCAGACTGCGCGGCATCGAACCCTGCTCCTAGCGCTTCTTGGTGGTCTTGCGGCGGCGGACGATGAGCTTGCTGCTGGCCTTCTTCGGCGAGCGCGTACGTCCTTCCTTCTGACCCCACGGGGAGACCGGGTGACGGCCACCGGAGGTCTTGCCCTCACCACCACCGTGCGGGTGGTCAACGGGGTTCATGGCGACACCGCGGACGGTCGGGCGGACGCCCTTCCACCGCATACGGCCGGCCTTGCCCCAGTTGATGTTCGACTGCTCGGCGTTGCCGACCTCGCCAACGGTGGCGCGGCAGCGGACGTCGACCAGCCGGACCTCGCCCGACGGCATGCGCAGGTGGGCGTAGGCGCCCTCCTTCGCCATCAGCTGCACGGAGGAACCGGCGGAGCGGGCGATCTTCGCACCGCCGCCGGGCCGCAGCTCGATGGCGTGCAGAGTCGTACCCACCGGGATGTTGCGCAGCGGGAGGTTGTTGCCGGGCTTGATGTCGGCCCCGGGGCCGTTCTCGACCCGGTCGCCCTGGCTCAGCCGAGCCGGGGCGAGGATGTAGCGCTTCTCGCCGTCCGCGTAGTGCAGGAGCGCGATGCGCGCGGTGCGGTTCGGGTCGTACTCGATGTGCGCGACCTTGGCCGGCACGCCGTCCTTGTCGTGACGACGGAAGTCGATCACGCGGTAGGCGCGCTTGTGGCCACCGCCCTGGTGGCGAACGGTCACACGACCGGCGTTGTTACGGCCGCCCTTGCTGTGCAGCGGGCGGACCAGCGACTTCTCCGGCGTGGACCGCGTGACCTCGACAAAGTCGGCGACGCTGGAGCCACGACGGCCCGGGGTCGTCGGCTTGTACTTGCGGATACCCATTTCTCAGTCCTCGTCCGATTCCGGACGACTCGGACTCCGTTAGGAGACCGGGCCGCCGAAGATGTCGATACGGTCGCCCTCGGCGAGGGTCACGATGGCGCGCTTGGTGTCCTTGCGCTTGCCGTAGCCGGTGCGGGTGCGCTTGCGCTTGCCCTGCCGGTTGATCGTGTTGACCCCGGTGACCTTGACCGAGAAGACCGCCTCGACGGCCTGCTTGATCTGGGTCTTGTTCGCACGCGGGTCGACGATGAACGTGTACTTGTTCTCGTCCAGCAGCGCGTAGCTCTTCTCCGACACGACCGGCTTGACGAGCACGTCGCGCGGGTCGGTGTAGGTCTTGCTGGTGACAGCGGTCGCCTCAGTCATCAGGCGTCGCTCCCTTCGAGCTGAGCGGCCTTGGGGCCAGCCACGAAGGACTCGAAGGCGGCCTTGGTGAAGACCACGTCGTCGGAGACGAGCACGTCGTACGTGTTCAGCTGGCCCGGCTCCAGGATGTGGACCTGGGGCAGGTTGCGGGCGGACAGCCACGCGGCCTCGTCGGTCCGCTCGGCGACCAGGAGCAGGTTCCTGCGCTCGCTGATTCTGCCGAACAGGGTCTTGGCGGCCTTGGTGGAGATCTCGCCCTCGACCACGCCGGAGACGACGTGGATGCGGTTGTGGCGCGCCCGGTCGGAGAGGGCACCGCGCAGGGCGGCGGCCTTCATCTTCTTCGGGGTGCGCTGCGAGTAGTCCCGCGGCACGGGGCCGTGCACGACGCCACCGCCGGCGAACTGCGGAGCGCGGGTCGAACCCTGGCGCGCCCGGCCGGTGCCCTTCTGGCGGTACGGCTTCTTGCCACCGCCGCGGACCTCGCCGCGGGTCTTCGTCTTGTGCGTGCCCTGGCGGGCAGCGGCCAGCTGGGCGACGACGACCTGGTGGATCAGCGGAACGCTGACCTGCGCGTCGAAGATCTCCGCGGGGAGCTCGACGGACCCGGCCTTGTCGCCTGCCGGCGAAAGGATGTCAATGGTGCTCATCGGTTACCTCAGGCCCCCTTGGCCGCGGTACGGACCAGGACGAGGCCGCCGTTCGGACCGGGGACGGCGCCCTTGATGAGCAGCAGTCCCTTCTCCGCGTCAACGGCGTGGACGGTCAGGTTCTGGGTGGTGACCCGCTCGTTGCCCATGCGGCCGGCCATGCGCAGGCCCTTGAACACGCGGCCCGGGGTGGCGCAGCCACCGATGGAGCCGGGCGAGCGGTGCTTGCGCTGCGTGCCGTGGCCGGCGCCGAGGCCGCCGAAGCCGTGGCGCTTCATGACACCGGCGGTGCCCTTGCCCTTGCTGGTGCCGGTCACGTCGACCTTGACACCGGACTCGAACACCTCGGCGGTGACCTCCTGGCCGAGCGTGTACTCGCCGGCGTCGACGGTACGCAGCTCCACCAGGTGGCGGCGCGGGGTGACGTTCGCCTTGGCGAAGTGGCCCTTGAGGGGCTTGTTCACCTTGCGCGGGTCGATCTCGCCGAAGGCGATCTGGACGGCGTCGTAGCCGTCGCTGTCAGCGGTACGGACCTGGGTGACGACGCAGGGACCGGCCTTGACGACGGTGACCGGGACGACGCGGTTGTTCTCGTCCCACACCTGCGTCATGCCGAGCTTCTCGCCCAGGACGCCCTTGATCTGCTTAGCCATCTCGCGCGTCACCTCAGAGCTTGATCTCGATGTCGACGCCGGCCGGCAGGTCGAGACGCATCAGCGAGTCGACGGTCTTCGGCGTGGGGTCGAGGATGTCGATGAGGCGCTTGTGCGTACGCATCTCGAAGTGCTCGCGCGAGTCCTTGTACTTGTGCGGCGACTTGATGACGCAGTACACGTTCTTCTCAGTGGGCAGCGGCACCGGGCCCGCGACCGACGCACCAGTACGGGTCACCGTCTCGACGATCTTCTTCGCCGAGGAATCGATGACCTCGTGGTCGTAGGCCTTGAGCCGGATGCGGATCTTCTGTCCCGCCATGGCTACTTCGTAGTCCTGTCTCTCGTAACGCTCTGGGACCCGGCAGGCCCTTCTTCTCCGACCCCCGCGGTCGGGCGTGTCGCAGTCCCGCCAAACAGATATCCCGTGAGAGATTCCCTGCGAGGGGGGTGCGGGGCACGAGCCGCGGGGCCGGGGGTGAGACCCACCGGGTGCCTGGCCGGTGCCCCGCTGACGCTTCCCGGAAGATTCCCGTACTTCCACCCCTGAGAAGGGGTGACGAGTACTGCGGGACTCGCTTCCAGTCCTCCCGGCGGGAGGCGCGCAGCATCGGCACTCAACCGAGCAACCTGGACAGTGTGCCACACGCCGACTCGCCAACGCCAATCGGCGCATATACCACGCGAAGAGGCCCCGTACACACTGGGTGTACGGGGCCTTTCATCGGTTGCTCCTAGGAGCGCCGGGTCACTTGGTGATCTTGGTGACCTGGCCGGCGCCGACGGTCCGGCCACCCTCACGGATGGCGAACTTCAGGCCCTCCTCCATGGCGACCGGCTGGATCAGCTGGACGGACATGGAGGTGTTGTCGCCCGGCATGACCATCTCGGTGCCCTCGGGGAGGGTCACCACGCCGGTCACGTCAGTCGTACGGAAGTAGAACTGCGGGCGGTAGTTGTTGAAGAACGGGGTGTGGCGGCCGCCCTCGTCCTTCGACAGGATGTACGCCTGGGCCTCGAACTCGGTGTGCGGGGTGACCGTGCCCGGCTTGATGATGACCTGGCCGCGCTCGACGTCCTCACGCTTGATGCCGCGGAGCAGCAGACCGACGTTCTCACCGGCCTGACCCTCGTCGAGCAGCTTGCGGAACATCTCGATACCGGTGACCGTCGTGGAGGTCTTCTCCGGCTTGATACCGATGATGTCGACGTTCTCGTTGACCTTGAGGACACCACGCTCGATACGGCCGGTGACGACCGTGCCGCGGCCGGTGATGGTGAAGACGTCCTCGATCGGCATCAGGAACGGCTTCTCGACGTCGCGCTCCGGAGTCGGGATCGACTCGTCGACAGCCTTCATCAGGTTGAGGACGGACTCGCCCCACTCCTTGTCGCCCTCGAGCGCCTTGAGCGCCGAGACCTTGACGACCGGAACCTCGTCACCCGGGAACTCGTACTCGGAGAGCAGCTCGCGGACCTCGAGCTCGACGAGCTCCAGGATCTCCTCGTCGTCCACCATGTCGGCCTTGTTCAGGGCGACGACGATGTACGGAACGCCGACCTGGCGGGCCAGGAGCACGTGCTCCTTGGTCTGCGGCATCGGGCCGTCGGTGGCGGCGACCACGAGGATGGCGCCGTCCATCTGCGCCGCACCGGTGATCATGTTCTTGATGTAGTCCGCGTGACCCGGGCAGTCAACGTGGGCGTAGTGACGCGTCTCCGTCTGGTACTCGACGTGCGCGATGGAGATCGTGATACCGCGCTGGCGCTCCTCAGGAGCCTTGTCGATCTGATCGAAGGCCGAGGCCTCATTCAGCTCCGGGTACGCGTCGTGCAGCACCTTGGTGATCGCCGCGGTAAGAGTGGTCTTACCGTGGTCGATGTGACCGATGGTGCCGATGTTGACGTGCGGCTTAGTCCGCTCGAACTTCGCCTTCGCCACTGGGGTCCTCCTGTGGACTGGTGCTGTACTCCACCCGCGCTTTGCGAGTGGGTTCAGGTGGTCTTACCGAACCCGACCAGGACCCCGAGGGGATGCCCTTGGCCGTATTCGCTTGGGGGCCGGCGGCGGGGCCCGCCGTAAAGTGCGAACACTTTACGGCGGAATGCCCCGATGCCTTTGCTCCAGCCTAAAGCGTAAGAAACGTGGGCGAAGCCCCGTTACTCACCCTTGGCCTTCGCGATGATCTCCTCCGCCACGTTCCTGGGAACCTCGGCGTAGGAGTCGAACTGCATGGAGTAGCTCGCACGACCAGAGGTCTTGCTGCGCAGGTCTCCGACGTAGCCGAACATCTCCGACAGCGGAACCAGACCGGTGACCAGCTTGGCGCCGGCCCGGTCCTCCATGGACTGGATCTGCCCGCGGCGGGAGTTGATGTCGCCGATCACGTCGCCCATGTAGTCCTCGGGCGTCGTGACCTCGACCTTCATCATCGGCTCGAGCAGGGCCGGGCTGGCCTTGCGCGCGGCCTCCTTGAAGGCCATCGAACCGGCGATCTTGAACGCGAGCTCGGAGGAGTCGACGTCGTGGTAGGCGCCGTCGAGCAGCGTCACCTTCACGCCGGTCAGCGGGTAGCCGGCCAGCACGCCGAACTCCATGGCCTCCTGGCAGCCCGCGTCCACGGACGGGATGTACTCCCGCGGGATACGGCCACCGGTGACCTTGTTCTCGAACTGGTAGCCCTCACCGTCGAGAGGCTCGATCGCGATCTGCACCTTCGCGAACTGGCCGGAACCACCAGTCTGCTTCTTGTGCGTGTAGTCGACCCTGTCGACGGCCTTGCGCAGCGTCTCGCGGTACGCGACCTGCGGCTTGCCGACGTTCGCCTCGACCCGGAACTCGCGCTTCATACGGTCGACCAGCACATCGAGGTGCAGCTCGCCCATACCCGCGATGATCGTCTGGCCGGTCTCCTCGTCGGTGTTGACCTGGAAGGACGGGTCCTCCTCGGCCAGCCGCTGGATCGCGACGCCCAGCTTCTCCTGGTCGCCCTTCGACTTGGGCTCGATGGCGACCTGAATCACCGGGGCCGGGAAGTCCATCGACTCCAGGATCACCGGGTTCGACGCGTCGCAGAGGGTCTCACCGGTGGTGGTCTGCTTGAGACCCATGACGGCGACGATGTCACCGGCACCCACCGACTCGATCTCCTCACGCTTGTTCGCGTGCATCCGGTAGATCTTGCCGATGCGCTCCTTCTTGCCCTTCACGGAGTTCTGCACCTGGGTGCCGGTCACCATGCGGCCCGAGTAGACCCGGACGAAGGTGAGCTTGCCGAGGTGCGGGTCGCTCATGATCTTGAAGGCGAGACCGGAGAACGGCTCGTCCTCGGACGGCTTGCGGCTGACGACCTGCTCCGGGTCGTTGACCGCGTGGCCCTCGATCGCCTCGATGTCGATCGGCGACGGCAGGTACCGCACGACCGCGTCGAGCAGGGGCTGAACGCCCTTGTTCTTGAACGCGGTACCGCAGAACACCGGCGTGACCGTGGTGTCGCCGCCCTTGCCGGAGTTGATGGTGATGCGGCGGATCGCCGCGATCAGCTGCTCCTCGGTGGGCTCCTCGCCCTCGAGGTACAGCTCCATCATCTCCTCGTCGTTCTCGGCGACGGCCTCGAGCAGCTTGCCGCGCCACTCGTCGGCCGCCTCGACGTGGGTGTCCGGGATGTCGACGGTGTCGTACATCTCGCCCTTGGTGGCCTCGGCGGACCACACCAGAGCCTTCATACGAACCAGGTCGACGACACCCCTGAAGTCCGCCTCGGTGCCGATCGGCAGCTGCATGACCAGCGGCGTCGCGCCCAGCCGGTCGACGATCATGTCGACGCAGCGGTGGAACTCGGCGCCGGTGCGGTCGAGCTTGTTGACGAAGCAGATACGCGGAACGCCATAGCGGTCCGCCTGACGCCACACCGTCTCGGACTGGGGCTCGACACCGGCAACGCCGTCGAACACCGTCACAGCACCGTCGAGCACGCGCAGCGAGCGCTCCACCTCGACCGTGAAGTCGACGTGGCCAGGGGTGTCGATGATGTTGATCGTGTGGTCGACATTGTCCAGCGGCCAGTGACAGGTCGTCGCGGCCGAGGTGATCGTGATGCCGCGCTCCTGCTCCTGCTCCATCCAGTCCATCGTGGCAGCGCCGTCGTGGACTTCACCGATCTTGTAGGAGACACCGGTGTAGAACAGGATCCGCTCGGTGGTCGTCGTCTTGCCCGCGTCGATGTGGGCCATGATCCCGATATTGCGGACCTTGGCCAGGTCAAGCGAAGTGGTAGCCATAAGGCTCAGTCTTCTCTCGGATCTCGATGTGGGTTAGCGACTACCAGCGGTAGTGCGCGAAGGCCTTGTTGGACTCGGCCATCTTGTGGGTGTCCTCGCGACGCTTGACGGAGGCGCCGAGACCGTTGCTGGCGTCCAGCAGCTCGTTCATCAGGCGCTCGGTCATGGTCTTCTCGCGGCGGGCGCGGGAGTAGCCCACGAGCCAGCGCAGAGCGAGGGTGGAGGAGCGGCCGGGGCGGACCTCGACCGGCACCTGGTAGGTGGCGCCACCGACGCGGCGGGAGCGGACCTCGAGGGTCGGCTTCACGTTCTCCAGGGCGCGCTTGAGCGTGATGACCGGGTCGTTGCCGGTCTTCTCGCGCAGGCCCTCCATGGCGCCGTAGACGATGCGCTCGGCGGTGGAGCGCTTGCCGTTCAGCAGCACCTTGTTGATGAGCGAGGTGACCAGAGGAGAGCCGTAGACCGGGTCGATGATGACCGGGCGCTTCGGGGCGGGGCCCTTACGAGGCATGCTTACTTCTCCTTCTTGGCGCCGTAACGGCTGCGGGCCTGCTTGCGGTTCTTGACACCCTGGGTGTCGAGCGAACCGCGGATGATCTTGTAGCGAACACCCGGCAGGTCCTTCACACGGCCACCACGCACGAGCACGATGGAGTGCTCCTGCAGGTTGTGTCCCTCACCCGGGATATAAGCGGTGACCTCGATCCCGCTGGTCAGACGCACACGCGCGACCTTACGCAGGGCCGAGTTCGGCTTCTTCGGGGTGGTCGTGAACACGCGCGTGCAGACGCCGCGGCGCTGAGGCGAACCCTCAAGTGCGGGCGTCTTGTTCTTTTCGACCTTGTCCTGCCGGCCCTTGCGGACCAGCTGCTGGATCGTAGGCACCGTTTCTCCGGTTTCTGTGTGCCGTATCAGTGAAGCTAACCTGGGGCTTCTCCGACCCACGCGGTCGGGTGTGTCGCGTACCTCATACGACTCCCGCAGGGCGGAAAGTGCGTATGTGGACGGCGCTTCGGCCTCGGCATCCCGTGCGGTCGATTGCACGCACAAGAACCCGGGCACACCCCAGGCACAAGGTCAGAGCGTACCTATAGCACCGGCTCCGGTCAAAACAAAAGCACCCTGTGCAGGACACACCGGCTTGCAACATACGACACAGGGCGGCCACCCCGCCATGGGGTGGCCGCCCTGTGGACGTCCTTGCGGACGGATCGCCTTACTGGTTGTACGGACCGTAGTCGTAGTCCTCCAGCGGAACCGCCTGGCCGGAGCCCGTGCCGAAGGGCGAGTAGTCGATGTCGTCGTAGCCGACAGCCGAGTACATCGCGGCCTTCGCCTCCTCGGTCGGCTCGACCCGGATGTTGCGGTAGCGGGACAGGCCCGTACCGGCCGGGATGAGCTTACCGATGATCACGTTCTCCTTGAGGCCGATCAGGGAGTCCGACTTGGCGTTGATCGCCGCGTCGGTCAGGACCCTGGTCGTCTCCTGGAAGGACGCCGCCGACAGCCAGGACTCGGTCGCCAGCGAGGCCTTGGTGATACCCATCAGCTGCGGACGGCCGGAGGCCGGGTGGCCGCCTTCCTGGACGACACGGCGGTTCTCACCCTCGAAGCGCGTGCGCTCCACGAGCTCGCCCGGCAGCAACTCCGCGTCGCCGGACTCGATGATCGTCACGCGGCGCAGCATCTGCCGGATGATGATCTCGATGTGCTTGTCGTGGATCGACACACCCTGCGAGTTGTAGACCTTCTGGACCTCGCCGACCAGGTGGACCTGGACGGCCCGCTGGCCGAGGATCCGCAGCACGTCGTGCGGGTTGACCGCACCGACGGTCAGCGGCTGGCCGACCTCGACGTGGTCGCCCTCGCCCACCAGGAGCCGGGCTCGCTTCGAGACGCCGTACGAGGTCTCGTCGGAGCCGTCGTCCGGGGTGACGACGAGCTTCTTGGTCTTCTCGGTCTCCTCGATCCGGACGCGGCCGGCGGCCTCCGAGATCGGCGCGACGCCCTTGGGCGTACGGGCCTCGAAGAGCTCGACGACACGCGGCAGACCCTGGGTGATGTCGTCACCGGCCACACCACCGGTGTGGAAGGTACGCATCGTCAGCTGGGTGCCGGGCTCACCGATGGACTGGGCCGCGATGATGCCGACGGCCTCGCCGATGTCCACCAGCTTGCCGGTGGCCAGGGAGCGGCCGTAGCACATGGCGCAGGTGCCGACCGCGGACTCGCAGGTCAGGACCGAGCGGGTCTTGACCGTCCCGACGCCGTGCCGGACCAGCTCGTCGATGAGCACGTCGCCCAGGTCGGTGCCGGCCGGGGCCAGCACCTTGCCGTCGACGACGATGTCCTCGGCGAGGCAGCGCGCGTACACGCTGGTCTCGACGTTCTCGGCCTTGCGCAGCACGCCGTCGGCGCCCTTGGAGGCGATCACCAGCTTGAGGCCGCGGTCGGTGCCGCAGTCCTCCTCGCGGATGATCACGTCCTGCGAGACGTCGACCAGACGACGGGTCAGGTAACCCGAGTCGGCGGTACGCAGGGCGGTGTCCGCGAGACCCTTACGTGCACCGTGCGTGGAGATGAAGTACTCCAGCACGGAGAGACCCTCACGGAACGACGCCTTGATGGGCCGCGGGATGGTCTCGTTCTTCGCGTTGGACACCAGCCCACGCATACCCGCGATCTGACGCATCTGCATCATGTTTCCGCGAGCACCCGAGTTGACCATCATGAAGATGGGGTTGGTCTTCGGGAAGTTCGCGGTCATCGCCTCGGCAACCTCGTTGGTCGCCTTGGTCCAGATCGCGATGAGCTCCTGCGTGCGCTCGTCCTTGGTGATCAGACCGCGCTCGTACTGCTTCTGGACCTTCTCGTCCTGCGCCTCGTAGCCCGTGATGATGGCCTTCTTGGCCTCGGGCACGACGATGTCGGTGACCGCGACGGTGACACCGGAGCGGGTGGCCCAGTGGAAGCCCGCCGCCTTCAGGTTGTCGAGCGTCGCCGCCACGATGACCTTCGGGTAGCGCTCGGCGAGGTCGTTGACGATCTCGGAGAGCTGCTTCTTGCCCACCGAGTAGTCGACGAACGGGTAGTCCTCGGGCAGCAGCTCGTTGAAGAGCGCGCGGCCCAGGGTCGTGCGCAGCGTGAAGCTGTCGCCCGGCTGCCACTCCGGCTCACCCTCCTCCGGAACCGGCGGGGTCCAGCCGCGGGGCGGGACGGTGCCGATCGGGAAGCGGATGTCGACCTTCGCCTGGAGCGAGAGCTCCCGGGCGTCGAACGCCATGATCGCCTCGGCGACCGAGGAGAACGAGCGGCCCTCGCCCTTGACGTCCCGCTCCGCCTCGTCGGTGGTGAGGAAGAACAGGCCGAGCACCATGTCCTGGGTCGGCATGGTGACCGGGCGGCCGTCGGCGGGCTTGAGGATGTTGTTCGAGGACAGCATCAGGATGCGGGCCTCGGCCTGGGCCTCCGCGGACAGCGGCAGGTGCACGGCCATCTGGTCACCGTCGAAGTCCGCGTTGAACGCGGTGCAGACGAGCGGGTGGATCTGAATGGCCTTGCCCTCGACCAGCTGCGGCTCGAAGGCCTGGATGCCGAGGCGGTGCAGGGTCGGCGCACGGTTGAGCAGCACCGGGTGCTCGGCGATGACCTCTTCCAGCACGTCGTACACGACCGTACGGCCGCGCTCGACCATGCGCTTGGCCGACTTGATGTTCTGCGCGTGGTTGAGGTCAACCAGGCGCTTCATCACGAACGGCTTGAAGAGCTCCAGCGCCATGGCCTTGGGCAGACCGCACTGGTGCAGCTTGAGCTGCGGGCCGACGACGATGACCGAACGGGCCGAGTAGTCGACGCGCTTGCCGAGCAGGTTCTGACGGAACCGGCCCTGCTTGCCCTTGAGCATGTCGGACAGCGACTTCAGCGGGCGGTTGCCCGGGCCGGTCACCGGCCGGCCGCGGCGGCCGTTGTCGAACAGCGCGTCGACGGCCTCCTGCAGCATCCGCTTCTCGTTGTTCACGATGATCTCGGGCGCGCCGAGGTCGAGAAGCCGCTTGAGGCGGTTGTTCCGGTTGATGACGCGGCGGTACAGGTCGTTCAGGTCGGAGGTCGCGAAGCGGCCACCGTCCAGCTGCACCATCGGGCGCAGGTCCGGCGGGATCACCGGGACGCAGTCCAGCACCATGCCCTTGGGGCTGTTGCTGGTCTGCAGGAAGGCGGAGACGACCTTGAGGCGCTTGAGCGCACGGGTCTTCTTCTGGCCCTTCCCGGTCCGGATGATCTCGCGGAGGCGCTCCGCCTCCTCGTCGAGGTTGAAGGTCTCCAGGCGCTTCTGCAGAGCAGCGGCGCCCATGGAGCCGTCGAAGTACGTGCCGAAGCGGTCCCGCAGCTCGCGGTAGAGCAGCTCGTCGCCCTCGAGGTCCTGGACCTTGAGGTTCTTGAAGCGGGTCCACACCTCGTCGAGACGGTCGATCTCGCGCTGGGCCCGGTCGCGCAGCTGCTTCATCTCGCGCTCGGCACCCTCGCGCACCTTGCGGCGCACGTCGGCCTTGGCACCCTCGGCCTCGAGCTCGGCCAGGTCGGCCTCGAGCTTCTTGGCGCGGGCCTCGAGATCGGCGTCGCGGCGCTGCTCGACCTGCTGGCGCTCGACGGAGACATGGGCCTCCAGCGAGGGCAGGTCGCGCGTACGGCGCTCCTCGTCCACCCACGTGATCATGTAGGCGGCGAAGTAGATGACCTTCTCGAGGTCCTTCGGGGCGAGGTCGAGCAGGTAGCCCAGGCGCGACGGGACGCCCTTGAAGTACCAGATGTGTGTCACGGGGGCGGCCAGCTCGATGTGGCCCATCCGCTCGCGTCGCACCTTGGCGCGAGTGACCTCGACGCCGCAGCGCTCGCAGATGATGCCCTTGAAGCGGACGCGCTTGTACTTACCGCAGTAGCACTCCCAGTCCCGGGTCGGACCGAAGATCTTCTCGCAGAAGAGTCCGTCCTTTTCGGGCTTGAGGGTGCGGTAGTTGATGGTCTCCGGCTTCTTGACCTCACCGTGCGACCACTGACGGATGTCGTCAGCGGTGGCCAGGCCGATCCGCAGCTCGTCGAAGAAGTTGACGTCGAGCACTTGTCGTCAATCCCTCTTTCGGGGTCGTGTCTTCAGGGGTCTGACTCAGGGTCCGGATGGGGGTCCCCCCAGGCCGTTCAGGCTCTGGGGGAGGACGGGGCTCACGTTGGGAGCCCCGTCCAGACCCGTCAGACCTCTTCGACGCTGCTCGGCTCGCGCCGGGACAGGTCGATACCGAGCTCCTCCGCAGCGCGGAAGACGTCCTCGTCGGTGTCGCGCATCTCGATGGACATGCCGTCCGAGGACAGCACCTCCACGTTGAGGCACAGGGACTGCATCTCCTTGATGAGCACCTTGAAGGACTCGGGGATGCCGGGCTCAGGGATGTTCTCGCCCTTGACGATGGCCTCGTAGACCTTCACGCGGCCGGTGACGTCGTCGGACTTGATGGTCAGCAGCTCCTGGAGGGCGTAGGCGGCGCCGTAGGCCTCGAGGGCCCACACCTCCATCTCGCCGAAGCGCTGGCCACCGAACTGGGCCTTACCACCCAGCGGCTGCTGGGTGATCATCGAGTACGGGCCGGTCGACCGGGCGTGCAGCTTGTCGTCGACCAGGTGGTGCAGCTTGAGGATGTACATGTACCCGACCGAGATCGGGTCCGGGAAGGGCTCGCCGGAGCGGCCGTCGTACAACCGGGCCTTGCCGGAGGGCAGGACGAGCCGGTCGCCGTCCCGGTTCGGGACCGTCGCCTCGAAGAGGCCGGCGATCTCGTCCTCGCGCGCACCGTCGAACACCGGGGTGGCGACGTTGGTACCGGGCTGCACCTCGTCGGCGCCGATGACCTGGAGGCGCTTCATCCAGTCCTCGTTGCCCTCGACCTTCCAGCCCTGGCTGGCGAGCCAGCCGAGGTGGATCTCCAGGACCTGTCCCGGGTTCATCCGGGACGGGACGCCCAGCGGGTTGAGGATGATGTCGACCGGGGTGCCGTCCTCCAGGAACGGCATGTCCTCGACCGGAAGGATCTTGGAGATGACGCCCTTGTTGCCGTGGCGGCCGGCGAGCTTGTCACCGTCGGTGATCTTGCGCTTCTGCGCGACGTAGACGCGGACCAGCTGGTTCACGCCCGGCGGCAGCTCGTCGCCCTCCTCGCGGTCGAAAACGCGCACGCCGATGACCTTGCCGGTCTCGCCGTGCGGCACCTTCAGCGAGGTGTCACGGACCTCACGGGCCTTCTCACCGAAGATCGCACGGAGCAGGCGCTCCTCCGGGGTCAGCTCGGTCTCGCCCTTCGGGGTGACCTTGCCGACCAGGATGTCGCCCGCGACGACCTCGGCACCGATGCGGATGATGCCGCGCTCGTCGAGGTCGGCGAGGACCTCCTCGGAGACGTTCGGGATGTCCCGGGTGATCTCCTCGGGGCCGAGCTTGGTGTCGCGGGCGTCGACCTCGTGCTCCTCGATGTGGATCGAGGAGAGGACGTCGTCCTGCACCAGGCGCTGGCTGAGGATGATCGCGTCCTCGTAGTTGTGGCCCTCCCACGGCATGAACGCCACGAGCAGGTTCTTGCCGAGCGCCATCTCGCCCTCGTCCGTGGACGGACCGTCGGCGAGGACCTGGCCCTCGATCACCCGCGCGCCCTCGTCCACGACGACCTTCTGGTTGAAGGAAGTGCCCTGGTTGGAGCGGTTGAACTTGGCCACCCGGTAGGTGGTGTACGTGCCGTCGTCGTTGGCGACGGTGACGTAGTCCGCGGAGACCTCCTGGACCACACCCGCCTTCTCGGCCTTGATGACGTCGCCCGCGTCGACCGCGCAGCGGTACTCCATGCCGGTGCCGACCAGCGGGGCCTCGGCCCGGATGAGCGGCACGGCCTGGCGCATCATGTTCGATCCCATGAGCGCGCGGTTGGCGTCGTCGTGCTCGAGGAACGGGATCATGGCCGTCGCGACCGACACCATCTGGCGCGGCGAGACGTCCATGTAGTCCACGTCGGTGCCCGGCACGTAGTCGACCTCGCCGCCACGGCGGCGGACCAGCACGCGGGCCTCGGCGAAGTGGTTGTCGTCCGTCAGCGGCGCGTTGGCCTGCGCGATGACGAAGCGGTCCTCCTCGTCCGCGGTGAGGAAGTTCACCTCATCGGTGACGACACCCTTCTCGTCGACCTTGCGGTACGGCGTCTCGACGAAGCCGAACGCGTTGACCCGGCCGTACGAGGCGAGCGAGCCGATCAGACCGATGTTCGGGCCCTCGGGCGTCTCGATCGGGCACATGCGGCCGTAGTGCGACGGGTGCACGTCACGGACCTCGAAGCCCGCCCGCTCACGGGACAGACCGCCCGGACCCAGCGCCGACAGGCGGCGCTTGTGGGTCAGACCCGACAGCGGGTTGGTCTGGTCCATGAACTGGGAGAGCTGGCTGGTGCCGAAGAACTCCTTGATGGAGGCGACGACCGGCCGGATGTTGATCAGGGTCTGCGGCGTGATCGCCTCGACGTCCTGGGTCGTCATGCGCTCGCGCACGACGCGCTCCATCCGCGCCAGACCCGTACGGACCTGGTTCTGGATGAGCTCGCCGACGTTGCGCAGACGGCGGTTGCCGAAGTGGTCGATGTCGTCGGTCTCGACGACGATCTGGCTGCCGTTCTCGCCGACCGTCTCGATCTCACCCGCGTGCAGCTTGACCAGGTACTTGATCGTCGCGATGACGTCGTCCGTGGTCAGCACGCCGGCGTCGAGCGGCTGGTCCCCGCCGAGCTTCTTGTTCACCTTGTAGCGGCCGACCTTCGCGAGGTCGTAGCGCTTCGGGTTGAAGTAGAGGTTCTCGAGCAGGGTCTGCGCGGCCTCGCGGGTCGGCGGCTCGCCCGGCCGCAGCTTGCGGTAGATGTCGAGCAGCGCGTCGTCCTGGCCCTGGGTGTGGTCCTTCTCCAGGGTGGCGCGCATGGACTCGTACTCGCCGAACTCCTCGAGGATCTGCTCGGTGGTCCAGCCGAGCGCCTTGAGGAGGACGGTCACGGACTGCTTGCGCTTGCGGTCGATGCGGACACCGACCATGTCGCGCTTGTCGATCTCCATCTCGAGCCAGGCACCCCGGGAGGGGATGATCTTGGCGGAGAAGATGTCCTTGTCGGACGTCTTGTCGATGGAGCTGTCGAAGTAGACACCGGGAGAGCGGACCAGCTGCGATACGACGACACGCTCGGTGCCGTTGATCACGAAGGTGCCCTTGTTGGTCATGAGGGGGAAGTCACCCATGAAGACCGTCTGGGACTTGATCTCACCGGTCTCGTTGTTGGTGAATTCCGCGGTGACGAACAGCGGAGCCGCGTAGGTGAAGTCGCGCTCCTTGCACTCGTCGATCGAGTTCTTCGGCGGCTCGAAGCGGTGGTCGCGGAAGGTCAGCGACATCGACCCGGAGAAGTCCTCGATCGGGGAGATCTCTTCGAAGATCTCCTCCAGACCGGACTTGGTGGGGACGTCCTGTCCACTCTCCAGGGCCGACTCGACGCGAGCCTTCCAGGCGGCATTGCCGAGCAGCCAGTCGAAGCTCTCGGTTTGCAGCGCAAGGAGGTTCGGAACCTCGAGGGGCTCCTTGATCTTCGCAAAAGAGATGCGCAGCGGGGCGGTGCTGGCGCCGTTGTTCGTATTGGCAGTCGAGGCGTTGCGCGAGGCGGCCAAGAGGGGGTCCTTCCGAGGGCTCGGACTCACTACGCGCGTACCGGTCCAGTTCGATACACACCGGCAGAATTCCCAGGTCAGGGAGTCCATTCAATAATGATCGAACGTGGGCTTGCCCCTGGTGACGGGCAGGGAGCAGCTAACAGGCAGCGCAAAGGGTCAGTGTAGCCACTTGGCCCACTGATGTCCAGACCGGTTCCCCGGACCCCGGGGTGCGTCCCTCGTTGTTCTTCATCGCCTGCAAGCCACGCGCTGGAAGCGCATATCGATCCTGCCCTCTTCGTCTGCGATCCATGCCTCGGAATCCTGGATCGGTGTGACGACGCGTCCTGAGAATTGCGCGCTGCGTGCCGTTCGTCAAGGCCCCCCGCCTCCCAGAGATCGTCCGGGAGGCCCGCAGACCAGGCAACGAAGATCACCATACCCGCCATGCAGCAGGGGGCAAGGGACCCTGTGCGGCAACGTCCGAGGGCGACCACCCGTTCGGGTGATCGCCCTCGGCGAACGAGTCGTGAGCCTTCAGAAGGTCACTTGACCTCGACGGACGCGCCGGCGCCCTTGAGGGACTCGGCGGCCTTGTCGGCCTGCTCCTTGTTGACCTTCTCGAGAACCGGCTTCGGGGTGCCGTCGACGAGGTCCTTGGCCTCCTTCAGACCCAGCGAGGTCAGCTCACGCACGACCTTGATGACCTGGATCTTCTTGTCGCCCGCACCGGTGAGGACGACGTCGAACTCGTCCTTCTCCGGCTCGGCCTCGGCGACCGGGGCGCCCGGCGCACCGGCGGCGGCGACGGCGACCGGCGCGGCGGCCTCGACGTCGAACTTCTCCTCGAAGGCCTTCACGAACTCGGAGAGCTCGATGAGGGTCATCTCGCTGAACTGCTCGAGCAGCTCGTCCTGGCTGAGCTTCGCCATGGTGGCGGTCCTTCCACTAATTCGGCTGGTGCCGGGTGTACTGCACTTCTTGGGCGGGCGTATGCCTACGGCATCACTTGGTTACGGGCCCGCTGCGACAGACGGGAGTCGGTTACTCCGCGTCGGCCTCGGCGGGAGCCGGCGTACCGGCACCGCCCTGCTCGACCTTGCTGCGAAGGGCGTCCGCGGTGCGGACGAACTTCGAGAGCGGGGCCTGGAAGGTCGCCGCGGCCTTGGCCATGGACGCCTTCATGCCACCGGCCAGCTTGGCGAGCAGCACCTCACGGGACTCGAGGTCCGCGAGCTTCTTGATCTCGTCAGCGGTCAGCGCCTTGCCGTCAAGGACACCGCCCTTGATGACGAGAGCGGGGTTCTCCTTGGCGAAGTCACGGAGACCCTTCGCCGCCTCGACCGGGTCACCGGTCACGAAGGCGACGGCCGACGAACCCGCGAACAGGTCGTCGAGCGTGTTGATCCCGGCCTCGTTGGCCGCGATCTTGGTCAGCGTGTTCTTCACCACACGGTACTGAGCGTTCTCACCGAGCGAACGGCGCAGCTCCTTGAGCTGTGCCACGGTAAGACCGGTGTACGCAGTCACAACAGCGGCGTTGGAGTTACGGAACTTGTCCCGCATCTCCTCGACGGCTGCGACCTTGTCGGGCCTCGCCATGAGCCTCGGCCTCCTTCCGGGTGATGAGGACCGCTCGGAAGGGGCTGAACAGAACAAACGCCCCGGCGCAGGCGCACGGGGCTCGGCTCGACCGGACAGACGCCCGGGAGCTTCATCCTCATTCACCTACGCGGGTCGTCCGCAGCTAGCGGATCCTTCGGCCGCCGTCCCCCTCTTGCAGAGGCACGGCAACGACCAGCGGTCTTTGGCTTCTCGCACAGATTACGCGGCCACGCGGCCGTACACAAATCGGCCCCCGCACGCAAGGGTGCGGGGGCCGATCGGGTTCGCTCGCGCGCCGCTGGCGACGGATCAGACGGCGGCCACGTCCTCCTCGGCGAGGAGGTTACGGGTGCGGTTGGCGTCGACCGGAATGCCGGGGCCCATCGTGGTGGTGATGGTGGCCTTCTTGATGTACCGGCCCTTCGCGGCGGACGGCTTCAGACGGAGGATCTCCTCCAGCGCCGCGCCGTAGTTCTCCACCAGCTTGGCCTCGTCGAACGAGACCTTGCCGATGATGAAGTGCAGGTTCGCGTGCTTGTCGACACGGAACTCAATCTTGCCGCCCTTGATCTCGGTCACGGCCTTGGCCACGTCCGGAGTGACGGTGCCGGTCTTCGGGTTCGGCATCAGACCACGGGGGCCGAGGACGCGGCCCAGGCGGCCGACCTTGCCCATGAGGTCCGGGGTGGCGACGACGGCGTCGAAGTCCAGGCGGCCCTTCGACACCTCGTCGATGAGCTCGTCGGCGCCGACGATGTCGGCGCCCGCGGCACGCGCGGCCTCGGCACGGTCACCGGTCGCGAAGACCAGGACCCGGGCGGTCTTACCGGTGCCGTGCGGAAGGTTCACGGTGCCGCGGACCATCTGGTCGGCCTTGCGCGGGTCGACGCCCAGGCGGAAGGCGACCTCGACGGTGCCGTCGAACTTGGTCGAGGAGGTCTCCTTGGCGAGACGGACGGCCTCGAGCGGGGCGTACACACGCTCCCGGTCGATCTTCGCGTCCGCAGCGCGGAAAGTCTTGCTGCGCTTCACTGCTGCTCCTACGTCAGTCATACGGAGGTGTGGTACGGGCCAGCGCGTGGCCCCTCCACGGGGGTGCTGAGGGGGGTGATCAGCCCTCGACCGTGATGCCCATGGAACGGGCGGTGCCGGCGATGATCTTCTCGGCGGCGTCCAGGTCGTTGGCGTTCAGGTCGGGCATCTTGGTGGTGGCGATGTCGCGGACCTGGTCGCGGGTGATCTTGGCGACCTTGGTCTTGTGCGGCTCGCCAGAGCCCTTGTCCACACCCGCGGCCTTGAGGATCAGCTTCGCGGCCGGCGGAGTCTTGGTGATGAAGGTGAAGGAACGGTCCTCGTAGACCGTGATCTCCACCGGCACGACCATGCCACGCTGCGACTCGGTCGCGGCGTTGTAGGCCTTGCAGAACTCCATGATGTTGACGCCGTGCTGACCCAGCGCGGGGCCGACCGGCGGAGCCGGGTTGGCGGCACCGGCCTGGATCTGGAGCTTGATCAGCCCCGTGACCTTCTTCTTCTTGGGAGGCATGCTCTCTCCGGGTCCTAGTGAGAGGTGATTCGCCTCCAGTCCGGATCATCCGGTTGGAGGCATACCGCACAACGATAACGGGTAGGGCTGCGCGGCCAAAAACCAGCCAGGCCAGACCAGCCCACGGAGAGCTGGTCCGACCTGGCTGGAAGCAGTCGGAAGCGGCGGAAGGCGCTGTCCGGAGCCTTCAGTTCTTCTGGATCTGGTCGAAGCTCAGCTCGACCGGGGTCTCCCGGCCGAAGATCTCGACCAGGCCCTTGACCTTCTTCGAGTCGGGGTTGATCTCGTTGATCGTCGCCTGCAGCGTCGCGAACGGGCCGTCGGTGACCGTGACCGAGTCGCCGACCTCGAAGTCCAGCACCTGGACCTCGACCTTGCGGCTCGGCGCCGGGACGCCCGCCTCCGCGGCGGCGGCCTTGGCCGCGGCCTCCTCCGCCTCCGGGGCGAGCATCTTGACGATCTCGTCCAGGGTCAGCGGGTACGGGTCGTAGGCGTTGCCGACGAAGCCGGTGACGCCCGGGGTGTTCCGGACGACGCCCCACGACTCGTTCGTCAGGTCCATCCGCACCAGCACGTAACCGGGCAGCTTGTTCTGGCGTACGTTCTTCCGCTCGCCGTTCTTGATCTGGACGATCTCTTCCTCGGGCACCTCGGCCTGGTAGATGAAGTCCTCGACGTTCAGCGAGACGGCGCGCTGCTCCAGGTTGGCCTTCACGCGCTTCTCGTAGCCCGCGTAGGTGTGGATCACGTACCACTCGCCCGGGAGGGTGCGCAGCTCCTCGCGCAGGGCCTCGACCGGGTCGACAGCCGGGGCCTCCTCCTCCGGAGCCACGTCCTCGGCGACCTCGGCCACGGCGGTGGCCTCGTCCTCGACGTGCATGGCGGCTTCCTCGGCCGGCTCGCCCGCCGCTGCGTCCGCAGCCTCGGCCTGGTCGACCTCGTCGGCCGCCTCGACGATGTCGACCGCTGCCTCGTCGCCCTCGGCGGGCTCGGTGGCGTCGTTCAGGTTCGGGTCGTCAGACACGGTGGCTGCTTCTTCCTGGCTTCAAGGGGTGGAACAGGCGGAGGTTCGTCCCGCGGACTCCCTCCGCGGGATCAGCCGAAGACGTACTTGACGGCCTCGGAGAATCCCCAGTCAATCACGGTCACAAGGCCGATCATGATGACAACGAAGACAATCACCACAGTGGTGTAGGTCGACAGCTGGCTGCGGGTCGGCCAGACGACCTTGCGAAGCTCCGCGACGATCTGTCGGTAGAAGAGCGCAAGTCGGCCCAGGGGACCCTTCTTGCCGCGCTTACCGCCGCGACGACCCTTCTTGGTCGCGATCTCGTCCTCGGGACGACCGCTTTCAGGCGTCGCGGTGGAGCCAGGGGCTGCCGTCACTCGTCCTCACCTGAATCCCGGGTCGTGGCCGTGCCGCGCCCGGTGGAGCCGCACGGCGGTGCAATCAGTACGTACCTGCACGCACATTCCTGACGAAGAATGTGCGGAGCAGGGCCGGAGGGACTTGAACCCCCAACCGCTGGTTTTGGAGACCAGTGCTCTACCAATTGAGCTACGACCCTTTGTTGTTTCCCCCAACGTACCGCATCCGCCCGGGTGCACGGAGTGCGCAGGGCGGAGCGGCCGGTGAAGGCCAACGACGCATGAGTGTACGTGGTCCACGGCCGGGCGTCGAACACGTACCTGCGAGGTCCCGGGATACCTGTGGATACCTGAGTGCCCCTCGGCGGCAGGGTCTGCGACGATGCAGTCATGACCGCTGCTACTCCACCCGCAACGTCCGCTACCGACCGACGGGTATCGGCCCGTATCGGCGCGATCTCCGAGTCCGCGACCCTGGCCGTGGACGCCAAGGCCAAGGCCCTCAAGGCCGCCGGGCGTCCCGTGATCGGCTTCGGCGCGGGCGAGCCCGACTTCCCGACGCCCGGCTACATCGTCGAGGCCGCCGTGGAGGCCTGCCGCAACCCGAAGTACCACCGCTACACGCCTGCCGGCGGTCTCCCCGAGCTCAAGGCCGCCATCGCCGCCAAGACGCTGCGCGACTCCGGCTACGAGGTCGAGGCGGCGCAGATCCTGGTGACCAACGGCGGCAAGCAGGCGATCTACGAAGCCTTCGCCGCGATCCTGGACCCGGGCGACGAGGTCATCGTCCCGGCCCCGTACTGGACCACGTACCCCGAGTCGATCCGGCTGGCCGGCGGCGTGCCCGTGGAGGTCGTCGCCGACGAGACGACCGGCTACCGCGTGAGCGTGGAGCAACTGGAGGCCGCGCGCACGGAGCGCACGAAGGTCGTGCTGTTCGTGTCGCCGTCCAACCCGACCGGTGCCGTCTACGCGCGCGAGCAGGTCGAGGAGATCGGCCGCTGGGCCGCCGAGCACGGCCTGTGGGTGCTCACCGACGAGATCTACGAGCACCTGGTCTACGGCGACGCCGAGTTCTCCTCGCTGCCCGCGCTCGTTCCGGAGCTGCGCGACAAGTGCATCGTCGTCAACGGCGTGGCCAAGACGTACGCGATGACCGGCTGGCGCGTGGGCTGGATCATCGGCCCCAAGGACGTGGTCAAGGCCGCGACCAACCTGCAGTCCCACGCCACCTCGAATGTGTCGAACGTCGCCCAGGTCGCCGCCATCGCCGCGGTCTCCGGTGACCTCGACGCCGTCGAGGAGATGAAGACGGCCTTCGACCGCCGCCGCCGCACCATCGTGCGGATGCTGAACGAGATCGACGGCGTGGTGTGCCCGGAGCCGGAGGGCGCCTTCTACGCGTACCCCTCGGTGAAGGGGCTGCTCGGCAAGGAGATCCGCGGCAAGCGGCCGCGGTCGAGCGTGGAGCTCGCCGAGGTGATCCTCGAGGAGGCCGAGGTCGCGGTCGTGCCGGGCGAGGCCTTCGGCACGCCGGGCTACCTGCGGCTGTCGTACGCGCTGGGCGACGAGGACCTGGTCGAGGGCGTCTCGCGGCTGCAGAAGCTGCTGGGCGAAGCGAAGTAGGGTCTTCTCGAATTCGTGAAGTAGCGGGCCTCCGGCTTCGGCCGGGGGCCCGCATTCGTTTTCGGGCACGGGCTCGTTCAGGGAATCCCCTACCGATACGCCGGATCCATGCGGCAGGATCTTCCAATGGAAAGCGCTCGATCCGTCCGTCTCCTGCCCAAGGCTCATCTGCATCTGCACTTCACCGGGTCGATGCGGCCCGGCACGCTGCTGGAGCTCGCCGAGAAGTACGGCGTCCATCTGCCCGACGCGCTGAGCGGCGGCGAGCCTCCCAGGCTGCGGGCGACCGACGAGCGCGGCTGGTTCCGCTTCCAGCGGCTCTACGACATCGCGCGGTCCTGTCTGCGGTCCGCGGAGGACATCCAGCGGCTGGTCCTGGAGGCGGCCGAGGAGGACGTACGGGACGGGTCGGGCTGGCTGGAGATCCAGGTCGACCCCACCTCGTACGCGCCCCGGCTCGGCGGGCTGATCCCGGCCATGGAGATCATCCTCGACGCGGTGGAGACGGCGTCCCGGGAGACGGGCCTGGGGATGCGGGTGCTGGTGGCGGCGAACCGTACGAAGCACCCGCTGGACGCGCGGACCCTGGCACGGCTCGCGGTCCGGTACGCGGACCGGGGCGTCGTCGGCTTCGGCCTCTCCAACGACGAACGCCGCGGTTTCGCGCGCGACTTCGACCGGGCCTTCGCGATCGCCAGGGACGGCGGGCTGCTCGCGGCCCCGCACGGCGGGGAGCTGTCCGGGCCCGGCAGCGTCCGGGACTGCCTCGACGACCTGGACGCGGGGCGGATCGGGCACGGCGTGCGGGCAGCGGAGGACCCGCGGCTGCTGCGCAAGCTGGCCGAGCGCGGGGTGACCTGCGAGGTCTGTCCGTCCTCGAACGTGGCGCTCGGCGTCTACGAGAAGCCGGAGGACGTACCGCTGCGGACGCTCTTCGACGCGGGGGTCCCGATGGCGCTGGGCGCGGACGACCCGCTGCTCTTCGGCTCCCGCCTCGCGGACCAGTACGAGCTGGCCCGCGCGCGCCACGGCTTCGCGGACGCGGAACTCGCGGAACTGGCGCGCCAGTCGGTGCGGGGCTCGGCGGCGCCGGAGGACGTGAAGGGGAAGCTGCTGGCCGGGATCGACGACTGGCTGGCCGGCTGAGGGCGGGTCGGACAGAGGTCGGGACGGACAGAGCGTGGTCCGAACTGAGGGCGGGTCGGACTGAGGGCAGGTCGGCTCCGGACTAGGCGATTCCGTTCAGGACCGTGCGGGCCACGGTGGGGGCGAACGCGTCGAGCGGCGGGACGGCGGCGTCGTCCCCCGTGAAGCCCTTCAAGAAGCCGCGCTGGTAGCAGGCGCCGAGCAGCAGGGCGGCGGCCGCGTCGGTGTCGGCGTCCTGGCGGATGCGGCCGGCGTCGCGTTCGGCGCGCAGATAGGCGGCGAGGGCATCGAGGGGGCGGTGCGGGCCCGCGTCCCCGCCGAGTTTGCGCAGCCCCTCGCGGTGGCGGCGCAGCAGGGCGGGCTCGGCGAAGAGGGAGGCGGCGATGGGCACGCTCGACTCGTAGAAGAGGGCGGCCCTGCGGACGATTTCGGTGAGGTTCTCCTCGACGCTGCCCGTCGCAGGGGCGTGCTGGAGCTCGGCGAGCAGCGAGCCGAGTCTGGGCAGCCGCTCTTCGAGGACGTGGACGAAGAGGTCCTCCTTGCTCGCGAAGTGCTTGTAGAGGGCGGCTTCGGAGCATCCGGCCGCCTTCGCGATCTCCTTGGTGGTGGCGCGGGCGAGGCCGATGGTGAGCATGAGCTCATGAGCGGCGTCGAGGATGCGGACCCGGGTGGGGGGCGGCGCTGGCATCGGTTGCTCCATCAGGCCTTGACGAAGGGGTGAGTGTCTACTCACCATAGTGGGGTGAGTGAATACTTACCCACCGATGGGAGCGGACACGCAATGGATCTCACGGTGTTCGGAGCGACCGGGGGCGTCGGGCAGGAGATCGTCCGGCAGGCCCTGGACGCGGGCCACCGCGTCACGGCCGTGGTGCGCGACCCGGCCCGGCTCACGGTGACCGGCGCTGAACTGCAGGTCGTGACGGCCGGGCTCGGGGACGCGGAGGCGCTGCGGCCGGCGATCGCGGGGCGGAACGCGGTGTTCTCGGGCCTCGGCCCGCGCAGCCCCAGGAAGGTCGGCATCGCCGAGTCCGGCACCCGCAGCATCCTGCGGGCCATGGAAGCCGAGGGGGTGCGCCGCTTCCTCGCGGTGAGCGCGGCGCCGCTCGGTCCCGTACCGGACGGCGACTCCTTCCTGCAGCGCCGGGTGCTCTTCCCGCTGATCTCGGGGCTGCTGCGCAGCGTGTACGACGACCTGCGGGCGATGGAGGACGAGATGCGGCGCAGCGCCACGGACTGGACATCCGTACGCCCGCCCAAGCTGACCAACAGAGCGCTCACCGGGGTGTACCGGACCGCGCTGAACGCGAATCTGCCGCGCGGCGGGAGCATCGGGCGCGCGGATGTGGCACACGCGATGCTGGCGATAGCCGACGACCCGGCGACCGTGAAGCAGGCGGTGGGGGTCGCGTACTAGCCACGTACGGGGTCGCCCTCCGGCCGCATGCGGAGACGGGTACTGGTCGCGTACGGGGGTCGCGGCAAGGACGCGTACGAACGGCCCGGAGGAGCCGATCCCTAGAGACTGACGCCGACCGTCACCGGCTCGTTGACGAGGGTGACGCCGAAAGCCGCGTGGACGCCGTCGCGCACCTCGCGGGCGAGGGCGAGGAGATCCTCGGTCGTCGCGCTGCCGCGGTTGGTGAGGGCCAGGGTGTGCTTGGTGGAGATGCGGGCCGGGCCCGTGCCGTAGCCCTTGGTGAAGCCGGCCTTGTCGATCAGCCAGGCGGCGGAGGTCTTGGTCAGGCCGTCGCCCGCGGGGTAGGCCGGGGGCGCCGCGTCCGGGCCGAGGCGCTCGGCCACGCGGGCCAGGAACGCCTCGTGCTCGGCGGCGCTGAGGATGGGGTTGGTGAAGAAGGAGCCCGCTGACCAGGTGTCGTGGTCCTCGGGGTCCAGCACCATGCCCTTGCCCGCGCGGAGCTTGAGGACCGCCTCCCGCGCGGCCGCGGCGGGCACGCGGTCGCCGGGCGCGGCGCCCAGAGTGCGGGCGAGCTCGGCGTACTTCACCGGGGCGGACTGGCCGTCGGCGTCCTCGAGTTGGAAGCGGACGCGCAGGACGACGTACCGGCCGGGGTCGGCCTTGAAGCGGCTGTGGCGGTACGAGAAGGCGCACTCCGCGTTCGGGATCGTGACCGTCTCGCCGCTGCGGCGGTCGTAGGCGACGACCTCGGTGATGACCGAGGAGACCTCCTGGCCGTACGCGCCAACGTTCTGGATCGGCGTCGCGCCCGCGGAGCCGGGGATTCCGGCGAGGCACTCGATCCCGGCGAGGCCCGCCTCGACGGTGCGCGCGACGGCCTCGGACCAGTTCTCGCCCGCCGCGAGCTCGAGGCGGGTGCCTGAGAGGGCGAAGCCGGTGGTGGCGATGCGCAGGGCCGTGCCGTCGAAGCCCTTGTCGCCGATGACGAGGTTGCTGCCGCCGGCGATGATCAGGAGCGGGGTGCCGGCCGCGTCGGCCTCGCGGACGGCCGAGACGACCTCGTCGTCCGTGGTGGCGGTGACCAGGCGGGTGGCGGGGCCGCCCAGCCGGAAGGTGGTCAGCGGGGCGAGAGGGGCATCGTGGAGTTCCTGCACGCGCACAAGCGTAAGGGGCGGGCGCCCATGCTCCCCGCCCCTTACCACCGCACACCCGGCCCTTACCACCGCACACCCGCTGCTCCTTACGTCCGCACGCCCACTGTCCCTTACGTCCTTACGTCCCGGCGCCCGGCCCCTGCGGCTGCCTCATGCCCGGACCCCCGGCGGCTCAGCGGCAGTCTGGGCTGATCGTCAGGTCCCGTGGCCCGCGGAGCCCTGCGCCGCCCGGGAACCAGCAGCGCCACCAGCGCGGCGACGGCCACCGCCGCGGCGCCGGTCCACAGGGCCGGGTTCAGGCCGTCGACGAAGTCGCGGGGCGACGCGTAACCACCCTGCGCCGAGAAGACCGCCGACAGGATCGCGATCCCCAGCGCTCCCCCGACCTCGCGCATCGCGTTGTTCGCGCCGGAGGCGACGCCCTGCTCCCGGGTCCTGACGCTGGCCATCACCACATTGGCGGTGGGTGCGAAGTACAGCGCCATGCCGATACCGCTGACCACGAGCGCGGGCAGTTGCGCCACGTACGAGACGCCGGGCGTGATGACCAGGGCGAAGAGCGCGAGGCCGAGCGCCTCGAGGGCCAGGCCCGCCACGATGATCGGCCGACCGCCGATGCGGTCGGAGAGCGCGCCCGCAACCGGGGTCACGACCAGCGACATCGCCGTCCAGGGCAGCATCCGGATACCCGCCTCCATGGGGCTGTAGCCGCCCACTCCCTGAAGGAACTGGCTGAGCAGGAAGATCGACCCGAACATGCCGAGGAACATCAGCAGGCTCGCCGCGTTGATCGCGCTGAAGGCACGGCTGCGGAAGAGGCTCATCGGCAGCATGGGCCTCGGGGTGCGCAGCTCGTACGCGACGAAGGCCACCATGAGGACCGCACCGGCCGTGAGGCCCGTCAGGATCCGGGAGTCGGTCCAGCCGTCGGCGTTGCCGCTGATCAGCGCGTAGACGATCCCGAACAGGCCTGCGCTGGCGAGGGCCGTGCCCGGCAGGTCGAGGCGGTTGTCCGGGCCGTGGCTCTCGGTCAGGCGGAGGCGGGCCAGCGGGAGCAGCGCGATGCCGACGGGAACGTTCAGCCAGAAGATCCACTGCCAGGAGAGGTGTTCGGTGACCGCGCCGCCGACGAGCGGTCCCGCGGCGACCGCGAGGCCGTTGACCGCGCCCCAGATGCCGTACGCCATGCCGCGCCGCTCGGCGGGCACGGCGGCGGTGAGCAGGGTCAGGGTGAGCGGCATGACCACCGCGGCGCCGATGCCCTGGGCTGCACGGGCGGCGACAAGACCGTCGATGCCGGGCGCCATGGCGGCCGCGGCGGAGGCGCCGGTGAAGACGGCGAGCCCCGCGCAGAAGAGGCGGCGGCGGCCGAACCGGTCGCCGAGGGCGGCGCCGAAGAGGAGGAGTACGGCGAAGGTGAGGGTGTAGGCGTTCACCGTCCACTCGAGGTCCTCGAGGCCGCCGCCGAGGTCTTCCCTGATGGAGGGCAGGGCGGTGGTGACGACGAGGTTGTCCAGGCTGGCCATGAAGCCGGACATGCTGGTGATGACGAGGGCCCAGACCGCGGTGCGGCGGGTTGTTCGCTGCTGCATCTCCCATCCTGTTCATATTAGTTATCACTCAATAACTTCTGCGGGCGCGGAAAAGCGCGACGCCCGGACAGCATGCTTCAGTCGGGGAACGCGCCGAACCCGGACCACACCCGGTGCTCGGTGGGAAACCCGAGCGACACGAGGACGTTGATCAGCATTCCCCAGGCCATGAACCTGGTGGTCTCGACGTCCTCCGCGCCGAGCGCCAAGTGCGCCTGATCCCACAGCTCGGACCACTCGTCGCGGATCGCCGCGCCGAACTCGTGGTCACCGGCCGCCTCGGCCGACGCGACCGCGACGTACATCTGCATCTGCATGAGCAGCTTGTCACGGTCACGTACGAGCTTCTTGTACGCCGCCGCCATCGCGTCGAGGGGCGGCATGTCCGGCGACTCCGCCCTTGCCTCGGCGAAGGCCCGGCGGGTGTCCTCCAGGCAGCGGCCGGCCGCAGCGAGGAAGATGGCCTGCTTGTTGGGGAAGAGCCGGAAGAGGTACGGCTGCGAGACGCCCACGCGGCGCGCGATGGCCTCGGTCGATGTGCCGTGGTAACCGCCCCGGGCGAACTCGGTGATCGCCGCGCGGACGACGCTCTCGCGCCGCTCCTCGGCGCTCATCCGGATGCTTCCCTTGGCCATGTGGGCGTAAGTTAGTGGCCAATCACTACTAAAGCAAGGGTGGCGCCGCGGCCCGGCGCAGAGTGCGTGCACCGGGCCGCGGGCGCTCGGAATCTCGCGAGGCGCGGAGGCTGGTACGCGCGCCCCTCAGGCGAGGCGGACGAGGGCGCGGGACATGCCCAGCACCTTCTGGCCCGCGCTGACGGCCGTGAGGTCGACCCGTACCGTACGGTTCTCCAGCTTGGCCGCGACCTTGGCGCTGACCTCGATGGTCGCGCCCCGGTCGTCGTTCGGGACCACGACGGGCTTGGTGAACCGCACGCCGTACTCGGCGACCGCCCCCGGGTCGCCGACCCAGTCGGTCACCACCCGGATCGCCTCGGCCATGGTGAACATGCCGTGCGCGATGACGTCCGGGAGGCCCACCTCCTTGGCGAACTTCTCGTTCCAGTGGATCGGGTTGAAGTCGCCGGACGCGCCCGCGTACCGGACGAGGGTGTCGCGCAGCACCGGGAAGGTCTGGGCCGGCAGCTCGGTGCCGACCTCGACCTCGTCGTACGAAATCTTCGCCGCCATCGCCTCAGTCCTCCTCGGCGGCGCGCGCCACCAGCTTCGTGTGCGCCGTCACCACGTGCTCGCCGCTGTCGTCGTGGACGTCGCCGCGGACGTCGAGGATGTCGTTCCCCGCAAGGGACTTGATGGACTCGATCGTCGAGGTGACGTGGAGCCGGTCGCCCGCGCGGACCGGCCGCGAGTAGACGAATTTCTGGTCGCCGTGGACGACACGGCTGTAGTCGAGGCCCAGCGCCGGGTCATGGATGACCTGTTCCGCCGCCTTGAAGGAGATCACGAAGACGAAGGTCGGCGGAGCGATCACATCCGGGTGGCCGAACTCCTTGGCCGCGTCCGCGTCGGTGTAGACGGGATTCGGGTCACCGATCGCCTCGGCGAATTCACGGATCTTCTCGCGGCCGACCTCGTACGGCGGGGTGGGCGGGTAGGACCGTCCGACGAAGGACTGATCGAGCGGCATGGCTCGCTACCTCCTGGGTCGTTGCTCAGTCGATGATCGGGGTGACTGGTCGACGTCGGCTCGACGCCGGGTCGATCTCCGGTTCGCTGCTGGGTCGATCAACGACGCGAGGCCGCCCCCGGGGTGGGGGCGGCCTCGCGTGTCAGCCTGAATTACCGCGTCTCGCGGTGCGCCGTGTGCGAGTTGCAGCGCGGGCAGTACTTCTTCATCTCAAGACGGTCCGGGTTGTTGCGCCGGTTCTTCTTGGTGATGTAGTTCCGCTCCTTGCACTCAACGCAGGCCAGCGTGATCTTCGGGCGGACGTCGGTGGCAGCCACGTGAGTGCTCCTTGACGAACGGATGGATGAACGCAGGAAAGAGTAGCCGATTGAAGGACCGATCCCACAATCGGCTACGCGGTGTAGCGGCGACCGGACTTGAACCGGTGACACAGCGATTATGAGCCGCTTGCTCTACCGACTGAGCTACGCCGCTTGGGATGAACAGACTCCCCGCCGACCGGCGGGAGGACTGATCACCAGAGCCCCAATACGGAATCGAACCGTAGACCTTCTCCTTACCATGGAGACGCTCTGCCGACTGAGCTATTGGGGCGAGCGGTGAAGACATTACACGCTCGGCCGCCGAACGTGAAATCCGTATCGGTACCTCCTCCCCAGGTGGCCAGGCCACCACACCAGTACGACTATTCGGCTCCTCCTCGATGCCGTACCGGCCTCGCCATAGGCTCGTCCCGCGCTGTGTGATCTTGGCGGCGCAGGGTCCCGGCCAGGGGCCACCGGACACGGTCATGGTCCACCGGACCCGGTCATGGTCCACGGGACCCGGTCAGGGAGCGCGATGCCAGGAAGCCACCCGCAGCACCCGCAGCAACCCCCGAAGCGCGAGGGCGCGGCCCCCGACCCCGGCGGGCTGGTGCTGTGCGGCGCGCGGCTCACCGACGGACGCACCGTGGACGTACGGCTCAGCGGCGGGCGTATCGAGGCCGTCGGCACGGCGGGCAGCCTCGCCCGCGGCGCGGGCAGGCCGGGAGCCGGGTCGAGGGTGGACCTCAGCGGCTATCTGCTGCTGCCGGCACCCGCCGAGCCGCACGCGCACAGCGACACCGCGCTCACCGCCGACGCCGCGGGCCCCGTCTCGTACGCCCCCGAGGACGTCCAACGGCGCACTACCGAGGCGGCGCTGCTGCAACTCGGGCACGGGGCGACCGCCCTGCGCACGCACATCCGGATCGGCGGGGCGCAGGGGCTGAGCTCACTGGGGGCCGTACTGCAGGCGCGGCGCGCACTGCGCGGGCTGACGGAGCTGTCGGTGGTCGCGGTGCCGCGGGTGCTCACCGGTGCCGCCGGGGCGGACGGGCTCGCCATGCTCAGGGACGCGGTGAAGATGGGCGCGGGAGTTGTGGGCGGCTGCCCCGACCTCGACCCCGATCCGACCGGCTTCGCGCAGACGGTCCTGGAGGTCGCGGCGGAGCACGGCTGCGCCGTCGACCTGCACACGGAGGGCGACGATCCCGTCCGGCTCGCGCGGCTCGCGGCGATGGCGGGCGGTCTGCGGCCCGGCGTCTCTCTCGGGCCGTGCGCGGGGCTCGCGCGGCTGCCGCGGGATGTGGCGGGGCGGGCGGCGGACCAGCTCGCGGCGGCCGGGATCACCGTCGTCTGCCTGCCGCAGGGAGGCTGCGGGGCCATGGAACGGGCGGGGGCGGAGGAGCCGCGGGCGGAGGAGGAAGGGCCGGAACGGTCCCGGGAGGACCGCTCCGCAGGAGCGTGCGCCGCCGCTCCCGGGGCCTGCGCGCCTCCCGTACGGCTGCTGCAGGCGGCGGGCGTACGGGTCGCGGCCGGCAGCGGTGCGATGCGCGACAGGGCGAACCCGGCGGGGCGTGGCGACCCGCTGGAGGCGGCGTACCTGCTCACGGCGCAGGGCGGAGTGCGGCCTGAGGTGGCGTACGGCGCGGTGAGCGGGCACGCGCGCGGGGCGATGGGGCTGCCGGAGGTACGGGTGGAGGCCGGGTTCCCCGCGGAGTTGCTCGCCGTGCGCGGGGAGGGGCTCGCGGGGGTGCTGTCGCTGGCGTACAGCCGCGTCGTGGTGCACCGGGGGCGGGTGGTGGCGCGAACCAGCGCGGTGCGCGAGTACTGCGACTCGGCGGCGGTCGCGGCCCTGGACCTGCCGCGCCAGGCGCAGGGCGAGTCCTAGGAGCGGGGACCGCGCACACCCCGGCCGGAGGACTCGTCATCCCGAGGGAACGGGAGCGGACCTGACCCGAGGTGCGGCCGCGGCGACCGGCCAACACCTCGTACGCGGAGCCGGGTTCCGGAGGTGCGGCCCGGGTATCACGGCGTACGGTCGGAACCATGCGCATTGTCATCGCCGGTGGACATGGTCAGATCGCGCTGCGGCTGGAGCGGCTGCTCGCCGTGCGCGGCGACGAGGCGGCGGGCCTGATCCGCAATCACGCATACGCGGATGACCTGCGGGCGGCGGGCGCCGAGCCCGTACTCTGCGACCTCGAGTCGGCGTCGGTCGAGGAGGTCGCGGCCCATCTGCAGGGCGCGGACGCGGCGGTCTTCGCGGCGGGTGCGGGGCCGGGCAGCGGAGCCGCGCGCAAGGACACGGTGGACCGGGCCGCGGCGGTGCTCTTCGCGGACGCGGCGGAGCGCACCCGCGTGCGGCGCTACCTCGTCGTCTCCGCCATGGGGGTCGACCGCGAGCCGCCCGCGGGCACCGATCCGGTGTTCGCGGCCTACCTGCGGGCCAAGGGCGCCGCCGACGACGACGTACGGGCCCGGAAGGGGCTCGACTGGACGATCCTGCGGCCCGGCAGGCTCACCGACGAGCCGGGTACGGGTCTGGTGAACCTCGCCGAGCAGACGGGGCGGGGCGCGGTGCCGCGCGACGACGTGGCGGCGGTCCTCGCCGCGCTCCTCCGCGAGCCGGGCACGACGGGGCGCACGCTGGAGCTGATCTCCGGCACGGTGCCGGTGGAGGAAGCGGTGAAGGCGGCGTCGACGGGCTGAAGGGCGCGGGGGCGGACGCGCCGCGGGGGTTCGTACGACGCGGATTTTCATGCGGGGCGGGTTTCGTACGGGGCCGGCCTTCCGTATCACGCTCCGGCGCGGCCCCCGGCCGGGATGCGTTCGGCCGGGGGCCGCAGCACGCTAGGGAGCATGGACGGAGAGCAGCCGCCCGTGGTCGTACACCCGTGGGCCGAGGGCGCCCGCCGCGTGACGATCCGCGGCGAGCCGGTCGGCAAAGCGCGCTCGCCGAGCGATGTGTTGGAGTTCCTGCGCGTGGCCGGGCTGGACGAGAACGCCGTGCGGCTGGACGATCCGGACCTCATCGAATGGCGGGGCGGCGGCCCCGCCGACTGGCCCGACGAACAGGACCAGCCATGAAGCCCACAGAGCCGGCAGGACCGGCAGGACCGGCAGAGCCAAGGGGACCCGGGACGCCCCGAGAGGCCCCGATCACCCAGGACGAGCGCACGGTCCTCCGCGCGATCGACGAGTTCCTGGACACCAAGCCCCCCCGCCAGCCGCACACGACCGATCTCGTACGGGCGACCGGCCTGTCCGAGGACACCGTCACCGAGGCCGTCCGCTCCCTGGAACGCCTCGACTACATCGTGGTCGAGCCCCCGAAGCTGGGCGGCACGGGCGAGATCACCCACATCACGAGGACGGGCCAGCACCACCTCTGAGGGCCGGTGAGGGCGGAGCACCGGCAGTCGACGGCCGGATCTTCGCGCCCCCTTCCGCGCTGCGCCGCTCCCACCCACCCGCATTCGAACGTGCGTACTATTAAGTCTCGTGGCGGACACATACGACTTCCCCGACGACCTCCTGGAAGCACAGCAGGAGCTGCACAAGGTGCGACACGAGCTCACCGCGCTCTACGGGCGACTGCCGCGGTACACGGACGGCTGGAGCGACGAGGACCGGCGGAAGGTCAGGGAGCTCCTGGACCGGGACCTGGAGCTCGCGGTGTTCGTGAGTACCCATGTCTTCTGGGACTCCCTCGAGGGCCCGGCGCGTGTCACGGGCCGTATGGCGCTGAAGCACGTCCACGATCCGCCGGAGGACGCCGCGCCCGAGGCATCGGGCGCGCCTGACCCGTAGCCGCGCCTCGGTCGCCCGCTCGCGGTGCTCTCCGCTCGCGGGCCAGACTGAAGTGAGGGGGCGGTTGGAGGCTCACCATGACCGAGTTCGCCGACGCCGATACGGCCGGTGGTGTCCGGCTGGCCTACGACTCGGCGGGACGCGGGGAGCCGGCGATGCTGTTCATTCACGGCTGGTGCTGTGACCGGACCTCTTTCGCACCGCAGTTGACGCACTTCGCGGCGGATCACGCTGTCGCTGCTCTCGATCTGCGCGGACACGGCGACAGCGACCGGCCCGAGCCGGGCGCGGGTGTCTACGACGACATCTCCGGGTTCGCCGACGACGCGCTCGCGGTCGCCCGGGCCGCCGGATTCGACCGGCCGGTCGTGGTCGGGCACAGCCTGGGCGGGCTGGTCTCGCTGGCGTGCGCTGCCCGGAGCGGCGCGGTGCGGGCGGCGGCGATGCTCGCCTCCGCGCCGGTCCTCGACCCGGAGGGGAAGGCGGCCTTGGCGCAGTCGTTCCCTGCCATAGCCGCCGACGAGGACGGTTCGTGGCGCACCGCCTTCGCGTCCGGGCTCTTCCTGCCCACCGACTCGGTCCGCCGGGACGAGATCATCGCGCAGATGGCCGCGCTGCCCGCGGAGATCGCCGCGGCGGAGCTGCGGGCGATGGAGCGGTTCCACGGCGCGAGCGCGCTGGCCCGGACCGAGGTTCCGCTCCTGTCGGTCGACCCCGCGGACGCCGAGCCCGAGCTGCGCGCCGAATCCCCCGGCATCGCCATCGGCCGGACCGTCGGGGCCGGGCACTTCATCCAGCTCGAAGTGCCTGAGCAGGTCAACGCGATGATCGAACGGTTCCTCGCGATCAACGGCCTCTGAAGCGCACGCGGTCGCGGTCGCCCGGCGGGACAGCCGTCCCCCGGTTCCGCCGGTTCCACCGGTTCCGCGGTTCCCCCGGTTCCGCGAGAGCTCAGCGGCCGCGCAGCCGCTCCATATCCCGCCGGTCCCGCTTCGTCGGCCGCCCGGCGCCGCGGTCGCGCCGCGGGACCTCCGCGATCTCCTCGCGGGGCGGTGGCGGCGGGCTGTTGTCGACGAAGCACTCGGCGGCGACGGTGGCCCCGACCCGCTTCCGTACGACGCGCGACACGACGACGATCCGCTCGCGCCCGGCATGGCGCAGCCGCACCTCGTCCCCGGGCCGCACCGCGTGGGCGGCCTTGACGCGTTCGCCGTTGACGCGAACGTGCCCGGCGCGGCAGGCCGAGGCGGCCAGCGAACGGGTCTTCGTGAGCCGCACGGACCAGATCCAACTGTCGACTCGTACGGTCCCCTCGTCTGAAGCCATGCCACGACTCTAGGACTTCGCGGACGCCGAACGGCCCCTGACCGCGTTTCCGCGGACCAGGGGCCGTTTCGTCGTTCAACGGCCCGTCCGAGGTGTCCGGCTCCTCGGGGAGCATGGCCCGTACCTCACACGTCCTACTGCCAGAACTCTCGTGAAAGCCTCACACTCGCGGCCTTGCGTCCGCTCCAATGGCGGTCATGGCTACGGGAACACCCCGCGCGAGGGGCGCGCAGTCGGCAGCTTCACCAGATCATGAGCCGCAGAACGGTTGAGGTGCAGCCCTTCGTGGATCGAAGCTAGATCGTGATCACGAGCTTGCCGCGAGTCTGCCCGTCCAACATGTAGCGGATGGCCGCGGCGACCTCGCTGAGCGGGTACGTCCGGTCGACGGCGGGTGCGATCTTGCCGGACTCGATGAGATCGCGGAGCGTCATCAGATCTTGGGCGTTCTCCGACGACACGAAGGTACCCAGCTTCTGGCCGACGAACGGGGACAGCAGATGCGCCCGGAGGTGACGGTCAATGCCGCCGAGCCATCGGCCATCGGTCTCGCCTCCGACGATGACAAGCCGTCCTCGGGGTGTGAGGGCGCGGCGGAGATGTGACACCCGGCGGTTGCCTCCGATGTCGAGGACGACGTCGTAGCGGCGCTGCCCGTCAGCGAAGTCCTCTCGGGTGTAGTCGATGACGTGGTCGGCGCCGATAGCTCGGACCGCGTCAGCCTTCGCCGTACTGCACACGCCCGTGACCTCGCCTCCGTATGCCTTGGCGATCTGCACGGCGAACGTGCCCACGCCTCCCGACGCGCCGACGATCAGCACCTTCTGGCCAGCCTGGACTCGTCCATGGTCGCGAACGGCTTGGAGGGCGGTGAGCCCGGAGATGGGAACGGCAGCCGCCTGGCCGAAGGAGAGGTTCGCCGGCTTCGGTGCGAGCTTGTCCGTCCGGACGCGCGCGTACTCGGCGAACGAGCTGCTGCTGATGCCAAACACCTCGTCACCCGGCTTGAAGCCGGTCACGCCGGCGCCGACGGCTTCGACCGTTCCCGCAAGGCTGCGGCCCGGGTTGGGGCTCTTCGGCCGACGGAGGCCGAACCCCGCGAGTCGGATGGGATAAGGCAGGCCGGCCATCACGTGCCAGGTGCCCCGGTCCACGCTGGCCGCGTGCACTCGCACCAGGACTTCGTCGCGCTGGATCGTGGGCTTGTCGATCTCCGCGAGCCTGAGGACGTCCTCGGGCGCAGGGCCGTACCGGTCCTGGACGATCGACTTCATGATCTCCCGCCGGTGGTCACGGCGGTCGGCTCTGTCGGGTTGTTGAGCTGCTTGTGGTGCATGGCAAGCCTCCGGATTCGTTGAAACCTTACGACGTAAGGCTTATCCTTACGGCGTAAGGATGTCAAGGGCCGACGATAGGAGTACGCAGATGACCCCGCGGACCCCCCGCGCTCGAGCGCCCCGCACCCCGCTCAGCCGGGAACGGGTGCTGCACGCCGCTGTCGCCTTCGCCGACGAGCACGGGCTCGAGGCGCTCAGCATGCGCAAGCTCGGCGAGGCGGTCGGGGTCGAGGCAATGTCGCTGTACACCCACGTGGCCAACAAGGACGACCTCCTTGACGGCATGATCGACATGATGTTCAGCGAGATCGATCTGCCGTCCGGCGAGGACGACTGGAAGGCGGCGATGCGTCAGCGGGCGATCTCAGTTCGCCGAGTCCTGTCCCGCCACCGCTGGGCGATCGGTCTGATGGAGTCGCGGACCTCGCCCGGTCCGGCGACGCTGCGGCACCACGACGCCGTCATCGGATGCCTGCGGAACGCCGGCTTCTCCGTCGAGTTGACCGCGCACGCGTACTCGGTCCTCGACAGCTACATCTACGGTTTCGCCCTCCAGGAGCGCGGCCTGCCGTTCGACACTCCCGATGAGACCACGGAGCTGGCTCAGGCCATGCTGGCGCAGTTCCCCGCTGACCAGTACCCCCACCTGGCAGAGCTGACGACCGAGCACGTGCTCCGGCCCGACTACGACTACGGCAACGAGTTCGAATTCGGACTCGATCTGATCCTCGATGGGCTCGAGAGGACCTGCGACACCGCCGTCAGGCCCGGCAGGACCGACAGGAACGACAGGACCGACAGGACCGACAGGACCGACAGGACCGGCTGCCGGACTGGAAGGAGCAGCACAACATCTCCCACCGACGGGCCCGGGCCCGGGTCGAGCACGTCTTCGCCCGCCTGAAGAAGGGGAAGATCCTGCGGGACTGCCGGCTGAAGGGCGACGGGGTCTTCTGGGCCGCGGGCGGCGTCGCCCACATGCACAACCTCGCCCTCTCTGAAGCCTGAACAGGGCGTTACGAGATCGTTCAAACTTGGGGGGCTGGAGTGCCGTTCGGAGGGGGTGCCGAGCGCGAGGTCATCTGAGCTGCGAGCCAGTCCAAGTCCTTGTACAGGAGAGGCTCTCCGAAGCGCTCCCGCTGCTCGTCAATCCACGGCCGGTAGTTTCGCTGCACTGCGGCTACAGTGCCGCCACGTGCCTGATCGATGATCTTTGGATCGAAGGCGTCGGCCTGTGCAGCAACGGCAAGGTAGTTGAAGATCGCCAGATACTCGGTGATGAGCCTTATCGCCTCCACCTCACCCGCTAGGCCCCGGTTGACGAGTGCCGTCACTCCGGCAGTGTCACGGTCATCGGGTATTCCCCTCTCGCGGAGGTCTCCCCGCCTGTCCATGGTGGCGCTGAGGTATTCCAAGGTGGCCTGAGTGCGCCGTCGGTCGTGATCAAACCGGGTGGCTTGGGCAAGCATTCGTAGCTGCCATGCCAGGGCGCCGAAGGCGACAACGCTCACGACGAACGAACCCAACGAGACCAGGAGAGACCAACGTTCATACGACGTCACGGGCGATCATCCTACGAGAGCAGCCGTCGGTCCCGGGCTGTTTCGGATGACGGCTATCGGGGCGTCAATGAGGACAAGACACGGCCCGCCCAGGACCCGCACCGCCTGGACGAGACGACAGCACTGGAGAGGACGCAGCCCCGTGAACACCTCGGCTTCAGGGGTTGAGCGGAGACCACCTGCAAGTCCCATCGCAGCCGAATCAAGAGACAGCCTTCAAAGCTCCTTAAAGCCGCACCCACGGGCGGTTCCAGGCTTGGTGGGCTCCGGAGGTAATTCCGGTCGATTACGTCTGGGTCGTGGTCCCTCTGCTTGAGGCGTTCGTAGGGGGTTTGGCCGCCGAGGCCGCCGTGGGGGGCGATGGCCCCTACCCCGGCGGGCCCGGGGCGTGGGGGCAGGGCCCGACGGCCGGGCGTCCGGTGCCGGTCGGCCGGGTCGCCGGGTGCACGGGTGCCGTGCCCTGCCGGGCCGTGCCGTGCCGTGCCGTGCCGTGCCGTGCCGACGGCATCACAGGCCACGCCCCACGCCGGGCCCGTGCAGGGCGCCCCGGTGTGGCGGCCGACCCTTGGGCCTAGCCCGCCCGGGCGGCGGCGAGGTGGGCGTCCACGGCGACGACACCGTCAACGCCCTGACACAGGCCCACGACCACCGGGACGAGACGCGGTTCCGGGACGTGACCCCGCAGGGTGACGGCCCCGTCCCGGACCTCGACCGCGACGGTGCCCTCGTCCAGGCCGAGGATGCGCCCCAGGACGTCCTGCTCGACCTCGCTGCGGATCTCGGCGTCGGAGCGGACGAAGGTCTCGAGCAGGTCGCTGCGGCTGACGATGCCGGTGAGGAGCCCGTCGTCGCCGACCACCGGCAGCTGCTTGACGTGCCGCCTGCGGAGTTCCCGCGCGGCCCGGGGGATTGTCCAGTCGGCGCGGGCGGTGAAGACGGGGCTGCTCATGAGCGCGCCCGCCGTCCGGGCCCGGGCCTTGCCCCAGGCGCGCTCGTCGCTCCCCTCCCGCCCTTGCGGATCGGGCATCCCGGTCTCGTGCCGCAGCACGTCGGACGCGGACACGACGCCGAGGGGGGAGCCGTCGTCGTCGACGACCGGGGCCGCAGCGATGTCGTTCGCGTCCAGCAGGGCGGCGATCTCGTGGAACGGTGTGTCGAGGCGGAGGGTGACGACCTCCTCGGTCATCACGTCACCGACCGTGCGGCGGTGCAGCATGGCATCGGCCTCCTCCGTTGTGCGACGGGCGGCCGCGGTCGGACCGCCCCGGGCGGACGACGCGCGGCACGCCGGTCTCCGACTGCGCGTCCCGCGGCCGCCGCGGCCCTGCCCGGCTCGTGCACGCCGTCTCCCCCACCCATGACAGCACCGCGCCGCTCCGGCGACCAGTGACGTTCCGCCTGGCGGGGAGGACCGGGACTCCCGGCGCCGACGGACCGCGCTAGCGCCGGTAACAGGTGGAGTACGCCTGGCGGCTGATTCCGAAGTAGGGGTAGCTCTGCGCGACGTTGCCGGTGGCCTCTTCGACGTGCCGTATAACCAAGACTGCGGGCATACCGCTCATCACAACCAGCATGGGCAACACCGCAAGTAGATCGGTCCCGCCCCTGGCCGCCGAGCGGCTGGTTGGAGCGTGGATAAGCTGGGTGGATCAAGGTCATGGAGTACGACGACGCCTATCACTGGCCTCCGCAGCTGCTAGAGCTACTCGTCGAGACCATCCCTCGACTCAGGACAGCCGGTCATGGAACCGCGCCCCAGGTCTTGTGAGACCGGGGGCGCGGGAACTGTGCCGATGGGCCAGGCCGGAGGCGCAGTGGGAGTGTCATTGGACGGTCCCGGGCCCGGCGCTACGGATCCTGGTTCTCACAGGAAGAACATCAGGTCCACTTGCCCGTCCGGCCTGTTGGAGAAACAGACCTCCCCAGCGCCCTGCGGGGGGTCCACGTTCACGAACTGGACGGCGTCGTCCGAATTCGGGAAGGTGAGCACGTGCCAGGTCTTCACACCGCTCCGGAGTGCGTTCTTCAGTGCTGGGGCGTCGGCTGTGGAGATGGTCATGGGCATCCTTTCAGAAAGAAGGCTGAGGACTTCGTCGCCGGATTCCACAGGGGCGACCAGGGGGCATCGCCGACGGTATCGTAAATAAAACGGACAGTAATCGTCGAAAGGCGCGCGCCGCCAACCCCTGAATGGCCGACAGTGGGTTCGCTCGGGCCACGGGCGGCCCGGCCGCCGAGCGGGTATCCCCGTCCGCCCCATGGGCCGGTGCTGTCGGCGGCTAACCTGCCAGGGGTACCTCACATAGGCGGTCCATACGAAGTCCGGGGCGGGTGTGCTCGGCACCATGGCAGCGGCATTCGCGGACGGCCAGAGGCGAGTCGCGAATGGAGGTCTCCCCCTCGCGGGCGGCCGTCACACGAGCGTGACCCGCGCTTCCGCATTCCGCATGGGAGAGCGCTCGGTACCGTCGAAGTCCGTGCCGGCCCGGAGCACTTCTTCAGCGAGGGTCCGAGCGAGCTTTTCCTCACCGACGAGCCGGTAGCAGTCCATGGCATAGAAGTCGAACTTCGCCGGGTCCACCACGAAGTGGTTATCGAGGTTGTCGAGGTGCGGCATCGCTTCGAGGAGGCGCCGGCCGCGGTCGAGAGCAACCTCGACCTGTCGGCGGTCCCCGAGGCGGGCCCATGCCTTGGCTTCTTGCGCCGCACGAGCTGCACGGCCACGCCATGATGGGCGCCAGCTCGGTCCCTGCCTGTGCTGCCGCGATGACCCCGCGGTAGTCACCGGTCGTGAGCGAGAACCACGCGCGCATCTCGTGCCCCCACCCCGGAACCTCGGCATGGTCAGCCTCATCGGCAAGGGAAAGGGCCGCGCGGCGGGTGGACTCGGCTGCATGCCGGTCGCCAGTGTCGTACTCGACGCAGCCGACGAGGAGCGCCAACCAGCCCGAGAGGGCGAGCACTTCACGATGCTGCGCGAGCGTGAGGCTCTTCGAGTGGAGTTCAACCACTCGCTTCAGCCACTGCCGACCCTCGATAAGGAGTTGTTCGCTCGGCATGTACGGGTACTCCGGGCAAAGGCGATCCGTCGTGATCCGCAGCGCGTCGAGGGTCGCATTGTCCACGTCGGACCTGTTGAGGCGGCTGACGATTTCGTAGCGTTTCCATGCCGCTCGCGACAAGGAGTCTGAAGCGGGAGCAGCTGGAAACGAAGCTCGCCAAGCGCCCGTATGACCTGCGACACGCGCCCGTGTCGACGTGGCTCAGCTCGGGGTGGAGCCGCAGCAGGTGGCCAAGCGGGCCGGGCACAGCGTGGGCGGTGCTCTTCCGGGTCTACGCGAAGTTCCTCACGGGAGGTGATGAGGCCGCGAACGCGAAGATCTCGGCGCGGCTGGGCCAGCACCGCGCTGCCCCGTCCTGAGTTGGGTCCGGCACTCTGCGCGACCACTGCACCACGAACGGCCCCCGCCTGCGTTTCCGCAGGCTAGGGGCCGTTTCGGCAGTGTGGCGGGTGCAGGGTTCGAACCTGCGTAGGCGTAAGCCGACAGATTTACAGTCTGCTCCCTTTGGCCGCTCGGGCAACCCGCCGGGGATGTGGCCGGGACCCGCTCTGTACGGCGGTGCTCCCTGGCAACGACGTAAACCATACCCGATGTCAGGGGGTGCTCCGCCACCGGGTTGATCGCCGCTGGATCATGGCCTGGGGTGGCTAGGCTGGCCGTGCGGGCCGGGGACGGTTCCGTACACATGACAGATCTACGTACGAGGAGCCAACTCAACATGGCCGACTCCAGTTTCGACATCGTCTCGAAGGTCGAGCGGCAGGAGGTCGACAACGCCCTCAACCAGGCGAGCCGCGAGATCTCCCAGCGGTACGACTTCAAGAACGTCGGCGCATCGATCGAGTGGTCCGGCGAGAAGATCGAGATGCGGGCCAATTCCGAGGAGCGGGTGAAGGCGATCCTCGATGTCTTCCAGTCCAAGCTGGTCAAGCGCGGCATCTCCCTGAAGGCCCTGGACGCGGGCGAGCCGCAGGCCTCGGGCAAGGAGTACAAGATCCTCGCCTCGCTGCAGGAGGGGATCTCGCAGGAGAACGCGAAGAAGGTCGCCAAGATCATCCGCGACGAGGGCCCGAAGGGCGTCAAGGCGCAGGTGCAGGGCGACGAGCTGCGGGTGACCTCGAAGAGCCGTGACGACCTGCAGTCCGTCATCGCCCTCCTCAAGGGCAAGGACTTCGACTTCGCCCTGCAGTTCGTCAACTACCGGTGAGCGCCTGCCAGTAACGAGCAGTCGGCCCTGACGGCGGTTCGGCGTCGGGGCCGTACCGCCCATGGCGGCGGGTCGCATCCAGGCGGCCCGGGGGGCGCGCGACCGAGCGGACCCGGGGCGCGATCACCAGCCTGCGAACTCCCGGTCCGACGCGACGATCCCGCGGCCCAGCGGCATCAGCGAGATCGGGATGAGCTTGAGGTTCGCCCAGCCGAACGGGATCCCGATGATCGACGGGAACAGCGGAATGCTCGTGATCAGGTGCCCCAGTGCGAGCCGCCAGCCCGCGAAGATCACCCAAATCACATTGCCGACGAGCGACGGCACCCCGACGCCCGGCCGCTCGACCGTGGTGCGACCGAACGGCCACAGCACATACCCGCCTATGCGCAGCGAAGCAATGCCGAACTGTCTCCATAGAGGGCTCTCCCGGCGTTCGGCCCCACGAGATTCGCAGGCAAGCGGCCTAGCTAGTAGTGCAACCGCATCTGGGGTGAGGATCAACCATGGTCAACCTTGATCGTCACCCCAGATGCGGTTGCAGTGTTAAAGAGATCGTTTCGCCCGTTACCACCGCCGTCCAGAGTTCGCCCGCAGGGTGCAGGCATGTGGATGCGCCTGCTGACGGCAAGGCCGTCCGGATCGAGTAGGCGTGGGTAGGCCGCGTCGTCAGCCGACGCATGATGGCACGAAGGCCGGGTCGGCCGGGCCCTTGCGCTCGAGCGCATTCAGGACCCACTGGTGGACGACCGGGTCGTTGGGCGTCTGGTCGTGCTCGATGGTGTTGAGCGGGCAGCGGTCCTGGAGAGTGATGTTGGTGACCTCTCGGTCCGAGCCGTTCAGGAACGCGCTGGTGTAGGGCGTGACGATCTCGTCGTATCTGGTGGTGACGACGGTGTAGTACGGACCGGCCGGCGTCTCGTCCTTCGCGTTCAGGTCGGTCAGGAACTCCGACCCCGCCTGTTGCTCGTCGCAGGCCGGACACGCGCTGTTTTCGCTGTTTTCGCTGTTTTCGAACTCGGGCGGGGGTGCGATCACGCCCTCCGTGCCGTGGTTGGACGGAACGATCCCCACCAGGTCGTCGACCTGGGTCGCGCCGCCGATGTACTTGATGTAGTAACGGGGCATCATTCCGCCCTGGCTGTGTCCGACCAGGTCGACCTTCTTGGCGCCCGTAGCCCCCATGACCGCGCCGACGAACGACTTGAGTTCCTTCGCTGACTGGGCAATAGGTCCCATGGCGTTGCCGCCGTAGTTCAGCGCGAAGACGCAGTACCCCTCGCTCTTCAGCTTGGGGCTGAGCGTAGGCCAGTTCTTGGCCATGGTCTCGAACGTCCCGTGGACCAGCACGACCGGCTCGGGATGCTCGGCGGTGGGCTCGCAGGACCAATCGTTGGCACCGGGCGGAGGGATATCGGTGGTGTCGGCGGTGGCCAGCGAGGCGGGGGACAAGACGACAGTGGTGATCGCGAGAGCGGCGGCGGTAAGAATCGCGGGGAGGCGCGGAGGCATGCTCTTCCTCTTCGGACGGGGGAGGGGGACGGTAGGGCGGGGACGGGACTGATGAACCCCCGTCGCGACGGTGGATGGCCTGCCCGGAGCGGCATGCCTCGCGGGTGACCTCGGAACCCGAACACTGTTCGGTATTGCCGATTGGTCAGCGATTTTGCGTGGCTGTTACCGGCATGTCAACCCTCGGTGTCACACGTTGCGAGCCCTGCCTCCGTCCTGTCCGGCTGATCAGTCCGGGCCGGGGCAGGCCCGCAGGCGCCTGCACGTAGCGCTCGTGCGGCTGTGAAGCCGCTCAAGCAGAGCCGAGTGCGTGTCAGCGTCGCCCGGCTTCGTCATTCGACGGAGATCAGCAGTCGATGAAGATGAACGGTAAGCCTCTGGCTCGGAGGCCAGTCTCGACAGTGACTCCATACCGCGCGGCGGCCGAAGTCCGCCGGCATGCTGGCGGCGCGGAACAGCCCCGGTCGGCGGTGACGGTCTTGGACCGCCTTCCATGACGGAAGCTGCCGCCCGGGGAAGAGTCACGCGGGTGCGGGACCGGGTCATAGCGCTGTCGTGGTGCTGCGGTTGATCAGGCCAGGGAGGGGTGGCCGGTGCATGGCGGTGGCGGTTGCGCGATCGGTCCAGGCGGAGGCCGGGGGGCAGGGCGGTGCAGGGGCGGCTGCTGCGGGGCCTGCCGGCCGGGAGCCACCTCTGCCCCAGCTACGTTCTGTCCGGTCGAGCTGGTGACCGACGTGCAGCCCGGCCAGACAACCACCGGCGAGATGCCAACCACGATCAAGAGCGCGGATGGCATCAAACTCAACATCACCAAGTTCGACCGCAGCGCCGGGTTCTAATCGAGGGGCACAGCCGTGGGCATCCTCGACGACAAGCCGGCACGGCAGCTCGAAGCCCGTGCGGACACCCTCGCGGAGAAACGGTGCCGACCCCGAACATGGTCAACAAGCACCGGCAACTGACCATGTGGCCGAAGATCACCGAAGACGAGAACGGTCACCAGGCGTGGCCAGGTGGCAGGGGCGCACGCGGAGCTGTTCGAGGTGGGCAAGCACCGGGGCTGGACGGCGACCCTGGACTAGCCAGGTTCTGGCCGTCCGATCACCGTCCCGGGCGGTTGCGACTCGCTACGACAAGCGCGGGCATGTCGTTCTCGGCACCGACACCGCCGCAGCGGTCGTCATCTGGCTCCGCTCATGATCGACCGGACAGAACGTGGCGCCCAGGGCGCGATCACCAGCCTGCGAACTCCCGGTCCGACGCGACGATCTCGCGGCCCAGCGGCATCAGCGAGATCGGGATGAGCTTGAGGTTCGCCCAGCCGAACGGGATCCCGATGATCGACAGGAACAGCGGAATGCTCGTGATCAGGTGCCCCAGTGCGAGCCACCAACCCGCGAAGATCACCCAAATCACATTGCCGACGAGCGACGGCACCCCGACGCCCGGCCGGTCGACGGTTGTGCGACCGAACGGCCACAGCACATACCCGGCTATACGCAAGGAAGCAATGCCGAATGGAATGGTAATGATCAAGATGAAACAGATGAGGGCCGCGATGGCATAGGCGATAGCCATCCATATGCCGCAGAAGACCAGCCACAGCACGTTCAGAACAAGACTGATCACCTTCATAGACCCTAGCCTCCCACGCCGCCATGTCGGTCGCTTCCTGAGACGCCCTGTGGTCATCTCCGGTTGCCCCTCGGTCTCACCCCGGCCGCGGGGTGGCCTCACTCCCGGTAGCCGGCCATCTGCTCGAGGCGGGCGATGCGTTCCGGCATGGGCGGGTGGGTCGAGAAGAGCTTGGCCATGCCCATGCCCGGGCGGAAGGGGTTGGCGATCATCAAGTGACTGGCGGTCTCCAGGCGGGGCTCGGGCGGCAGCGGGAGCTGTTTCGTGCCCGCGTCGAGCTTGCGGAGGGCGCTGGCGAGGGCCAGCGGATCGCCCGTGAGCTGAGCACCTGAGGCGTCGGCCTCGTACTCGCGGGAGCGACTGACCGCGAGCTGGATGACGGACGCGGCGAGCGGGCCGAGGATCATGACCAGGAGCAGGCCGAGGATGCCCGGGCCCTCGTCGTCGTCCGAGCGGCCTATGGGGATCAGCCAGGCGAAGTTCACCAGGAACATCACCACGGAGGCGAGCGCCCCGGCGACCGACGAGATGAGGATGTCCCGGTTGTAGACATGACTGAGCTCGTGGCCGATCACGCCGCGCAGCTCGCGCTCGCTGAGTATGCGCAGGATGCCGTCGGTACAGCAGACGGCGGCGTTGCGCGGGTTGCGGCCGGTGGCGAAGGCGTTGGGGGCCTGGGTCGGCGAGATGTAGAGCCGGGGCATGGGCTGGCGGGCCGCGGTCGAGAGCTCGCGGACCATGCGGTAGAGGCCAGGGGCCTCGAACTCGCTCACCGGGCGGGCCCGCATGGCGCGCAGGGCCAGCTTGTCGCTGTTCCAGTAGGCGTACGCGTTGGTGGCCAGCGCCACGAAGACGGCGATGATCAGGCCCGTACGGCCGAAGAGGCTGCCGATGACGATGATGAGCGCGGACAGTCCTCCGAGGAGTACAGCGGTCTTCAGCCCGTTGTGCCGGCGGTGCACGGTACGCCCTCCAAGTGGTGCGGCAGGGGAACCCTCTTGCTCGGTGTCTCCACCCTCCAGTGGACCTTCCTGCACTGGTCAACGCCAGGCGAGGGCCGCGGGTTCCCTGCCGGCCGCGGGGCGGCGACGGGGCCGTACGGGTGACGCGGTCCGCCGGTCCCGGCGCAGCGTCGCCCGTCTCAGAGAAGCGTCGCCGAGGCGAAGCGCAGGACGAGCTGGGGCGCGCCGGAGAGAGCGATGCCGAGGACGGCCGCCAGGCCGATGGCCGCGGTGAGCGGGGCGGGGACCCGGAGCTTCGCGGGCGGGGCCGCACTCGCCTCCGGGGCCCGGAAGAGGACGGCAGTCCACACGAGGTAGTAGTAGAGCGCGATCACGACGTTCACGGCCATGACGACGGCGAGCCAGCCGAGGCCCGCGTCCACGGCGGCGGAGAAGACCGTGACCTTGGCGAAGAGGCCGATGATGCCCGGCGGCAGGCCCGCGAGGTTGAGCAGGAAGAAGCCCATCGCGAGGGCGGCGAGGGGGCGGGACGCGTAGAGGCCGCGGTAGTCGGAGATCCGGTTGACCGGGCTCGTGCGGCCGACCAGTGCGGCTACGCCGAAGGCGCCGAGGTTCACAGCGGCGTACATGAGGGCGTACGCGACGGTGGAGCCGATGGCGTGGGACGGGGCGTCCACGTAGCCCGCGGCCGCGATCGGGACCAGCAGATAGCCAGCCTGGGAGACGGACGACCAGGCGAGGAGCCGTACGGCGCTGTGGGCGCGGTCCGGACGCTGGCGGAGGGCGGCCACATTGCCCGCGGTCATGGTGAGGGCGGCCAGTACGGCGACGACCGGGCCCCACACGTCCGCGTACGACGGGAACGCGAGGACCGTGACCAGGATGATGCCCGTGAAGCCGACGGCCTTGCCGATGACCGACAGGTACGCGGCGACGGGCAGTGGCGCGCCGACGTAAGTGTCGGGCACCCAGAAGTGGAAGGGGACGGCCGCGGTCTTGAAGGCGAAGCCGACCAGGGTGATGGCCACGCCCGCGGTGACCAGGGTGTCGAACTGAGCGGGGACGTCGTTCAGGCGGCTCGCGACCTCGGAGAGGTGCAGGCTGCCGGTGGCGGCGTAGACGAAGCTGACGCCGAGCAGGCTGACCGCCGTGGCGGCCACCGACGACAGGAAGAACTTGAGGGCGGCCTCGGAGGAGAGCCGGTCGCCGCGGCGCAGGCCGACGAGCGCGAAGGACGGCAGGGACGCGACCTCGAGGGCGACGATGAGGGTCGCGAGGTCGCGGGAGGCGGGCAGCAGGGCCGCGCCGGCGGCGGAGGACAGCAGCAGGAACCAGAACTCGCCCGCGGGGAGCTTCGTTTCGGCCACGGCGCTGACGGACAGCAGGGCCGTGAGGAGGGCTCCTCCGAGCACCAGGAACTGTATGACCAGGGTGAAGTAGTCGGCCGTGTAGCTGCAGACGTCGGCGTCGGAGGTCAGGCAGAAAGTGCTGCGGTCGCCGTCGAGGAGGGGCAGGAGGGAGAGCGCGGCCAGGGCGAGGCCCGCGATCGAGATCCAGCCGAGTACGGGCTTGCGGCGGTCCGGGACGAAGAGGTCGGCGACGAGGACGACCATGCCCACAACGGCGGCGATGGTGGGCGGGGCGATCGCGAGCCAGTCGACGGACTGGACCAGGCCTGTGGCGGTCGCAGTCATCAGTTGCCTCCTGCGAGGAGCTGCTGCACGGCCGGGTCGGTGAGGCCGATGAGGGCCGCGGGCCAGAGTCCGGCGAGGACGGTGAGGGCGACGAGCGGGGTCCAGGCGGCGAACTCGTGGCCTCGTACGTCGGCGAGGGCCGGTGCCGGGGTTCCGGTGGTGGGCGCGGGCTCCGGCTTCGCTTCCGGCTCGGGCTTCGCTTCGGGCTCCGGCTCGAGGCGTTCGCCCATGCAGACACGGCGTACGACCACCAGCAGGTACGCGGCGGTGAGCAGGGTGCCGAGGCCCGCGAACGCCATGAAGGTCAGGTACGCGGGCCGGCTGAGCCCGTCGGCGGGCCGGAACGCACCGAACATCGCCAGCATCTCGCCCCAGAATCCGGCGAGTCCGGGGAGCCCGAGAGAGGCGACGGCGGCGAAGGCGAGCAGGGCGCCGAGGCGCGGTGCCTTGCCGTAGAGCGCCGCGCCGGTCGCGCCGGAGAGCCGATCCAGGTCGGTGGAGCCGTAGCGCTCCTTGACCGCGCCGACAAGGAAGAAGAGGAGGCCGGTGATGAGGCCGTGGGCGATGTTGGCGAAGAGGGCGCCGTTGAGGCCGGTCGGCGTCAGGGTGGCGATGCCGAGGAGCACGAAGCCCATGTGGCCGACGGAGGAGTACGCGATCAGCCGCTTGAGGTCGCCCTTCGCGCCGGTGCGCGCCAGGGCGAGGCAGGCCAGCGACCCGTAGATGATGCCGACGACGGCGAAGGCGGCGAGGTAGGGGGCGAAGGTGCGGGCGCCCTCGGGGGCGATGGGGAGCACGATCCGTACGAAGCCGTACGTGCCCATCTTCAGCAGGACGCCGGCGAGGAGGACGGAGCCGACGGTGGGGGCGGCGGTGTGGGCGTCCGGGAGCCAGCTGTGCAGGGGCCACATCGGGGTCTTGACGGCGAGTCCGATGCCGATGGCGAGGACGGCGATCAACTGCGTGGTGTGACTGAGCGATGACCCGTTGTCAGTGGCGAGTGCCACCATGTCGAATGTGCCGCTCTTGAGACCGACGAGGAGGAGGCCGAGCAGCATGACGACCGAGCCGAGCAGCGTGAAGAGGATGAACTTCCAGGCCGAGCTATCGCGGCCCTCGCCGCCCCAGCGGGCGATGAGGAAGTACATCGGGATGAGCACCATCTCGAAGGCCAGGAAGAACAGCAGCAGATCGAGGACGGCGAAGGTGGCGAGGGTGCCCGACTCGAGGACGAGCAGCAGCGCGACGAACGCCTTGGCCGAGCCGCCTTCCGGCAGCCGGAAGTAGGTGTAGAGCGCGCAGAGGAAGGTCAGCAGCGCGGTCATCACGAGGAGGGGGAGCGAGATGCCGTCGATACCGAGGTGGATTCGCACGTCGAGAGCTGGGATCCAGCTGATGTCGGTCGTGGCCTGCATCTTCGACGGGTGGTCGTGGTCGAAGCCGATGGCCAGGGCGATGGAGAGGGCGAGGACGACGCCGGTGACCGTCACGCCGTGGCGCAGCACGGCCTGTTGGGGGCTCTTGCCCTTCAGCCCGGGCGGGGCCGGGAGCAGGGCCGCGGCGGAGCCGATCAGGGGGAGGACGACGACGGCCGCGAGGAGGTACTGCATAGCGGTGTCATTGATCAGGCCACTCACGGCTCACGCTCCGGCGGCGACGAGGACGGCGGCGATAGCCAGGACGACGGAGCCGGCGAGCAGGGCGCTGAGATAGGTCTGCACATTGCCGGTCTGGGCACGGCGGACGGCCGCGCCGAGCAGGCGCGGGGCGGTGCCCGCGCCGCGTACATAGGTCTCGACGACCTCGCGGTCGAGGAACCGGACCAGTTCGGCCGCGGCGCGCACGGGGCGTACGAACAGCGCCGCGTAGACGGCGTCGAGGTGGAAGCCGTGCGCGGCCGGCCGGTGAAGGGGGCCCAGGAGGAGGCGGCCGGGGTCGGCGGGGTCCTCAGCGGACCCGATGTCCCCGTACACCTCTTCGTGGGTGTCGATGGCCTCGATCTCGGTCAGGGCGGGCTCGGTGTGCGGGTGAGCCGCGACCGCGCCGACCGGGACCCTGCGGGCGAGGGCCGCGGTGTGCCGCCAGGCCGCGTACGTGACGAGGGCGCCGACGAGGGCGAGGCCGGTGCCGAGGACGGAGGTGGTGAGGGTCGGGTCGAGCGAGCGGTCGTCGAACCAGCCAGGGAGGACACCGACGGTGATGCCGAAGGCGGCGGTGGGGACGAAGAGCACCCACAGCACGGCGTTCATGACGAGCGGCTGCCTGCCGAGGTCGGGGGCGGGAGCGCCCTGGCCGCGGAACGCGAGGAGCCAGAGGCGGGCGGCGTAGCCCGCGGTGAGGAGGGCGGTGATCAGACCGGAGACCAGGACGATCCAGCCCGCGGCGCCGGGGATCCGGTCGGCGTGGCCGGTCGCGGCGTGCTCGGCGGCGCCCAGGACGGCTTCCTTGGAGAAGAAGCCGGCGAAGGGCGGGATGGCGGCGAGCGCGAGGAGGGCGACGGTCACCGTCCAGTACGCGTCGGGGACGCGCTTGGCCAGGCCGCTCATCCGGCTCATGGCGGCCAGGGAGTTCGTACCGGCGGCGGCGATGATCACGCCGGCGCCGAGGAAGAGGAGGGCCTTGAAGGCACCGTGGGAGAGGAGGTGGAAGACGGCAGCGCCGCGGTCGCCGACCGCGAGGGCGCCGGTCATGTAGCCGAGCTGACCGACCGTCGAATAGGCCAGGACGCGCTTGATGTCGTCCTGGGCGAGAGCGGCGAGGGCGGAGCCGGTCATGGTGACGGCGGCCATCACGGCGAGTACGACCAGCGCGGCGGCGGAGGCGGCGAAGACGGGCAGCAGCCGGGCGATGAAGTAGACGCCCGCGGCGACCATTGTGGCGGCGTGGATCAGCGCGGAGACGGGGGTGGGTCCGGCCATCGCGTCGGGCAGCCAGGTGTGCAGCGGGAACTGTGCGGACTTCCCCGCCACGCCCGCGAGGAGCAGCAGCGCGATGAGGGTGGGGTGGTCGAGTCCGTCGCCGGAGACGGCGGCGGTGAGGATGCCGTTGATCCGGAACGTGCCGGCGTCGGCGGCGAGCGCGAACAGGCCGAACAGGAAGGGGACATCGCCGAGCTTGGTGACCAGGAAGGCCTTGATCGAGGCGGACCGGGCCGCCTCGGTCTCCCAGTAGTGGCCGACCAGGAAGTACGAGCAGATGCCCATGATCTCCCAGCCGACCAGCAGCACCATGAGGTCGCCGGAGTAGACGACGAGCAGCATGGCGGAGGTGAAGAGTGAGACGAGCGCGGCGTACGAGGGGTAGCGCGGGTCGTTGCGCAGATAGCCGGTCGAGTAGATCTGCACGCAGGAGGCGACGACCCCGACGAGGACCGCCACGAGCGCGGCGAAGCCGTCGAGGTGGAGCGCGAGGTCGATCGGGACCGAGCCGGTGGGCGTGAGCCGGGTCGCGGCGTCGATCGCGTCCCCGCCGCCTTGCCGTACAGCCACGACCACCGTGAGCGCGGCGGCGGTCAGGGTCGGCAGGATCGCCAGGGGCCGTACGAAGCCGGGGGCGCGGCGGCCGGTGAGGAGACCCGCCGCTGCCCCGAGGAAGGGCAGCAGCGGGACGAGGACGGCGAGGGTCGTGGTCGTCACGCGGCGGCCTCCGCCTGCTCTGCCGGGGTCTGCTGGTTGGCTGCCTGCCCATCGGGATCATCGGGATCATCGGGACCCGCCGTCTCGGCGAGGTCGCGCAGCCGGTCGACGTCCGAGCTGCCGCGGTTGCGGTAGACGAGCAGCACGATCGCCAGGCCGATGCCGATTTCGGCGGCGGCGATGGCGATGGTGAAGAGGGTGAGCGCCTGGCCCGCGTGCAGGGTGTCGCGGAGCCAGACGTCGAAGGCGACGAGGTTGAGGTTGACGGCGTTGAGCATCAGCTCGACGGACATCAGGACCAGGATCGCGTTGCGCCGCGCGAGCACGCCGTAGAGACCGGTGCAGAAGAGGAGGACGGCGAGTACGGCGGGGTAGGCGAGGTGCATCTCAGCGCTGCTCCTTTGCCTCGGCGGCGCCGTTCGTTCGGGTCTTGCGGGACAGGACGATCGCGCCGACGAGCGCGGCGAGCAGCAGCACGGAGAGCGCCTCGAACGGCAGAACCCAGTGCCGGAAGAGGATCTCTCCGGAGACGCGGGTGGACCCCTGAGCGGGTCCGTCGAGGTCGATCCAGGTCGCCCGGAAGGCGTCCACGACGACCCAGACGAGGGCGGCCGCGGCGCCGGTGGCCACGGCCAGGGCGGCCCAGCGGTTGCCCGAATCCGCGTCCGGGGAGCGGCCGATGGGCGCCTTGGTGAGCATCAGCCCGAAGAGGAGGAGGACCACGACGGACCCGACGTAGATCAGCACCTGCACCCAGGCGATGAACTCGGCCGTGAGGAGGAGGTATTCGACGGCGAGCCCGCCGAGCGTCACGACCAGCCACAGCGCGGCGTGCACCAGCTGCCTGGTGGTGACGGTGATCAGGGCCGCCCCGAGGGTGACGAGACCGACGAGGAGGAACGCGATCTCGACGCCGGTGGGGGACAGGAAGCCGTGCGCCTGCGCGGCGAGCGGGGCAGCGGGGCTCACCTCTCCCCCTTCCCCTGGCCGGGCTCCGCCTGGCCGGAACCGTCGGCCGTCGACTCGGCCACCGCGAGGCGATCCGCGGTCTTGCGCGCCGCGCCGAGCTCCTTCGGCTCCTCGGCCGCAGGGTCGAGCGCGGGCGGCGCGGGCACCGTCCACATCCACTCGCGGAGCTTGTCCCGCTCGTGGGTGAGGTCGCGGATGTCCTCCTCCGCGTACTCGAACTCCGGGGACCAGAACAGCGCGTCGAAGGGGCACACCTCGATGCAGATACCGCAGTACATGCAGAGCGAGAAGTCGATGGCGAAGCGGTCCAGGACGTTACGGCTGCGCTCGCGCCCGCCGGGGGCGGCGGGCGGCACCGTCTCCTTGTGGGAGTCGATGTAGATGCACCAGTCCGGGCACTCGCGGGCGCACAGCATGCAGACCGTGCAGTTCTCCTCGAACAGCCCGATCACGCCGCGGCTGCGGGGCGGGAGCTGCGGCTGCACGTCCGGGTACTGCGCGGTGTGCGCCTTCCGCGTCATCGTGCGCAGGGTGACGGCAAGGCCCTTGGCGAGACCGCTGCCGGGAATGGGCGCCATTACTGGATCACCACCTTGACGATGCCGGTGAGCGCGATCTGGGCGAGCGCGAGCGGGATGAGGGCGGTCCACGCGAGCTTCTGCAGCTGGTCCTCGCGCAGCCGCGGATAGCTGACCCGCAGCCAGATGACGCCGAAGGCGAGGATCGCGGTCTTCAGCAGCGTCCACAGCCAGCCGAGGCCGTCGGCCCCGAAGGGACCGTGCCAGCCACCCAGGAAGAGGACGGTCGTCAGACCGCAGAGGACGATGATGCCCGCGTACTCCGCGAGCAGGAAGAGCGCGAAGCGAAGGCCGGTGTATTCGGTGTAGGCACCGAAGATGATCTCCGAGTCGGCGACCGGCATGTCGAACGGCGGCCGCTGGAGCTCGGCGAGGCCCGCGGTGAAGAAGACGAGACCGCCGACGATCTGCCAGGGCACCCACCACCACTGGAAGCCGTCGAGGATGCCGGGCAGCGAGACCGTACCGGCGGCCATCGCGACGGAGCCGGCGGTCAGCAGCATCGGCAGCTCGTACGCGAGCAGCTGCGCGGCGGTGCGCAGGCCGCCGAGCAGGGAGAACTTGTTCGCCGAAGCCCAGCCCGCCATCAGCGAGCCGAGCACGCCGACGCCCATCACGGCGAGTACGAAGAAGATGCCCGCGTCGACGACCTGGCCGACGGCGCCCTCGCCGGGGCCGATCGGGATGGCGACGATGACGAGGAGGTAGGGGAGGAGCGCGACGGCGGGCGCGAGCTGGAAGATGCGGCGGTCCGCGCCCGCGGGTACGACGTCCTCCTTCTGCGCGAATTTCACGCCGTCCGCGACGAGTTGGGCCCAGCCGTGGAACCCGCCGGCGTACATGGGGCCGAGCCTGCCCTGCATGTGCGCCATCACCTTGTGCTCGGTCTGCCCCACGACCAGGGGCAGGAGCAGGAACGCGACGAGGACGGCGAGCAGTCGCCAAGCGACATCGAGGACGTCGTTCATGCGGTCTGGCCTCCTTCGTCGGATTGGGGGGTGGTGTCGGCTTGGCGGGGCTCGGGCTCGGTTCGGGATTTGGGTTCGGGTCCGGACTCGGGCTCGGGTCCGGACTCGGGTTCGGGTCCGGACTCGGGCTCGGTCGCGGCGTCGGCGTCGGCGTCGGGTTTCGGCGGCGCGGTCTCGTCGAACGCGGGGCGGGCGTGGTGCCAGGGAGCGTCCGACGAGCGGCGGGGGGCGGCGGGGCCCTCCTCCGGAGCGGCCTCGCCCGCTGCCTCGGCAGCGGCGCTCCGGCTCGCCGAACCCTCCTCCGGCGTACGGGACTTGGGCGGGGACGGCGGCGAGGGCGGGGGCGCCGCGGACTCGCTGGTCGTCGGCTCCGCGGGCCGCTGGCTCGCCGAGCCCTCGCTCGCGCTGCGTGCGCGGCGCGCCGGGCGCTCGGGCCTCGCAGGCGCAGGGCCCCCTGCCGCGCTTTCGGCGGCCGCGGAACCGGCGGTGCCGGTGGTGGCCCGCTGGCTCGCGGAGCCCGCGTCGGCGGTGCGGGTGCGACGCGGCGGCCGTTCCCCCGCCGCCGCGCGGGCGCCGCGCGCCGGACGGGCAGGGGCCGGGGGCAGCTGGCCCTTGAGCGGGCCCCACTCGTTGGGGTCGGGCACGCCCGGCGGCAGCATCTGCCGCCGCTTGGGCCCGCCGTGCTCGGACTCCCCCGGCTCCTTCGCCCCCGGCCACGCCTTCGCGACCCGCGCCGCCAGGACGAAGTCCTTGCGCAGCGGGTGCCCTTCGAAGCCCTCGGGGAGCAGCAGCGGTACGAGGTGGGGGTGACCGGTGAAGTCGATGCCGAACATCTCGTGGGTCTCGCGCTCGTGCCAGGCCGCACCGGCGTAGACGCCGGTCGCGGTGGGGAGCGCGGGAGCGTCGTGCGGCACGGTCGTCCGGACCAGCAGGCGGCGCGGTGCGGTGCCGCCGACGGCGGCGGCCGTCGCGTCCGGCTCGCCGCCCGGAGCCGCAGCGGCGGCGCCGTGGCCGGGGCTCGGGAGGGCGACGACGTGCGCCGATACGCGGAAGCCCTCGCCGGGCTCGTCGACGGCGCTCAGCCAGTCGAAGTACGTGCAGCCGAGGGTGTCCCGGGCGGTCTCCAGCGCGGAGACCCAGGCCGCGGGCGGCACGTCGACCGTCAGCAGCTCGTACGCCTCCTCGGCCCTCGCGCCCTCCCCGAAGAGCTCCTCGGCCCCACCCGGCAGCCAGCCCGCAGGCGGCTCCGCCGCAGCGCGGATCTCGGGGGCGGGAGCCGCCGACTCGGCGGGACCGTCGGTGCCGGACCCGGCGCCTCCAGCTGCCGCCGGGGAGGCGGACTGGGACTGCGCGTCCGGGGAGGCCCCCACTGACCCGGCAGGCAGATCGGCTCCCGCACGGCCACCAGCAGCAGACCCCGAACCACGCCGCTCGGCAGCGTCCGCCCCCGCGGCGGCGGAGGACGACACCGCCGAATCCGAACCCTCGGACCCCTCATCGGCAGAGGCCTCTGCGCCCGAGGGCCGGCGCGCAGACTGCGAGTCGGCCGCCTCCGGGCGCTCACCGGCCCGGTCCGCCGCCGTGGATCGGGCCTCCGCGTTCGGGGAGGAGGTCTCCGCGGCCGCCGGCTCGACGGGCTGGGTGCGCTCGTTCGGGTCCCTGGGCTCGGTGGGCTCGTTCACCGGCCGCCCTCCTCCGGAGTCCGGCCGGCCTCGTCAGAGGGCGATCCCTCGGCAGCCGCATCGGTCTTCGTGGGCGCCGCGCCATCAGCCTTCGAGGGGGTCTCCCCCGCCACGGCCCCCGCCACGGCCCCCGCGCCGCCCGCGCCCCCGCCCGGCGCCTGAGGGCCGGGGACCAGGCCGCTGCGGAGCGCCGCCGTCGAGGGGCGGCCGACCGCGCCGTTCGCCGTCCCCGCGCCGCCCACGTCCCCGTAGCGCTCCCCCAGCGACTCCCGCGCGATCTTCTCCTGGAGCTTGAGGATGCCCTGCAGCAGGGCTTCCGGTCGCGGCGGGCAGCCGGGAACGTAGACGTCGACGGGGATGATCTGGTCGACGCCCTTGGTGACGGAGTACGAGTCCCAGTACGGGCCGCCGCAGTTCGAGCAGGCGCCGAAGGAGATCACGTACTTCGGCTCCGGCATCTGCTCGTACAGCCGCTTAACGGCCGGGGCCATCTTGTCCGTGACCGTGCCGGAGACGATCATCAGGTCCGCCTGGCGCGGCCCCGGCGCGAAGGGGATCACGCCGAGCCTGATGAAGTCGTGCCGCGCCATCGACGCGGCGATGAATTCGATCGCGCAGCAGGCGAGCCCGAAGTTGAAGACCCACAGGCTGTAGCGGCGGCCCCAGTTCAGGACCACCTTCATGGGTTCCGGGGCCAGCCGGGACAGCGGGCCCAGGCGACGACCCGCGACGGAGTCGCCGGAGGGCACCGTCGGGAGCAGTTCCGCAGCAGGTGTCACGTCCATGCCAGCACACCCTTCTTCCAGGCGTAGAGCAGACCCACGGCGAGGAAGCCGAGGAAGATGAACATCTCCACCAGGGTTGTCCCGCCGTAGCCGGGTGCGGCGAAGACCGTCGCCCACGGGAAGAGGAAGATCGAGTCCACCGCGAAGATCACGTACAGGAACGCGTAGACGTAGTAGCGGACCTGGGTGTGCGCCCAGCCCTCGCCGACCGGGTCGACGCCGCACTCGTACGTCAGCAGCTTCTCCTGCGTCGGCACGACCGGCCGCAGCAGCCGCCCGGCCCCGAAGGCCACGGCCACGAACAGCACCCCGACCACGGCGAGCAGGCCGACCACCGAATAACTCTCGAAGTAGTCCGCCGCGTAGCCGGCGACGTGGTCCGGCGCCCTGTGGTCCGCCGCCAGACGGACCGATGCTGCCGTACGCACGGTCGGCTCGAGAACGTCCGCCACGTCCGCAACGTCCGCCACGTCCGCCCCTCGCTCCCTGGCTGCCTGGTTCTGCCGTGTTCCGTCGTGTTCGACGATCTGTTCCGACGATCTGTACGGACGGGAAGTCTAGGCCCTGCGACAGGCGGCGTGACCAGCCGTCTCACGTCTCCTGCCGGGACCGGGGTGACCGGGGGTGGGGTTATCCCCACCTCATCCCACCTAACCACCCCATGGCGGCCGGTGACGCCCGCCCGGCAGGCTGGCTCGTATGACCGAGAGCGCCCCCTCCTCCCCCGGCTTCGCCGCGCTCGCAGCCGAGGTTCCCGACCCGCTGCACAGCACCCCGCCGGACGGCGACCGGCTGCCGCCAGTGGGCCTGGCCTTCAACGCGCAGACCTGGCGGGAGATCGCGCACCTCCTCACCAACCTGCCGATCGTGATCCTCGGTTTCGTCTACATCTCGATCTGGCTGTACGCGGGCGCGATGCTCTCGGTGACCGTGATCGGCCTGCCGGTGCTCGCCGCGGGCCTGCTCGGGACACGGCTGCTGGGCAGGTGGGAGCGGGCCCGGGCGCGCGCCCTGCTGCGCGTACGGATCGACGAGCCGAGCCCGATCAGGCACCGCACGCGCGGCGGCTTCTTCCCCTGGCTGTGGACGAGCCTGAAGGACCCGGTCGGCTGGCGGGCGGTGCTGTACTCCTTCATGCGGCTGCCCTGGGGCGTCCTCACCTTCTCCGTCACCCTCACCTCCCTCTTCGTGCTCTGGCCCGTGCTGCCGTGGATCGCGCGGGGGCTGACCAACGCCGACCGCGCGATGGTCCGCGGCCTGCTCTCACCGTCCGACGAGCTGGAGCGGCGGATCGCCGAGCTGGAGTCGGACCGGGGCACGGTGGTCGACACCGCGGCCGCCGACCTTCGCCGCATCGAACGCGACCTCCACGACGGCGCCCAGGCCCGCCTCGTCGCCCTCGCCATGGACCTCGGCCTCGCCAAGGAAAAACTCCAGGAAGACCCCGACGCCGCCGCCCGCATGGTCGACGAAGCCCACGGCGAAGTGAAACTCGCCCTCCAAGAACTCCGCGACCTCGCCCGCGGCATCCACCCCGCCATCCTCACCGACCGCGGCCTCGGCCCCGCCCTCTCCACCCTCGCCACCCGCTGCACCGTCCCCGTCACCGTCACCGTCGACCTCCCCACCCGCCCCGCCCCCGCCATCGAAGGCATCACCTACTTCACCGTCTCCGAACTCCTCCAGAACATCAGCAAACACGCCCACGCAACCCACGCCTCCGTGGACGTGTGGCGGGCAGAGGGCCGGATCATGCTGCAGGTGACGGACGACGGGCGGGGCGGAGCGGGGGCCTCGATCAGTGCCGCTGGGACGCAGAGCCCGGGCACGGAGAACTCCGGCACGGAGAGCCCGGGCACGGAGAGCTCCGGCACGGGCCTGGCCGGTCTCGCCGAGCGGCTCGACTCGGTCGACGGCCTCCTCGCCGTGGAGTCCCCTGCGGGCGGCGGCACCACCGTCACCGCCGAGCTCCCCTGGCGCGGATGGGCCGTACCGGCCGATCCTCCTGTCCCGCTCCCCGGCAAGTCAGCAGAGACGCGCTTTCCTCCCGCGCCGGGCACGCGGGCATCCGGATCCTGAGATGCTGGAGTCCGCAAGCGACAACGTCCAGGACGGTGGCGCAGGGATCGGGGGACTGGGGACGTGGCGGACGTACAGGACGCGGGAGACAGGGTGCGGGTGGTCATCGCCGAGGACTCGGTGCTGCTCCGCGAGGGGCTGACCCGGCTGCTGACCGACCGTGGGCACGAGGTGGTCGCCGGGGTCGGCGACGCGGAGGCCCTGCTCAAGGCGATCCAGGAGATGGACGGCCAGGGCGAGCTGCCGGACGTGGTCGTCGCGGACGTACGGATGCCGCCGACGCACACCGACGAGGGCGTGCGGGCCGCGGTGCGGCTCCGCCGCGACCACCCGGACCTCGGCGTACTGGTCCTTTCGCAGTACGTGGAGGAGCAGTACGCGACGGAGCTGCTGGCCGGGAGCAGCCGGGGCGTGGGCTATCTGCTCAAGGACCGGGTGGCCGAGGTGCGCGAGTTCGTGGACGCGGTGGTGCGGGTGGCCGGCGGCGGCACGGCGCTGGACCCGGAGGTCGTGGCGCAGTTGCTGGGCCGCAGCCGCAAACAGGACGTGCTCGCCGGGCTGACCCCGCGGGAGCGGGAGGTCCTGGGCCTGATGGCGGAGGGGCGTACCAACTCGGCGATCGCGCGGCAGCTGGTGGTGAGCGACGGCGCGGTGGAGAAGCACGTCAGCAACATCTTCATGAAGCTGGGCCTGTCGCAGAGTGACGGGGATCACCGTCGCGTGTTGGCGGTCCTCACGTATCTCAACTCCTGAACCATGGGGGACGCGTTCACTCGAGCCGTGGTCGTAGGCCCAAAGAATGAGCCTCGGGCCTCGGGCGGGGCAGGGCCCTGCGAGGCGGGAAAATCATGACGAACCGGCACAAAAGGGCGTCTCATCCCCGTGCCCACTATGTGACACTTCCAGGGAAGGCGGCCCTTACCGACGTACAGTTGCCGTTGGAACAACCGGTCGGTATGTCGGAGGACACCAGCCGCCGCCTCGAAGGAGGTCCAGTTCAGTGACCAGCCAGGTCAGCACCCAGGCCGAGCAGGCCGATGGGGCAGACACCGGTGAGCAGCACGCTCCCGGCAGCAAGGAAGTCAGACGTCTCGACCGGGTGATCATCCGCTTCGCGGGTGACTCAGGTGACGGTATGCAGCTGACGGGTGACCGTTTCACCTCGGAGACGGCGTCGTTCGGGAACGACCTGTCCACGCTGCCGAACTTCCCCGCCGAGATCCGTGCCCCGGCCGGAACCCTGCCCGGGGTGTCCAGCTTCCAGTTGCACTTCGCGGACCACGACATCCTCACCCCGGGCGACGCGCCGAACGTGCTGGTCGCGATGAACCCCGCCGCGCTGAAGGCGAATCTGCCGGACCTGCCGCGCGGCGCGGAGGTCATCGTCAACACCGACGAGTTCACCAAGCGCGCGCTGGCCAAGGTGGGGTACGCGGCCAGCCCGCTGGATGACGGCTCGCTGGAGGGCTACAGCGTCCACCCGGTGCCGCTGACCACGCTGACCGTCGAGGCGCTGAAGGACTTCGAGCTGTCACGGAAGGAGGCGGAGCGGAGCAAGAACATGTTCGCGCTCGGCCTGCTGTCGTGGATGTACCACCGGCCGACCGAGGGTACGGAGACCTTCCTGCGGTCGAAGTTCGCGAAGAAGCCGCGGCTGGCCGAGGCCAACGTGACGGCGTTCCGGGCGGGTTGGAACTTCGGGGAGACGACGGAGGACTTCGCGGTCTCCTACGAGGTGGCACCGGCCGCGGCGGCGTTCCCGCCGGGCACGTACCGCAACATCTCCGGGAACCTGGCACTGACCTACGGTCTGGTGGCCGCCTCGCAACAGGCCGACCTGCCGCTGTTCCTGGGCTCTTACCCGATCACCCCGGCCTCCGACATCCTGCACGAGCTGTCCAAGTACAAGAACTTCGGCGTGCGGACCTTCCAGGCCGAGGACGAGATCGCGGGCATCGGCGCGGCCCTGGGCGCGGCCTTCGGCGGCGCGCTGGGCGTGACCACCACCTCGGGCCCCGGTGTGGCGCTGAAGTCGGAGACGATCGGGCTCGCGGTGTCGCTGGAGCTGCCGCTGCTGGTGGTCGACATCCAGCGCGGCGGCCCGTCCACCGGGCTGCCGACCAAGACCGAGCAGGCGGACCTGCTGCAGGCGATGTACGGGCGCAACGGCGAGGCCCCGGTCCCGGTCGTCGCCCCGGCCACCCCCGCCGACTGCTTCGACGCGGCGTTGGAGGCGGCCCGTATCGCCCTGGCCTACCGGACCCCGGTGTTCCTCCTCTCCGACGGCTACCTGGCCAACGGATCCGAGCCGTGGCGCATCCCGGACGTGGACGAACTCCCGGACCTGCGGGTGCAGTTCGCCACCGGGCCCAACCACACCACCGAGGACGGCACCGAGGTCTTCTGGCCGTACAAGCGCGACCCGCGCACCCTCGCCCGCCCCTGGGCCATCCCGGGCACGCCGGGCCTCGAGCACCGCATCGGCGGCATCGAGAAGCAGGACGGAACGGGCAACATCTCCTACGACCCGGCCAACCACGACTTCATGGTCCGCACCCGCCAGGCCAAGGTGGACGGCATCGACGTCCCGGACGTCACCGTCGACGACCCCAGCGGGAACGCCGGGGTCCTGGTGCTGGGCTGGGGTTCGACGTACGGGCCGATCACCGCGGCCGTACGGCGCATCCGGGGCGCGGGGGGCGCAGTCGCGCAGGCCCATCTGCGCCACCTCCACCCCTTCCCACGGAATCTCGGCGAGGTGCTCGGGCGTTACGAGAAGGTGGTCGTACCCGAGATGAACCTCGGCCAGCTCGCCACCCTGCTGCGGGCCGAGTACCTGGTGGACGTCCGCTCCCACACCCAGGTACGGGGGCTGCCGTTCAAGGCCGAGGAGCTTGCCAAGGTCCTTAAGGAGGCCATTGATGACTGAGGCGCTCTCGCTGGTGCCGAAGGCCGAAGCCAAGCAGTCGATGAAGGACTTCAAGTCCGACCAGGAAGTGCGCTGGTGCCCCGGCTGCGGTGACTACGCCGTCCTGGCCGCCGTCCAGGGCTTCATGCCCGAACTCGGCCTGGCCAAGGAGAACATCGTCTTCGTCTCCGGCATCGGCTGCTCCTCCCGCTTCCCGTACTACATGAACACCTACGGGATGCACTCCATCCATGGCCGCGCCCCCGCCATCGCCACCGGCCTCGCCGCCTCGCGCCAGGACCTCTCCGTCTGGGTGGTCACCGGTGACGGCGATGCGCTGTCCATCGGCGGCAACCACCTCATCCACGCCCTGCGCCGCAACGTCAACCTCAAGATCCTGCTGTTCAACAACCGGATCTACGGCCTGACCAAGGGGCAGTACTCGCCGACCTCCGAGATCGGGAAGATCACCAAGTCGACCCCGATGGGCTCCCTCGACGCGCCGTTCAACCCCGTATCGCTCGCGCTCGGCGCCGAGGCGAGCTTCGTGGCGCGTACGGTCGACTCCGACCGCAAGCACCTCACCGAAGTGCTGCGGCAGGCCGCGGCCCACCCCGGCACGGCGCTGGTGGAGATCTACCAGAACTGCAACATCTTCAACGACGGCGCCTTCGAGGTCCTCAAGGACAAGGAGAAAGCGCTGGAGGCCGTGATCCGGCTCGAGCACGGACAGCCGATCCGCTTCGGCACCCCGGCCGAGGACGGTCTGGGATCGAAGGGCGTCGTCCGGGATCCGGCGACCGGCGACCTCAGGATCATCGACGTGACGGCCGACCGTACGGCGGACGTGCTGGTGCACGACGCCCACGCCCAGAGCCCCACCACGGCCTTCGCGCTCTCCCGGCTCGCCGACCCCGACACGCTGCACCACACTCCGATCGGCGTGCTGCGCAGCGTCCGGCGTCCGGTCTACGACACGCTCATGGCCGACCAGCTCGAGCAGGCGGTGGAGCAGGGCGGCAAGGGCGACCTCGCCGCGCTGCTGCACGGCAACGACACCTGGACCGTCGCCGGTTGACGAATTCTCCCGGCTGCCGACGGTCGCCGGGACGAACCGGACCTGCCACGGCTGGCACGCGGACCTGCCACGCGGCCCGTACCTGACATCGCTCAGGTGCGGGCCGCGTCGTACTGTTCGCGTGCCTCCAGCACCTGCGGGACCTTCTCCTCGGTCCAGCGGGCCAGCCCCCACACCTGACGGGCCGCCTCCTCGCCCAGCGGGGTGAGCGAGTAGTCGACGCGCGGCGGGATGACGGGGTGCGCGTGGCGGTGCACGAAGCCATCGCGCTCCAGGGTCTGGAGCGTCTGGGCCAGCATCTTCTCGCTGACGCCGCCGACGGTGCGGCGCAGCTCGCTGAAGCGGTGGGTGCCTGCGAGGAGGGCGGCGAGCACGAGCACGCCCCAGCGGCTGGTGACATGCTCCAGCACGCCCCGCGACGGGCACATCGGCGCGTTCACGTCCGCCTTGGCGAGCTTGGCGATCAGGCTCTCGCTAACGTCCATGCCAGTACCTTACTTCAAAGTGGGTACTTTCCAACGGTTAGTGCCGGACCTAGGGTGAGTTTCCGACCGACACGAGCTGACGTGAACAGGGGAAACACACATGATCGTCGTCACCGGAGCCACCGGGAAGCTGGGCCGCCACGTCATCGACGGCCTCCTGGAGAAGGTCCCCGCGGCCGAAGTGGCCGCCGTCGTCCGCGACAAGGGCAAGGCCGCCGACCTCGCCGCGCGCGGTGTCGAGCTGCGCATCGCCGACTACAGCGAGCCGGAGACCCTGAAGGGAGCCTTCGGGGCCGGCGACAAGGCGCTGCTGATCTCCGGCAGCGAGGTGGGGCGCCGGGTGGCGCAGCACCGGGCCGTCGTGGACGCGGCAGCGGCGGCCGGGGTCGCACTGCTCGCCTACACCGGCGTACTCGGCGGCCCCGAGGCCGACTTCGAGCTCGCCGCCGAGCACAAGGCAACCGAGCAGGCGATCCTCGACTCCGGCCTGCCGTATGTCTTCCTGCGCAACGGCTGGTACCACGAGAACTACACCGAGAACCTCGCCCCGGTGCTGGAGCACGGCGCGGTCGTCGCCGGCGCGGGCGAGGGCCGCGTGGCCTCGGCAGCGCGCGCAGACTACGCCGCCGCGGCCGTGGCCGTCCTGACCGGCGAGGGCCACGAGGGCAGGGCGTACGAGCTGAGCGGCGACACGGCGTGGAGCTTCGCCGAGTACGCGGCCGAGGTCGGCCGGCAGAGCGGCAAGGCGATCGCGTACTCCAGCGTCCCGGCCGACGCCCACCGGGAGATCCTGACGGGCGCGGGCCTCCCGGAGCCGCTCGCCGACATCTTCGTCGACGTGGACGTGGCGATCGGCCGCGGGCTGCTGGAGCGTACGAGCGGCGACCTGTCGCGGCTCATCGGTCGTCCCACCATGCCGGTGTCCGAGGCGATCGCGGCCGCCCTGAAGGACTGACGCCCGGCAGTCGCCGCCGGTCTTCTCGCGGGCCCGCTGTCATGCC
>NZ_JBQQBX010000013.1:0-211987 GCF_052245475.1 Streptomyces sp. 7N604 | reverse complement strand
AGGGCCGATGCCCGGTTTCGGCCCCCCACTGCACCCGGTGGGGTGCCGTTGCTGCCCTCGTCGCGCCGTTCGCCGTCGTCGGCCTCCGGCTCGGCCGGCCCGGCGGCCGATGCCCAGGGGAGACCCGCCGCGTTGGGCGGCCGCGGCGGGTCGCCCCGGTCACGGTCCAGGCCATCGAGCTCCGGCTCGACCAGCCCCGTGGCGGACGCTTCGCCCCCGAACCCCCCGGCAGCGTCCGGGATACGGTCCGCCAAGCCGCCCGTGTCGTCTGTCCCCTCGCCACCGAAACGCCCGCCGCCGACAGGCGCTCCGGGGTGATCCGCCGCGTCGCGCGGCCGCTTGACGCCACCCCCGTCCTGCTCGACGCCGTCGAGCTCCGGCTCGACAAGCCCCGTGGCGGACGCCTCACCACCGAAACCCCCGGCCAGGGCCGGCGCTCCCCGCCCGGCAGCGCCATCGGCACCATCCGCCCCGGCGGCAGCGGCCCCGCCGGCGAGGCGCCCGGCGGCGCCGGCCACGGCGCCCGCCGGATCGCGCTCGACATCCCCCAGCTCGTCCGGGTCCGTCAGCAGTCTGCGGTAGAGCGGACACCGCTTCTGGAGCTCCTCGTGCGTGCCCGCGTCGACGAGCCGTCCGCCGTCCAGGACGGCGATGCGGTCGGCGAGCGTGAGGGTGGAGCGCCGGTGGGCGGTCAGCAGGGTCGTACGGCCCGCCATCACACCCCGCAGCGCCTCGTGGATCTCGTGCTCCACGCGCGCGTCGACCGCCGAGGTGGCGTCGTCCAGGAGCAGCAGCCGCGGGTCGGTGAGGATCGCCCGGGCCAGGGCGATCCGCTGGCGCTGGCCACCGGAGAGCGTGAGGCCCTGCTCGCCGACCGTCGTGTCGTAGCCGTCGGGCAGCTCGGAGACGAAGCCGTCGGCCTGGGCGGCCCGCGCAGCGGCGCGGATCTGCTCGTCCGTGGCATCCGGCTGCCCGTACGCGATGTTGGCGCGGACCGTGTCCGAGAAGAGGAAGCTGTCCTCCGGTACGAGCCCGATGGCGGCGCGCAGCGAGTCGAGCGTGAGATCCCGCACGTCGTGGCCGCCGACGCGTACCGCGCCGCCCGTCACGTCGTAGAACCGCGGCAGCAGCAGCGAGACGGTGGACTTGCCGCTGCCGGAGGTGCCGACGACGGCGACGGTCTCGCCGGGCTCGATCCGCAGCGAGAAGTCCTCGAGGACCGGCCGCTCCGGGTCGTAGCCGAAGGTGACGGAGTCGAACTCGACGGTCGCTGCGGCATCCTCGGGCAGCTCGTGCGCGTCCGCACGCTCCTCGATCAGCGGCTCGGTGTCGATGAGTTCCAGGACCCGCTCGACGCCCGCCCGCGCCTGCTGCCCGACCGTGAGGACCATCGTCAGCAACCGGACCGGGCCGACGAGCTGGGCGAGGTAGGTCGAGAAAGCGACAAAGGTGCCGAGGCTGATCTGCCCGCGGGTGGCCATCCAGCCGCCGAGCGCGAGCATCGCGACCTGGCCGAGCGCGGGCACGGCCTGCAGGGCGGGGGTGTAGCGGGAGTTGAGGCGTACGGTCCGCAGCCGCCCCGCGAAGAGCCGCCTGCCGACCTCGCGCAGCTTGCCGGTCTCCTGCTCCTCCTGCCCGAAGCCCTTGACCACGCGTACGCCGGTGACGGCCCCGTCCACGACGCCCGCCACGGCCGCCGCCTGCCCCTGGGCGTACCAGGTGGCGGGGAACAGCCGCTTGCGGCTGCGCTGCGCGAGGAACCAGAGGGCGGGGGCGATGGCCAGCGCGACGACGGTGAGCAGCGGCGACAGCCAGACCATCACGGCGAGGGAGATGAGGAAGAGCAGCACGTTGCCGATGAGCATCGGCAGCATGAAGAGCAGGCCCTGGATGAGCTGGAGGTCGCTGGTGGCGCGGCCGACGACCTGTCCCGTGCTCAGCTCGTCCTGCCGCTTGCCGTCGAGCCGGGCGATCGACCCGTACATCTCGGTCCGCAGGTCGTGCTGGACGTCGAGGGCGAGCCGGCCGCCGTAGAAGCGGCGGATGTAGGTGAGGACGTAGACGACGGCGGCGGCGAGGACAAGCAGGGCCGCCCAGGGGGCGAGATCGCGGGTGCGGGCGATGACGACGTCGTCGATGATCAGCCGGGTGACCAGCGGGACGACGGCCATGATGGCCATGCCCGCGAGCGAGGCGCCGAGGGCGAGCAGGACGTGGCGGCGGTAGCGCCAGGCATACCCGGTCATCCGCCGCGCCCAGCCCGCCTGCCGCTCGCCGCCGTCGCCGCTGCTTCTGCCGCTCTCGCCTCTCGCACCCACCGGTTTCGCCCCTCCGCCGTCCATGCTCCCGCGGCGCCACGGGTACCGGGGCGCCACGATCGAGAACACCGGTAGTGGCCGGTTTTGTTTCAGCAGTGCGAACGGACGCGGCCCTGCTCAGGCCTTCGCCGCCGCGATCTGCCGCGACATGATCGTCGTCAGCTCGTACGCGGTGTGGGACGCGGCCACCGACGTGATCTCCGCGTGGTCGTACGCCGGGGCGACCTCGACGACGTCGGCCGAGACCAGGTTGCAGGAGGCCAGCCCGCGCAGGATCTCGAGCAGCTCGCGGGAGGTGAGGCCGCCCGCCTCCGGGGTGCCGGTGACGTCCTCGACCCGGCGCGTGCGCCGGGTCGAGGACGTCGATGTCGATCGAGACGTAGAGCGGCCGGTCGCCGATCCGCTGCCGGAGCTGGTCGGCCACCTCGTCGACGCCGCGCCGCATGACGTCGGCGGAGGTGACGATGCCGAAGCCCATCTTCTCGTCGTCGTCGAGGTCCTGCTTGCCGTAGAGCGGACCGCGGGTGCCGACGTGGGAGAGCGCGGAGGTGTCGAGGATGCCCTCCTCCACGGCCCGCCGGAAGGGCGTGCCGTGGGTGTACTCGGCGCCGAAGTAGGTGTCCCAGGTGTCCAGGTGCGCGTCGAAGTGGAGCAGCGCGACCGGCCCGTGCTTGCGGGCGATGGAGCGCAGCAGCGGCAGGGCGATGGTGTGGTCGCCGCCGAGGGTCATCAGCCGGGCGCCGGTGCCGAGCAGCTCGTCCGCGGCGCCCTCGATCGTCTCGACCGCCTCGTTGATGTTGAACGGGTTCGCCGCGATGTCACCGGCGTCGGCGACCTGCGCGAGCGCGAAGGGGGAGGCGTCCTGGGCCGGGTTGTACGGGCGCAGCAGGCGCGAGGCCTCGCGGATCGCGTTGCCGCCGAAGCGGGCGCCCGGACGGTAGGAGACCCCGGTGTCGAAGGGAACGCCGACGACGGCGACGTCCGCGGTGCCGACCTCGTCGAGCCGCGGCAGCCGCGCGAAGGTCGCGGGTCCCGCGTAGCGCGGGGTGCGGGACGAGTCGACGGGGCCACGGGGCTGGGTGCTCATGCGACTGCTGCCTCTCGGCGGTGCGGGGTCATCGGTACGGGTCCGAGGGTAGGAGGGGCGATGGATTCCGCACATGTACGTTCCCGACGGGCGGGCCCCGCTATTTGGACACAGCGTCCATCGCCTACCGGTACACGACACAATGAGTCCATGCCGATACCCAGTCCGGTCCCCAGTCGCACAGAACTGATCAAGCACCTCGTCCGTACGCGCATCGCGGGCGACGTCGCCACGCCCCGTGACAACAACCTCTCCCACTACCGCAAGCTCGCGAACGGCGACCGGCACTACTGGCTCGGCCTGGAGCTGGGCGACCGGTGGACGGACGAGCAGGACGTGCTCGCCGTGATGGCGGAGCGGTGCGGCGTGGTCGACGATCCGGAGCACCGCACGGGGCAGGACACGATCGACCCGGAGCTGACGGCCGACGCCCTGGACCGGATGGCGACGGTGCTGCGCAAGGCGGCCGAGGGCGGTCAGCGGGTGCTGTTCGCGACCGGGCACCCGGGCGGTCTGCTGGACGTCCACCGCTCCGTCGCGGCCGCGCTGCGGGCGGCTGGCTGCGAGATCATGGTGATCCCGCCGGGGCTGCGGGCGGACGAGGGCTACGTCTTCCAGTTCTGCGACGTCGCGGTGCTGGAGCGGGGCGCCACGCTGTGGCACACCCACTCCCCCGAGCCGATGGCCGCGATCCTGGACGGGCTCGAGCGCGAGGGGCGGCCGCGGCCGGACCTGGTGGTCGCCGACCACGGCTGGACGGGGTGCGCGGGGCAGCGCGGCATCGACGCGGTGGGCTTCGCGGACTGCAACGACCCGGCGCTGTTCATCGGCGAGGCCGAGGGCACGGTGGCCGTCACCGTCCCGCTGGACGACCACGTGGTCGACCCGCGCTTCTACGACCCGCTCACCGCGTACCTGATCGACGCGGCGGGCCTCACGGCCCAGCCCTGATACCCGGCTCACGCGCGCGTGCCTTACGGGCGTGCTCACGCACGCGTGCTGCCCCGCGCGTGCTCCCGCGGGCCTGCCCGCGGGGGCTTACGTCCGCGGGACCCGGATCACGCCCTCCTGGATGACGGTGATCGCAAGCCGCCCGTCGCTGGTGTAGATCCGCGCCTGCCCGAGCCCGCGGCCCCCGGAGGCGGAGGGGCTCTCCTGGTCGTAGAGCAGCCATTCATCGGCCCGGAACGGGCGGTGGAACCACATGGCGTGGTCCAGGCTCGCACCCACGACGTCGCCCACCGCCCAGCCGCCGCGCCCGTGGGCCAGCAGCACCGAGTCCAGCAGCGTCATGTCGGACACGTACGTGGCGAGGCAGACGTGCAGCAGCGGGTCGTCCGCGAGCTTGCCGTTGGTCCGGAACCACACCTGGGAGCGGGGCTCGCGCGGCCCCTGCGCGGCGGTGGCGTACGGCGGCTCCTCGACGTACCGCAGATCGACCGCGGCACGCGCCTCCAGCAGGCGCTCGACGACGCCTGGGTCACGGAAGAAGTGCGCGTGCCGCGGCAGCATCTCCGCGGCCGTCGGCAGCGTCTCGGGGTCGGGCGCGTACGGCATGGAGGCCTGGTGCTCGAGCCCCTCCTCGTACGTCTGGAAGGACGCGGAGAGGCCGAAGATCGGCTGACCGTGCTGCACGGCGACGACGCGGCGGGTGGTGAAGGACCGGCCGTCGCGGATCCGGTCGACCGTGTAGACGATCGGCGCGCCGGGGTCGCCGGGCCGCAGGAAGTAGGCGTGCAGGGAGTGCGCCGTACGGTCCTCGGGGACGGTGCGGCCCGCGGCGACCAGGGCCTGGGCGGCGACCTGGCCGCCGAAGACGCGGGGGACGACGGCGGCGCGGGAGTCGCCCCGGAATATGTTCTCCTCGATCCGCTCGAGGTCGAGCAGATCGAGGAGCGATTGCAGTGATTCGTTCATCGGTCAACAGTCTGGCAGGTCCGTGTTACGGGACCGTGGCCAGGTCGCTTTACAGCCCCATCGACTTGGCGATGATGGACCTCATGACCTCGCTGGTGCCGCCGTAGATGCGGTTGACGCGGTTGTCCGCGTACAGGCGGGCGATCGGGTACTCGTTCATGTAGCCGTAGCCGCCGTGCAGCTGGAGGCACCGGTCGATGACGCGGTGGGCGACCTCGGTGCAGAAGAGCTTCGCGGAGGCGGCCTCGGCGGCGGTCAGCTCGCCCGCGTCCAGGGCCTCCAGGGCGCGGTCGGCAACGGCTTCGGCAGCGTCCACCTCGGACTGGCAGGCGGCCAGCTCGAACTTGGTGTTCTGGAAGGACGCGACCGACTTGCCGAAGACCGTGCGCTCCTGCACGTACTCCTGGGCGAACCGGACGGCGGCCTTGGCCTGCGCGTACGCGCCGAACGCGATGCCCCAGCGCTCCGAGGGCAGGTTCTGTCCGAGGTAGTAGAAGCCCTTGTTCTCCTCGCCGAGCAGGTCCTCGAGCGGGACCTTGACGTCGACGAAGGCCAGCTCGGCGGTGTCGGAGGTGCGCAGGCCGAGCTTGTCCAGCTTGCGGCCGATGGAGTAGCCCTCCGACTTGGTGTCCACCGCGAACAGGGAGATGCCGAAGCGGCGGTCGTCCTCGCGGGGAGCCGACGTGCGGGCGCACACGATCACGCGGTCGGCGTGGACGCCGCCGGTGATGAAGGTCTTGGAGCCGTTGAGGACGTAGTGGGTGCCGTCCTCGGAGAGCTTGGCGGTGGTCTTCATGCCCGCGAGGTCCGAGCCGGTGCCGGGCTCGGTCATCGCCAGCGCCCACATCTCCTCGCCGGTGACGAACTTCGGCAGATAGCGCTTCTTCTGCTCGTCGGTGGCCAGCATCTTGATGTACGGCAGGGCGAGCAGCACGTGCACGCCGGAGCCGCCGAAGTTCACACCCGCACGCGAGGTCTCCTCGTAGAGCACGGCCTCGAACTTGTGCGTGTCCAGGCCCGCGCCGCCGAACTCCTCGGCGACGTTGATGCCGAATATGCCCAGCTCGCCGAGCTTGTAATAGAAGTCGCGCGGCGCCTGGCCCGCGGCGAACCACTCGTCGTACACCGGCACGACCTCGGCCTCGATGAAGGCGCGGACGGTCTCCCGGAACGCCTCGTGGTCCTCGTTGAACACCGTGCGCCGCATCCGCACGCCTCCTCGTACTCGCCGGGCTCGGCGAGCGGTGTCGTCGCCGAGCTGCTATCTAAGCGCTTGCTCAGCGAAAGTTACCGGGCGGTCAGCGAATCTGTCCAGCGTCGCCCGCGGCCGCGAAGGCGCCGCGGGCGAGGCGGTGGAGGAGGGAGGCGGTGGCCGCACGGCCGGGGAGGGCGCCGGGACGGCCCAGATGAGGGGTGGAGTTGAGCAGTCCGAAGACGGCGTGGACGGCGGCCCGCGCGTCGGTCTCGGACAGCTCCGGATAGAGCCGGCGCACGATGTCGACCCACAGCTCGACGTACTGCCGCTGGAGCTGGCGCACCAGCTTGCGGTCGCTCTCCCGGAGGCGGTCCAGCTCGCGATCGTGGAGAGTGATCAGTGGGCGGTCGTCGAGGGCGAAGTCGATGTGGCCCTCGATGAGCGAGTCGAGTACGTCCTCGGGCGGGCCGGGGATCTCGGCGACGCGCCGCTTGCCGCCCGCGAGCAGACGGCCGCTGATGCCGACGAGCAGCTCGGCGAGCATCGCGTCCTTGCCCGCGAAGTGCCGGTAGAGGCCGGGGCCGCTGATGCCGACGGCGGCACCTATCTCGTCGACGCCGACGCCGTGGAAGCCACGCTCGGCGAAGAGGCGGGCGGCCTCCCTGAGGATCTGGTCACGGCGGGTCGGGGCCGCGGTCCTGGCGGCAGCGTTCGTGCTCATGGGAATTCATTCTAGACAGCCGCGTTAGCGCTCGTTAACCTGGAGGCAACGCGTTAACGCTCATTAACACAGGGCGGCAGGGCACTTCTGTGGCAGGCACCTCCACCGGAGGCGGCCGCGGACGACACATCCACCGGGCAAGGGGGCTCGAGGAGATGCAGCAGGCACCAGTGCTGGAGAGCGCCGCGGACCCGGCGTCAGGCGCGTGGCGAGCCAACGAGGCGGCGCACCGCGAGCTCGCGGAACGGCTGCGCGAGAAGCTCACGGCGGCGCGGCTCGGCGGCGGCGAGAAGGCGCGGGCGCGGCACACCGCGCGCGGCAAACTGCTGCCCCGGGACCGGGTGGACGCCCTCCTCGACCCCGGTTCGCCGTTCCTGGAGCTGGCACCGCTGGCGGCCGAGGGGATGTACGGCGGGCAGGCCCCGGCGGCCGGCGTGATCGCTGGCATCGGCCGGGTCTCGGGCCGCGAGGTGGTGATCGTGGCCAACGACGCCACGGTCAAGGGCGGCACGTACTACCCGATGACGGTGAAGAAGCACCTCAGGGCCCAGGAGGTGGCGCTGGAGAACCGGCTGCCGTGCCTGTACCTGGTGGACTCCGGCGGCGCCTTCCTGCCCATGCAGGACGAGGTCTTCCCGGATCGCGAGCACTTCGGCCGGATCTTCTACAACCAGGCCCGGATGTCGGGCGCGGGCGTCCCGCAGATCGCGGCGGTCCTCGGCTCCTGCACGGCCGGCGGGGCTTACGTACCGGCGATGAGCGACGAGGCGGTGATCGTGCGCGAGCAGGGCACCATCTTCCTCGGCGGGCCGCCGCTGGTGAAGGCGGCGACGGGCGAGGTGGTGACCGCGGAGGAGCTGGGCGGCGGCGAGGTGCACGCGCGCACCTCAGGGGTCACCGACCACCTCGCGGAGGACGACGGGCACGCGCTGCGGATCGTGCGGACCATCGTGTCGACGCTTCCGGAGCGCGGTCCGCTGCCCTGGTCGGTGCAGCCCGCCGAGGAGCCGAAGCACGATCCTGCGGGGCTCTACGGCGCGGTGCCGGTGGACTCGCGGACGCCGTACGACGTGCGCGAGGTGATCGCGCGGATCGCGGACGGCTCGCGGTTCGCGGAGTTCAAGGCCGAGTTCGGCACGACCCTGGTCACGGGCTTCGCCCGGATTCACGGCCACCCGGTGGGGATCGTGGCCAACAACGGAATCCTGTTCTCCGAATCGGCCCAGAAGGGCGCCCACTTCATCGAGCTGTGCGACCAGCGGGGCATCCCGCTGCTGTTCCTGCAAAACATCTCGGGCTTCATGGTGGGGCGGCAGTACGAGGCGGGCGGCATCGCCAAGCACGGCGCGAAGATGGTCACGGCCGTGGCCTGCACGCGCGTGCCTAAGCTGACAGTGGTCGTCGGGGGTTCGTACGGCGCGGGCAACTACTCGATGTGCGGGCGGGCGTACTCGCCGCGCTTCCTGTGGATGTGGCCGAACGCCAAGATCTCGGTGATGGGCGGCGAGCAGGCCGCGGCGGTGCTGGCGACCGTCAAGCGGGACCAGCTGGAGGCCCGCGGCGAGGAGTGGAGCGCGGAGGACGAGGAGGCCTTCCGGGACCCGATCCGCGAGCAGTACGAGCGCCAGGGCAACGCGTACTACGCGACGGCGCGGCTGTGGGACGACGGGGTCATCGACCCGCTGGAGACCCGGACCGTGCTGGGGCTCGCGCTCACGGCGTGCGCGAACGCGCCGCTGCCGGTCAAGGACCCTGCGACGCCGGGCTACGGCGTCTTCCGGATGTGAGGGGGATGGCTTCGGTGGCTTCGATGACTTCGATGTTCGACGCAGTGCTGGTCGCCAACCGCGGCGAGATCGCGGTCCGGGTCATCCGCACGCTCCGGAGGATGGGCATCCGCTCGATCGCCGTCTTCAGCGACGCCGACGCCGACGCGCGGCATGTACGGGAGGCGGACACCGCGGTCCGGATCGGCCCGGCGTCCGCGGCGCAGAGTTATCTCTCGGCGGAGCGGCTGCTGGAGGCCGCTGCCCGTACCGGCGCCCAGGCGGTGCACCCGGGCTACGGCTTCCTCGCCGAGAACGCCGCGTTCGCGCGGGCCTGCGCGGATGCCGGGCTCACCTTCATCGGGCCGCCGGCCGCGGCGATCGAGCTCATGGGCGACAAGATCCGCGCCAAGGAGACCGTACAGGCGGCCGGGGTGCCGGTCGTGCCGGGCTCCTCGGGCAGCGGGCTGTCCGACGCCGAACTCGCGTCGGCCGCCCGGGAGATCGGGATGCCGGTGCTGCTCAAGCCGTCGGCGGGCGGCGGTGGCAAGGGCATGCGGCTCGTCCGGGCCGAGGCGCTGCTCGCCGACGAGATCGCGGCGGCGCGGCGCGAGGCGCGCGGCTCCTTCGGCGACGACACGCTGCTGGTGGAGCGGTGGGTCGACCGCCCGCGCCATATCGAAATCCAGGTGCTGGCCGACGGGTTCGGCCATGCGATCCACCTCGGCGAGCGCGAGTGCTCCCTCCAGCGCCGCCACCAGAAGATCATCGAGGAGGCGCCCTCACCGCTTCTCGACGAGGCGACGCGCAAGGCCATGGGTGAGGCCGCGGTCCAGGCGGCGCGCTCCTGCGGGTACGCGGGCGCGGGCACGGTGGAGTTCATCGTGCCCGGCAGCACTGTGCCCATCGGAGAGACACCCTCCGAACACCCCGTCTCCGCCTACTACTTCATGGAGATGAACACCCGCCTCCAGGTGGAGCACCCGGTCACCGAGCTCGTCACGGGCCTGGACCTGGTCGAGTGGCAGGTGCGGATCGCGGCGGGCGAGCGGCTGGCGCTCGCGCAGGAGGACATCCGGCTCACCGGCCATGCGGTGGAGGCCCGCATCTGCGCGGAGACCGCGCGCGTGTCCGGCGATCGTGTGGACTTCCTGCCGTCCGCGGGCACGGTCCGGGCGTTGCGCGAACCGGGGGGCGAGGGCGTGCGGGTGGACTCCGGCCTCTCCGCCGGAACCGAGGTCGGCACCTCGTACGACCCGATGCTCGCCAAGGTGATCGCCCACGGGCCCGACCGCGCCACGGCTCTGCGCCGCCTGAGCACGGCCCTGGGCGGCACGGCCGTCCTGGGCGTCGAGACGAACACCGGCTTCCTGCGTCGCCTGCTGGCCCACCCGGCAGTGCAGTCGGGCGACGTGGACACGGGCCTGGTCGACCGCGACGCGGGGACACTGGTACCGCTGGGCATTCCGGACGAGGTGTACGGGGCGGCGGCCCTGCTCCGCCAGGCGGGGCTCGAGCCGGGTGGCCTCCGGCCGGGGCCGGGCGGACTGCGCACGGCTGTGACCGGCGAGGCCGGAGTCGCCGCCGGTTCCGGGGGAACCGCCGGGAGGGCGGCCACCGGACCGGCCTCCACGTCGGTGCCAGGTACTCCAGCCCCTGCAGCCACAGGCCTGGCGCGGCCCGGTGCTGGGGATTTGGCCCCAGCTCGGCACGCGGCATCAGTTGCCGCAGGGTCCGGGAGTAGTCCCGCCGCCTGGGTCGACCCTTTCTCCGTCCCCAGCGGGTGGCGGCTCGGCGGCGAGGCCGCCTGGACCGTGCACCATCTGCGGGTGCCCGGGCAGGAGCCCGTGACCGTGCGGGTGCGCGGCGGTGTCGCGGGCGCCGAGGTGCGGGTGGGTGACGGCGAGCCCGTGGCCGCACGGCTCCTCGCGGCCACGGCGGCGCCGGGCCAGGGCGCAGCGAACGACTCCGTCGCCGCCCCCGCGCGCGTGCTGCTGGAGTGGGGCGGCGTCACCCACGCCTTCGTCGCACCGCCCGGCCCGGAGGGCACCTGGCTCGGCAGGGACGGCGACAGCTGGCACGTCCAGGACCACGACCCGGTCGAAGCGGCGCTGCGCGGCGCGGCAGGACCGCACGGCGTGGACGCGCTGACCGCGCCGATGCCCGGCACCGTCACCGTCGTGAAGGCCGCCGTCGGGGACGAGGTCACCGCCGGTCAGAGCCTGCTCGTCGTCGAGGCGATGAAGATGGAGCACGTCATCTCCGCCCCGCACGCCGGCACGGTCACGGAACTCGATGTGTCCCCCGGCACCACAGTCGCCATGGACCAGGTGCTCGCCGTGGTCGCGCCGTACGAAACCCAGCGCGAGCAGGACTCCCGGCAAGAGCAGGACTCCCAGCGCGAGCAGGAGGGCGAGTCATGACCGAGGGACTGGTCGGCGGACCGGCCGAGGGGCTGCCCATGGAGGTGCCGGCGCCGGGCCTTCCGGCCCGGGTCCGTATCCACGAAGTGGGCCCCAGGGACGGCCTGCAGAACGAGAGGATGGTCGTCCCGGCCGAGGTGAAGGCCGACTTCATCCGGCGGCTGGCCGACGCGGGCCTCTCCACCATCGAGGCGACCAGCTTCGTACGCCCCCAGTGGGTGCCCCAACTCGCCGACGCCGAGCAGCTGATGCCGATGCTCGAGGACGTACCGGCCCGGCTGCCGGTGCTGGTGCCGAACGAGCGCGGGCTGCGTCGTGCCCTCACCTTCGGCGTGCGCGAGATCGCGGTCTTCGCCAGCGCGACGGAGTCGTTCGCCAAGGCCAACCTCAACCGCACCGTGGACGAGTCACTCGCCATGTTCGCCCCGGTGGTCGCCGACGCACGCGGGTCGGGCGTGCGCGTGCGCGGCTATGTGTCGATGTGCTTCGGCGACCCCTGGGAGGGCGCCGTGCCGATCGCCCAGGTCGCACGGGTCTGCCGCAGCCTCATGGACATGGGCTGCGACGAGCTCAGCCTCGGCGACACCATCGGCGTGGCCACGCCCGGTCACGTCCTCGAACTGCTCTCCGTGCTGGGCGAGGCCGGCATCCACTCCGATCGCCTCGCCGTGCACTTCCACGACACCTACGGCCAGGCGCTCGCCAACACCCTCGCCGCCCTCCAGCACGGCGTCACCACCGTCGACGCCTCCGCGGGCGGCCTGGGCGGATGCCCGTACGCGAAGAGCGCCACCGGAAACCTCGCCACAGAAGACCTCGTATGGATGCTGCACGGCCTCGGCATCGAGACCGGGGTCGATCTCGGCCGTCTCACCGCCACCAGCGTGTGGATGGCCGCTCACCTGGGCCGACCCAGCCCGTCCCGCACCGTCCGTGCCCTCTCCGGCACCACCTCCCACCAGGAGCGCTGACCGCCATGTCGATCGACCACCGGCTCTCACCCGAGCATGAGGAACTCCGCCGCACGGTGGAGGAGTTCGCCCACGACGTCGTCGCCCCGAAGATCGGGGAGTTCTACGAGAACCACGAGTTCCCCTACGAGATCGTCCGCGAGATGGGCCGGATGGGCCTGTTCGGCCTGCCCTTCCCCGAGGAGTACGGCGGGATGGGCGGCGACTATCTCGCCCTCGGCCTGGCCCTGGAGGAGCTGGCCCGGGTGGACTCCTCGGTGGCCATCACCCTGGAGGCCGGTGTCTCGCTCGGCGCCATGCCCATCCACCGCTTCGGCACGGAGGAGCAGAAGCGTACGTGGCTGCCGCGGCTGTGCTCGGGCGAGATCCTGGGCGCGTTCGGGCTGACCGAGCCCGAGTGCGGCTCGGACGCGGGCGGCACCCGCACCACCGCGCGGCTCGACGAGTCCACCGGCGAGTGGGTGATCAACGGCACCAAGTCCTTCATCACCAACTCCGGCACGGACATCACCGGGCTGGTCACGGTCACCGCGGTCACCAGCCGGAAGGCCGATGGCAGCCCCGAAATCTCCTCGATCATCGTCCCGTCCGGCACGCCCGGCTTCGGGGTGGCGCCGCCGTACTCGAAGGTCGGCTGGAACGCCTCGGACACCCGCGAACTGTCCTTCTCCGACTGCCGGGTCCCGGCCGCCAACCTGCTCGGCGAGAAGGGCCGGGGCTACGCCCAGTTCCTGCGGATCCTCGACGAGGGCCGGATCGCGATCTCCGCGCTGGCCACGGGACTGGCCCAGGGCTGTGTCGACGAATCGGTGGCCTATGCGAAGACCCGTCAGGCCTTCGGGCGGCCGATCGGCGACAACCAGGCGATCCAGTTCAAGCTGGCCGACATGGAGATGCGCGCCCACACGGCCCGCATCGCATGGCGCGACGCCGCCTCCCGGCTGGTGCACGGCGAGCCGTTCAAGAAGGAGGCGGCGCTCGCCAAGCTCTACTCCTCCGAGATCGCGGTGACCAATGCCCGCGAGGCCACCCAGATCCACGGCGGCTACGGGTTCATGAACGAGTACCCGGTGGCCCGGATGTGGCGGGACTCGAAGATCCTCGAGATCGGCGAGGGCACGAGCGAGGTCCAGCGCATGCTGATCGCCCGCGAGTTGGGCCTGGGAGCCGCCTGACCCCGGGCTCGGCGTGAGGCCGGTACGAGGGCCTCCTGGACAGGTTATTAGGTTAGGTTAACCTAACTTCTGACCCCGCCCAGGAACCACTCGTACCAGGAAAGCGGAACCGTCATGCCTCACGCCCGAGCCCCCCAACTCTCCCGTCGCTCCCTCCTCACCGCGGGCGGTGCGCTTGGCCTCGGCGCCCTGCTCACCGCCTGCGGCAGCGGCGACTCCTCCGGCTCCGGCACCTCGTCCGGCACGTCCGGCCCGTGGACCTTCAAGGACGACCGCGGCACCACGGTCAGGACGGACAGCACCCCGAGGAACATCGTGGCCTTCACCGGCACGGCCGCCGCGCTCCACGACTACGGCATCGAGGTCAAGGGCGTCTTCGGCCCGACCAGGACCAAGGACGGCAAGCCCGACGTCCAGGCGGGCAGCCTCGACATCGGCAAACTCACGAGCCTCGGCAACACCTTCGGTAAGTTCAATGTCGAGAAGTACGCGGCCTTGAGTCCTGAGTTGCTCGTCAGCAGCATGTTCATCAAGGACGCCCTCTGGTACGTCCCGGAGGAGAGCAAGGACAAGATCCTCAAGCTCGCGCCGAGCGTCGGCCTGATGGTCGCCCACGCCTCCCTCCCTGAGCCGCTGCGCCGCCACGCCGAACTCGCCGAGTCCCTGGGCGCCGACCTCAGGGCCAAGAAGGTCACGGACGCCAGGGCCCGTTTCGAGAGGGCCGCGGCCGCGGTCCGCGAGGCCGCCGAATCCAATCCCGGGATCAAGGTCCTCGCGGGCTCCGGCAGCGCCGACCTGTTCTACGTCTCCACCCCCGCCCCCTCGGCCGACCTGCGCTACTTCAAGGAGCTCGGCGTCGACGTCGTCGTCCCCGACAAGCCCGACAAGCAAGGCTTCTTCGAGAGCCTCAGCTGGGAGAACGCCGACAGGTACGAGGCCGACGTGATCCTGCTCGACAACCGGACCTCGGCCCTGCAGCCCGAGGCGCTCACGTCCAAGCCGACCTGGAACAAGCTGCCCGCGGTCAAGGCCGGCCAGGTGGTCCCGCGGGTCACCGAGCCCATCTTCTCGTACGCCGCCTGCGCCCCGATCCTCGAGGACCTCGCCAAGGTCATCCGGGATGCCAAGAAGGTCAGCTGAGCCGGAGCCGGACACGACAGGAACCGCCGCCGCGAAGGGAACCCCCATGCCCACCGCCGCCAACGCCGCCGCCCCCCAGGCCCCGACCCCGTTCCGCTTCTTCGAGCTGGAAGTGGTCAGAACCGAGCGCATCAGCCCCTCAATGGTCCGGGTCACCTTCGGCGGTGAGCAGTTGAAGGACTTCTCCGCGGGCGGCCGCGACCAGAGTCTTTCGCTGTTCCTGCCGCACCCGGGCCAGGACGCTCCCCTTGTGCCCATCGAGGCGGGCGACGCGTGGTTCGCCCGGTGGCGGGCGATGGACCCGGGGGTACGGGGGGTCATGCGCTCGTACACCGTGCGCGAGCAGCGCCGCGAACCGGACGAGATGGACATCGAGTTCGTACTCCACGGAGCCCCCGCTTCGGGCGGCACGGCATCAGGCGCCACATCAGGTGGCGCGGCATCAGATGCCACATCAGGTGGCGCGGCATCAGGCGCCACATCAGGTGGCGCGGCATCAGGCGCCCCAGCATCAGACACCCCCGCATCAGGCAGCGCGGCGGCGGACGGACCGGCCTCGCGGTGGGCCGGCCGGGCCCGGCCCGGCGACCGCGTCATCGTCCTCGGCCCGGCCGTCGAGGACAACACCGCCGTCCGTTTCCGCCCGCCCGAGAACACCGACTGGGTGCTCATCGCCGCCGACGAGACGGCCCTGCCCGCCGCCGCGGCCATCCTCGAGTGGCTGCCACCGGGCACTCCGGCGAAGGTGTGGATCGAGGTCCCGTACGCCGCGGACCGCCGGGAGCTGCCGACCAGAGCCAAGGCCGAAGTCACGTGGCTGGTCCGGGAGAAAACGGCCGGAACAACAGGCACAACGGTGGCGGCCGGTAAGCAGCCCGCCGGGCGCGCCCTCGACGCCGTACGGGCTGCCGAGTTGCCGCCGGGCACCCCGTACGCCTGGATCGCGGGCGAGTCCGGGACCGTACGCGCTCTGCGCCGCCACCTCGTGGGAGAGCGAGGGTTCAACCGCAGGGCCGTCACCTTCGTCGGCTACTGGCGCCGCGGCGCCAGTGAGGAGGACCTCCGCCAGGAGGTCATATCCGGTGCGTCCACTGACGATTGACCCCGGGACGGCCGGGACTCGGGCGACCCGGACGCCGCCCCGTCTAACTTAGGTTAGGCTAACCTAAGTTCCGAAGTCCCCTACCCAGGAGGACAGTTCATGTCTTTCCTCGCGCGCGCCGCCGAGGAGTCGTCGCCGGCCGCCCCCGCACCGGCGGCCCCCGCACCCGCACCGGCACCCACCCCCGCACCCCCCACCTCGTACCTGCTCAACGGCGAGACGGCCGGGCGCTACCGGCGCTCCGTCGCCGAAGGCGTCGAGCGGGTGGCGGCCAGACTCGCCGGAACCACCCGGCCGTTCACCGGAATCGCCCCGCACGAGCTCTCCCCCGTGATCTCCGGCGTCGACCTGGACCGGCCGCTGCACGACCCGGCCGCCGCACTCGACGAACTCGAGCGCGTCTATCTCCGCGACGCCGTCTACTTCCATCACCCCCGCTACCTCGGGCACCTCAACTGCCCGGTGGTGATCCCCGCAGTCCTCGGCGAGGCCGTGCTCTCGGCCGTCAACTCCTCCCTCGACACCTGGGACCAGAGCGTCGGCGGCACCCTGATCGAGCGCCGCCTCATCCGCTGGACCGCCGACCGCATCGGCCTCGGCACGGCCGCCGACGGCGTCTTCACCAGCGGTGGCACCCAGTCCAACTTCCACGCCCTGCTGCTGGCCCGCGACGAGACCTGCCGCATCGTCGGCAAGAACGCGCGGAAGGCGCCGCGCAAGGCCGAGATCCTGCCCCGGCTGCGCATCCTCGCCTCCGAGTGCAGCCACTTCTCCGTCGCCAAGTCGGCGGCGCTGCTCGGACTCGGCTACGAGGCCGTCATCCCGGTGCCCGTCGACCGGCAGCGGCGGATGCGGCCCGCCGCACTGGCCCGGGAACTCGACCGCTGCCGCCGCCAGGACCTGGCTCCGATGGCCGTCGTCGCCACCGCGGGCACCACCGACTTCGGCAGCATCGACCCGTTGCCCGAGATCGCCGCCCTGTGCGAGCGCTACCGCACGTGGATGCACGTCGACGCGGCGTACGGCTGCGGGCTGCTGGTGTCCCGCAGACGGCATCTCCTCGACGGCATCGAGCGGGCCGACTCCGTGACCGTGGACTATCACAAGTCCTTCTTCCAGCCGGTCAGTTCGAGCGCGGTCCTGGTCCGTGACCAGGCCACCCTGCGGCATGCGACCTACCACGCCGACTACCTCAACCCGGCCCGCATGGCCGAGGAGCAGATTCCCAACCAGGTCGACAAGAGCATCCAGACCACCCGCCGCTTCGACGCCCTCAAGCTGTGGATGACGCTGCGCGTCATGGGCGCGGAGGCGGTGGGCGGGCTGTTCGACGCCGTCGTCGACCTCGCAGCGGAAGGCTGGAAGCTGCTGGACGAGGACCCGCGCTTCGAGGTCGTCACCGAGCCCCAGCTGTCCACCCTCGTCTTCCGCTATCTCCCGCCGGGCACGGCAGGCACAGCGGGCACGGCGGGCACGGCAGGCACAGCTGGCACGGCGCTCACCGACGCGGTCAACCTGTACGCGCGCGAGGCGCTGTTCGCCTCCGGCGAGGCGGTCGTCGCCGGTACCACGGTCGACGGCGCCCACTATCTGAAGTTCACCCTGCTCAACCCGCAGACCTCGGTGAGCGATATCGCGTGCGTCCTCGATCTCATCGACCGGCACGCCCGCGCGTACCTCTCACGGCACGCCGCGCCGCAGCTCGCCGCCCAGGCCGGATAACCCAGGCCGGAGGCCCCCGGCTTCCACGACCCCCAACGGACAGGAGATTCGCATGTCCGCCCCCCACGACTTCATCGCCATCGGGCTCGGCCCGTTCAATCTCGGGCTCGCCTGCCTGACCGACCCGATCGACGGGCTCGACGGCCTCTTCCTGGAGAGCAAGCCCGACTTCGACTGGCACTCCGGGATGCTGCTGGAAGGCAGTACGCTCCAGACCCCGTTCATGTCGGACCTGGTCACCCTTGCCGACCCCACCTCCCCGTACTCCTTCCTCAACTACCTGAAGGAATCCGGGCGGCTCTACTCGTTCTACATCCGCGAGAGCTTCTATCCGCTCCGGTCGGAGTTCAACGACTACTGCCGCTGGGCCGCCGCCAGGCTCTCCGGGGCCATCCGCTTCGGCCGGCAGGTCACGGAGGTCACGTACGAGGAGGCCCAGGAGGTCTACGCGGTCCACTCCGTGGAACTCGCGACCGGCGAGCGGCACACCGACCGCGGCCGGCGCCTCGTCCTGGGCACCGGCACCCCGCCGTACATACCCGACGCCTGCCGCGGACTCGGCGGGGACTTCCTCCACAACTCCCGCTATCTGCACAGCAGGGACGCGCTGCAGTCCAAGGACAGCATCACGGTCGTCGGCAGCGGGCAGAGCGCGGCCGAGGTCTACCACGACCTGCTCCAGGACATCGACCGCTTCGGTTACGAGCTCACCTGGGTCACCCGTTCACCCCGCTTCTTCCCGCTCGAGTACACCAAGCTGACACTGGAGATGACCTCACCGGAGTACGTGGACTACTTCCACGCGCTGCCCACGCGCACCCGCGACCGGCTCGTGGCCTCGCAGAAGAACCTCTACAAGGGCATCAACTCCGAGCTAATCGACGAGATCTTCGACCTGCTCTACATGAAGAGCCGCCGCGGCAAAACCGTCCCGACCCGCCTGATGACCAACACCGCGCTGACGGAGGCCGCGTACGAGGAGGGCAGCCGCACGTACACGCTCCGGCTGCGCCAGGAGGAACAAGGCCGGGACTTCGAGCTGCGCACCCAGGGACTGGTGCTGGCCACCGGCTACCGCCACCAGGTCCCGGCCTTCCTCGCCCCGGTCACCGACCGCATCGTCCGGGACGAGTCGGGCCGCTTCGACGTACGCCGCAACTACAGCATCGACGTCACGGGACGCGGCATCTACGTGCAGAACGCCGAGCTGCACACGCACGGCTTCGTGGCCCCCGACCTGGGCATGGCCGCGTACCGCAACTCCAGCATCATCCGCGAGCTGCTGGGCCGCGAGTACTACCCGGTCGAGAAGGCCATCGCCTTCCAGGAGTTCGGGGTCCCCGCGGAGCAGCCGCGGCCCGGGGAAGCACCGGCACGGCCACTGGAGGTCTCCCCCGCATGACCGAGATCGTCTTCAGCCGTAACGACGCCGTACTCGGCCAGCTCGCCCTGCGGCCCGTGGACCCCGCCGCCGACGCCCCACTGCTGCACGGCTGGGTCACCCACCCCAAGGCCGCCTTCTGGCTGATGCAGGACGCCGGGCTCGCCGACGTCGAGCGGGAGTACGCGTCCATCGCCGCCTCCGATTACCACGACGCCTTCGTCGGGCTGCACGAGGGCCGCCCCGCCTTCCTCGTGGAGCGCTACGACCCGGCCCACGTCGAGCTGAAGGGGCTCCACCCCGCCCGGCCCGGCGATATCGGCATGCACTTCCTGACGGCACCGACCGGCACCCCGCTGCCCGGCTTCACCCTCGCCGTGATCACCACCGTGATGGACCTGCTGTTCTCCGACCCGTCGGTCCGGCGCGTCGTCGTCGAGCCCGACGTACGGAACACGGCCATCCACCGGCTCAACGAGGCCATGGGCTTCCGGCCGGTCGGGACGATCGCGAAGCCCGAGAAGGACGCACTGCTCAGCGTCTGCACCCGCGAGCAGTTCCTGGCCGCCCGAGGAGCCATACGATGACCACATCCGCACCGGCCAAAGCCGTCGCCCACCTGACGCCCGAGCTCTGGGCACAGGCCGGCCGCCTCCTCGTACGCAAGGCCCTCGCCGAGTTCTCCCACGAGCGGCTGCTCGCGCCCGTGCCGCTGCCCGGGCCCGGCGACGGCGACGGGGACAGGGACGGGGACTTCAGCCGCTACGCGGTCCGCAGCGACGACGGGAGCGTCGAGTACTGGTTCGCCGCCCGCATCCTGGCCCTCGACCACTGGCAGATCGACCCGGCGAGCATCACCCGCCACCGCGCAGGCCGTGAACTCCCGCTCGACGCCCTCGACTTCTTCACCGAGCTGCGCGGCGCGCTCGGCCTGACCGAGCAGATCCTCCCCGTCTACCTGGAGGAGATCAGCTCGACGCTGGCGGGCACCGCGTTCAAACTCGCCAAGCAGCCGGTCACCGCGGCCGAGCTGACCAAAGCCGGGTTCCAGGCGATCGAGACCGGGATGACGGAGGGCCACCCCTGCTTCGTCGCCAACAACGGGCGGCTCGGCTTCGGCTCCGACGAGTACCGCTCGTACGCCCCCGAGGCCGCCAACCCCGTCCGGCTGATCTGGCTGGCCGCGAGCCGCGCCCGCTCCACCTTCACCTGCGGCGCCGACCTGGACTACGACCTGCTCATCCGCTCCGAGCTGGGCGAGGAGACGCTCCGCCGGTTCTCGGTCGTCCTGCGCGGACTCGGCCTGGATCTCGCCGACTTCCACCTCATCCCCGTCCACCCCTGGCAGTGGTGGAACAAGCTGTCGGTGACCTTTGCCGCCGAGATCGCCCAGCGCCGGCTGATCTGCCTGGGGCACGGCGACGACGCGTATCTGCCGCAGCAGTCGATCCGCACCTTCTTCAACACCAGCGACCCGTCCAAGCACTACGTGAAGACGGCCCTGTCCGTGCTGAACATGGGCTTCATGCGGGGCCTGTCCGCCGCCTACATGGAGGCGACGCCCGCCATCAACGACTGGCTCGCCGGGCTCATCGCGCGCGACGAGGTGCTGTCCCGCACGGGCCTGTCGATCATCCGGGAGCGCGCCGCCGTCGGCTACCACCACGCGCAGTACGAGTCGGCCACCGCCAAGGGCTCCCCGTACCGCAAGATGCTCGCCGCGCTCTGGCGGGAGAGCCCGGTCCCTGCCCTGGAGCCGGGTGAGCGGCCGGCGACCATGGCCTCGCTGCTCCATACCGACCGGGACGGCGGCTCCTTCGCGGCCGCGCTGATCGCCCGGTCGGGCCTGGAACCCGCGGACTGGCTGCGCCGCTACCTCGACGCGTATCTCACGCCGCTGCTGCACTGCTTCTACGCGTACGAGCTGGTGTTCATGCCGCACGGCGAGAACGTCATCCTCGTCCTCGACGAGCAGGGCGTACCGCGCCGGGCCGTCTTCAAGGACATCGCCGAGGAGATCGCGGTCATGGACCCGGACGCGGTCCTGCCCCCGGCGGTCCAGCGGGTCCGCGCGGACGTGCCCGAGGATCTCAAAACGCTGTCGATCTTCACGGATGTCTTCGACTGCTTCTTCCGCTTCCTGAACGGGATCCTCGACTCGGAGGGGATCCTCGGCGAGGACGCCTTCTGGCGGACCGTCGCCGACTGCGTCCACGACTACCAGGAGTCCCGCCCCGAGCTGGCCGAACGCTTCGAGCGGTACGACCTGTTCGCGGAGGAGTTCGGGCTGTCCTGCCTCAACCGGCTGCAGCTGCGCGACAACCAGCAGATGGTCGACCTCGAGGACCCGGCGGGGGCCGTCCAGCTCGTCGGCACCCTGCGGAACCCGATCGCGCGCTTCGCGCGTCACTGAGAGGGGCGGGCGCCCCGGGGTACGGTCCCCCTGGGCGCCCGCCTCCGACTCACAGCCTCGCTGCCTCACTTACCGGGCCAGGGCACCTGCGGTGAGCGGTAGTAGTCGATGCCGAGCGCCTCCCAGCGCGGGCCCTGGGCCGCCAGACGGGTCCGGTACGACTCCCAGTCGTGCGCCGACGGCGGTGCCCAGCCCAGCTCCGCGACACCCGGGAGCCGCGGGAAGGCCATGAACTCGATGTGGTCGCTGGTCGAGAGGGTCTCCGACCACAGCGGCCCCTCGACGCCCAGGATCGCGGAGGACGGCGTGTCCTTGATGTACGCACCCGGGTCCCAGTCGTAGGACTGCCGGACCTCGACATAGCCCGCCCAGCTGAGGCCGAGCGGGGTGTTCTCGTTGTACTTCATGTCGAGGTAGATGCGGTTGGCGGGCGAGAGGACGAGCTTCGTCCCGGCCTTGGCCGCGTCCACGACCTCCTGCTCGGTCCCGGCCGTGCCCCAGTACTGGGCGACCGCGCCCTTCACCGGCTTCGCGCCGGTGAGCTGGTGCCAGCCGACGACGGTCTTGCCGTACTTCCCGACGACGGCCTGCGCCTTGTCCATGAAGGCGACGTAGTCCTCGTGGCTGGTCGAGTGCGCCTCGTCGCCGCCGATGTGGAGGTAGCGCCCCGGCGTCAGCTCGGCCAGCTCGCGCACCACGTCGTCGATGAAGTCGTACGTCACGTCCTTGGGCACGCACAGCGAGCTGAAGCCGACGTCTGTGCCGGTGTAGAGCGGCGGGGCCACGCCGTTGCAGTTCAGCTCGGCGTACGAGGCGAGGGCCGCGTTGGTGTGCCCCGGCATGTCGATCTCGGGCACGACCTCCAACTGCCGGTCCGCGGCGTACCGCAGGATCTCGCGGTAGTCGTCCTTGGTGTAGTAGCCGCCCGGGCCGCCGCCGACCTGGGTGCTGCCGCCGTACGTGGCGAGCCGCGGCCAGGAGTCGACGGCGATCCGCCAGCCCTGGTCGTCCGACAGGTGCAGATGCAGCGTGTTGATCTTGTAGAGCGTCATCTGGTCGATGTAGCGCTTGACTTGCTCGACCGTGAAGAAGTGCCGGGAGACGTCGAGCATCGCGCCGCGGTAGGCGAAGCGGGGCTCGTCGGTGATCGTGCCGCCCGCGACCTTCCACGGACCCGGCTGCCGCTCCGCCTTCTCGACGGATGCGGGCAGCAGCTGCCGCAGCGTCTGGAGGCCGTAGAAGAGCCCCGCGGCCTTGGGGGCGATGATGGTGACCGAGGCGCGGGAGGAGTCGAGGCGGTAGCCCTCGGCGCCGAGTCCGCGGTCGCCGCCGAGCTTCAGGACGATGCCGTCACGACCGCCGCGCGTGGTGACGGGCAGGCGGTAGCCGGTGGACGGCCGCAGCACGCCCGCGAGCTGCTCGGCCGCCGTACGGGCCTTCCGCGCCTCGCGCGACTGGCCCGGCACGCGGATGACGGTCCGCGCGCTGATCACGTAGGGCTCGCCGCCGGGCCGTACGGAGGCGGGGGCGGGCACGATCTGGCCGAGGGGGGTGACGGACCGGGTGTCCGGGGCGCCGGAGGCGACGAGGAGGAGGGAACAGAGCAGCTTGGGCAGTCGTCTCACGAGGTTCCCTTCGACGGGGCGACCCTGCGGTGGGGGCGACGGGGGTACCCCCATGCCGTTCAGGCCGTGGGGGAGGGGTGGAGCGACCGGTCGGTCACATGGGTACCGCGAGCCCCGCACCGGGTCAAGGGTATAGACCACTTGGCTCATGCCCACAACGCGGCGGACTGGTTTGGCCGCCTTCCTGCCCGATTCCGGGCAGGAATCTTGCGAATCTCTCCGCGACACCGCAATATCAACGGGTGCTCGATCGCCCCACGTCCCACGAGGACCTCGTCGACCACCTGGTCCGCTCCACGCCGCTGCAGCGCGGCGAGGCTGCCCGGGTGGTGCTGGACGTGCTGGCGTACTTCGACGAGACGACGGAGGAGTTCGTCCGGCGCCGCCACCGCGAGCTGCAGTCCAGAGGGCTGAGCAACGCGGACGTCTTCGAGCGGATCACGCACGAGCTGCCCCGCCGGGCGGTCGCCCCGCCCGAGCTCTCGCTGCGGCAGCTGCGCCGCATCGTCTACGGCTGACCGCCGGCCGAGCACCGGAACTGCAGACAACACGTAAGGAATTGGACTCTATGTGCGGGATCGTCGGATATATCGGCAAACGAGACGTTGCTCCGCTGCTGCTGGAGGGACTCCAGCGCCTGGAGTACCGCGGCTACGACTCCGCCGGTATCGCGATCCACGGCAAGTCCGGCGGCCTGAAGACCGCCAAGGCCAAGGGCCGCGTCCGCGAGCTGGAGGCCCGCCTCCCCAAGCGCTTCGCGGGCACCACGGGCATCGCCCACACCCGCTGGGCCACCCACGGCGCCCCGACCGACGCCAACGCCCACCCCCACCTGGACGCCGAAGGCAAGGTCGCGGTCGTCCACAACGGCATCATCGACAACGCCGACGAGCTGCGCGCCAAGCTCGCCGCCGACGGCGTCGAGTTCGCCTCCGAGACCGACACCGAGATCCTCGCCCACCTCATCGGCCGCTCCCAGGGCGACAAGCTGGAGGACAAGGTCCGCCAGGCTCTGCGCCTGATCGAGGGCACGTACGGCATCGCCGTACTGCACGCCGACTTCGCCGACCGGATCGTCGTCGCCCGCAACGGCTCGCCCGTGGTGCTGGGCATCGGTGAGCACGAGATGTTCGTCTCCTCCGACGTGGCCGCGCTGGTCAGCCACACCCGCCAGGTCGTCACCCTGGACGACGGCGAGATGGCCACCCTCAAGGCCGACGACTACCGCACGTACACCACCGAGGGCAGCCGCACCTCCGCCTCGCCGACCACCGTGGAGTGGGAGGCCGAGTCGTACGACATGGGCGGCCACGACACGTATATGCACAAGGAGATCAGCGAGCAGGCCGACGCCGTGGACCGGGTGCTGCGTGGCCGGATCGACGACCGCTTCTCCACCGTCCGCCTGGGCGGGCTCAACCTCGACGCCCGCGAGGCGCGCGGCGTGCGCCGGGTGAAGATCCTCGGCTGCGGCTCCGCCTACCACGCGGGCCAGATCGGCGCCCAGATGATCGAGGAGCTGGCCCGTATCCCGGCGGACGCGGAGCCCGCGAGCGAGTTCCGCTACCGCAACGCGGTCGTCGACCCGGACACGCTCTACATCGCGGTCAGCCAGTCCGGTGAGACATACGACACACTCGCCGCCGTTCAGGAGCTGAAACGCAAGGGCGCCCGGGTCCTGGGCGTGGTGAACGTCGTCGGCAGCGCCATCGCGCGCGAGACGGACGGCGGGGTGTACGTGCACGCGGGCCCGGAGGTCTGCGTGGTCTCCACCAAGTGCTTCACCAACACGGCCGTCGCCTTCGCGCTGCTGGCCCTGCACCTCGGGCGGATCCGCGACCTGTCCGTCGCCGACGGCAAGCGGATCATCGCGGGCCTGCGCAGGCTGCCGGAGCAGATCGCCGAGGTCCTGCGCGGCGAGGAGGAGATCAAGAAGCTGGCGGCGGAGTACGCGGACGCCAAGAGCATGATGTTCGTCGGCCGGGTCCGCGGCTACCCGGTCGCCCGGGAGGCCTCCCTGAAGCTCAAGGAAGTGTCGTATGTGCACGCGGAGGCGTACCCCGCCTCGGAGCTGAAGCACGGGCCGCTCGCGCTGATCGAGCCGGCGGTGCCGACCGTCGCGATCGTGCCGGACGACGACCTGCTGGAGAAGAACCGCGCCACGCTGGAGGAGATCAAGGCCCGCAGCGGCCGGATCCTGGCGGTGGCCCACCAGGAGCAGGAGAAGGCCGACGACACGATTGTGGTGCCGAAGAACGAGGTCGAGCTGGACCCGATCCTCATGGGCATCCCGCTTCAACTCCTCGCCTACCACTCGGCGCTGGCCCTCGGCCGCGACATCGACAAGCCGCGCAACCTGGCCAAGTCGGTGACCGTGGAGTGAATCCGGCGGCCGGGATTACGGCAACCTAGCGCGAGGCGAGGCGAGGCGAGCCGGGCCGGCCCGGCTCATCTCCACGGCGCTGGAGGCCGCGACGACCGCGCCGGTCACCGGCTGACGAGCCCCAACCAGGCGTCGTACGACGCCTCGCACGAGCGCAGGCTGCGGCTGATCCGCGCGCTGCTCGATGTCGGAGGGCTGTCGGTGGCGGCCATTCGCAGCGTGCTTGCGGCGCTTGACGACCCGACGATGCCGGTGCACAAGGTGCTCGGCGAGGCGGCCCGGGGCTGCCCGGCCTCCGTCTCCTGTGGTCACACAAGAAAAGGGGCCGACCCCCGGCGCGTGCCACCAACGCGCCGGGGGCCGTCCCTTTGCGGGCCGGTTGTGCCCTCCCCTGCTCTACGGCGGGGAACCCCCACCGGCCCCGCTGCCTAACCTGAGACCGTCACCCCTCGGTTGGCAGCGCGTCCCGGCAGTGCGGTCGGCCAGTTGGCCAGCGCGGCCGTCGCCGAGTACCACGCCGCGGCGCCGGACAGGGCGCCCGCCCAGCCGCCGACCTGCGTCAGGCCGTCGTTCCCTGCGAACTGCCCGATGCCGAGCAGCACGAGCGAGACGAAGAGCAGCCCGTACACGGCCTGGGTGAGGCGCCCGCCGCTCGCTGCCCCGAGCGTCAGGGTCAGCGCGAGCAGGGCGAAGAGAAGCAGGAAGAGGCCTGAGGCTTCGGCCGAAGCCTCCACCCCGGCCGCGCGGCCCCAGGTGAACCAGAAGGCCCCGAGCCCGGCGAAGGCCGTGCCGTTGAAGCCGTTGCCCGCCCGGAACTCCAGGAGCCCGGTGATGAACAGCGCGGCGCCGCCCACCCAGAGCGCGAGGGTGACGGCGTCGGCGGCCGTCACGCCGTCGATCACATCGGCGTGGCCGAGACCGAACGCCAACAGGGTGAGTCCGAGGGCGAGTTGACCCAGAGTCGAGGAGGTGCTGCTTCCCGCAGAGACGTCGTTGTCCACGGCGGGCTCCCTTCATGTGCAGTTGTGGTTCCCCAGCGACCGGTATGTACCCCTCACAAATGCACAATCCACCTCTACGCGCCGGTAGATCTGTCGATATATCGGCCAACGCCCGCCCACCTCACCTGCACGGATGGGGAGTTGTCGGACTCGCGGCGCGGGGGTGGCCGCAGGGACAACGGAACGGCCGCGGGAGGCTTACGGGATGACGACGACCGGGCGCTGGGCGCGGCGCGCGAGCCGGCCCGCCACCGAGCCGAAGATCCGGCCGACCAGACCGTGCGTCGACCCGACCACGATCGCGTCCGCCGAGTACTCCCGGCCGACCTCCTCCAGCTCGTGACAGATGTCACCACCGCGCTCCACGAGGATCCAGGGCACCTCGGACAGATAGTCCGCACAGGCGAGTTCGAGGCCGAGAACCTCGGTGCGGTGGTCCGGCACGTCCACGAAGACCGGTGGCTCACAGCCCGCCCACACGGTCGTCGGCAGCCGGTTGGCCACGTGCACGATGATCAGCCCGGAGCCGGAGCGCCGCGCCATGCCGATGGCGTACGCGAGGGCCCGCTCGCTGGAGGTCGAGCCGTCGAAGCCGACGACCACGCCGTGCTGGAACGCCGGATCGCAGGGGTGGCGTGACTCTTCCGCCGCCTCGAGGGGCGCCTTCGGATCGGCGACCTGCTTGCGCTGCTTGCGGTCCGCGGGATCGGGAATTTCGTGACCGGCCATCGGTGTCTCGGCGAAGGAAGTCCTCTTGGGAGGGAACGACGGTTGGCGGAGCGGGTCGGAGCGGATACTGGTGTTCCGGGGACGAGCCCGGGCCCCCTGGCGGGTGTCCGGGAATCATCTTCCCAAGCCCTTACCCACAAGGTTACGGCGACACTCCCCACCTGCCCAGGGCCCGCCTCGCGGCACGAGGGCGGGCCGATACCGCAGCCGCGGTACGGCTTCCCGGGAGCATGCCGGAGCCGCGCCCGTAGCGCAATGCCCCAGTGCGATGACTCACAGCATGCAGGCCGTCACGAGCTGGTACCAGGGCGGTCGTACGGGACCGGTCAGCCGGTTCCGACCGGCGTGGGACGCGCCCGGCGGCCGCTCGGGAGCGACCGGCCCGGCCGCGTTTCCGTATGCATGGCCCGGCGCACGGAGGCGGTTTGTGCGCTGGGGGCGTACGCCCGGTAGCACCGGGCCTTTCGGCTCTGCCTCCACACTTTTTCGGCCAACTTCGCGCAACCACCGAACCCTTGCCCCCACGGCTCCCGAACCCCTGCTCGAGCTGGGCAGAAAGGGAGACCCCGGGCTCAAGCACCGCGTGGGAACAGGGTGCGGGCGGAAGGCGTACTTCCCAGCAGGGCCGTCGAGTGCAACGCTTCGTGATCGAATGCTTCACGCCAAGTTGTCATGTCGACATAGCGGGCGGTGGTGAACTTGTCACGCCGACCTCATACGACACAGTAGATTCGATCTTGGCCATTCATGGCGGGGGACTCGTGCAGGACCGAGGGGAAACGTGCAGGACCGAGAGGACGCGACCACCGAGGGGGGCTTAGTGCCATGAGCCAGGACGCCACGACCGCACCGGAGGCCGCGCGGAAGCTGTCCGGGCGCCGCCGCCGGGAGATCGTCGCAGTACTGCTCTTCAGCGGCGGGCCCATCTTCGAAAGCTCCATCCCGCTTTCCGTGTTCGGCATCGACCGCCAGGACGCCGGGGTTCCCCGGTACCGGCTGCTCGTGTGCGCCGGCGAGGACGCGCCGCTGCGCACGACGGGGGGACTCGAACTGACCGCGCCATACGGACTGGAGGCGCTGTCCCGGGCCGGCACCATCGTTGTACCGGCGTGGCGGTCGATCACGGCGCCGCCACCGGCCGAGGCCCTCGACGCGCTGCGCCGGGCCCACGAGGAGGGCGCACGGATCGTCGGGCTGTGCACCGGGGCCTTCGTGCTGGCCGCGGCCGGGCTGCTGGACGGCCGGCCCGCCACCACACACTGGATGTACGCGCCGACGCTGGCCAAGCGCTATCCGTCGGTCCATGTGGACCCGCGGGAGCTGTTCGTTGACGACGGCGACGTGCTGACCTCGGCCGGGACCGCGGCGGGCATCGATCTGTGCCTGCACATCGTGCGCACCGACCACGGCGCCGAGGCGGCGGGCGCGCTCGCCCGGCGGCTGGTCGTCCCTGCGCGCCGCAGCGGCGGTCAGGAGCGCTATCTCGACAGGTCTTTACCGGAGGAGATCGGCGCGGATCCGCTCGCCGAGGTCGTCGCGTGGGCGCTCGAGCACCTGCACGAGCAGTTCGACGTGGAGACCCTGGCCGCCCGCGCCTATATGAGCCGGCGCACCTTCGACCGGCGGTTCCGCTCCCTCACTGGGAGCGCTCCCCTGCAGTGGCTGATCACCCAGCGGGTGCTGCAGGCCCAGCGGCTGCTGGAGACCTCGGACTACTCCGTGGACGAGGTCGCCGGGCGCTGCGGCTTCCGATCGCCGGTCGCGCTGCGCGGCCACTTCCGGCGGCAGCTGGGCTCCTCGCCCGCGGCCTATCGGGCGGCGTACCGGGCGCGCAGGCCGCAGAACGGGGCGTCGGAGCGGTCGGAGCGGCTGGAGCGCCCGGAACGTCCGGACCGGTCCGACCGTCCTGACCGTCCTGATCGGCTGGAGATCGGCGAGCAGCGGGGGCCTTCGGATCCGTCGGCGTCGGGCGTGCAGCCGCGCAGGCCTGGGGCGGGCTCCGGGCCTGCGGCGGTGCCCGGCGGCGGGTCCGGGAGCGGGTCCGGCGGCGGGTCGGGGGGCGGGTCCGGGGGCTTCTTCGATCCCGGCAAGCCGGAGTCGGACGCGTACGCTCCGCGACAGCCGGAGCCGGGCGGCCGGGACAGCCAGGGAGGCGGCAACCGGATGCCGGGACGTCCGCAGGTCCCCGGTCAGCGGGACCGCCCCGTAGGGTGAGACACATGAACGATCGCATGGTGTGGATCGACTGCGAGATGACCGGCCTCTCGCTGTCGAGTGACGCGCTCATCGAGGTGGCCGCGCTGGTCACCGACTCGGAGCTGAACGTGCTCGGTGACGGCGTGGACATCGTGATCCGCCCGCCGGCCGAGGCGCTCGTCACCATGCCCGAGGTGGTGCGGCAGATGCACACGGCCTCCGGGCTGCTCGCCGAGCTGGACGGCGGGACGACGCTGGAGGACGCCGAGCGGCAGGTGCTCGCGTACGTACGCGAGCACGTGCCGGAGCGCGGCAAGGCCCCGCTGTGCGGAAACTCCGTCGGCACGGACCGCGGCTTCCTGCTGCGCGACATGCCGGCGCTGGAGGACTACCTGCACTACCGGATCGTCGATGTGTCGTCGGTGAAGGAGCTGGCGCGGCGGTGGTACCCGCGGGCGTACTTCAACAGTCCGCAGAAGAACGGCAACCACCGGGCGCTCGCGGACATCCGCGAAAGCATCGCCGAGCTCCGCTACTACCGGGAGGCGATCTTCGTCCCACAGCCGGGTCCCGACTCGGAGACGGCGAAGGCCATCGCGGCGAAGCACGTCCTGCGGGCGGATGCCCCGGCGACCGCAGAGGCCGTCCGGGGCCCGGTCGCGGCGGAGTAGCGCCCGGCTCCCGACGGGTGCGCAGGCGCCGGAACCGGCCCGGGACAGCCTCCGCACCCGGCCGTGACCACCCCCGCCCCCGGGCCGGGCGACCCGCCGGAAAGCCGGGAGCGAGCACACCTCGGGACCCTGTACACTTTTTCTCGGCCGGGTGCGGAACGCAGCGAAAAGCCCCGGTCGTGGTGGGTATAGCTCAGCTGGTAGAGCACCTGGTTGTGGTCCAGGATGTCGCGGGTTCGAGTCCCGTTACTCACCCTGAATGATCAAGGCCGGACCTGTGACAACAGGTCCGGCCTTCGTCATGCCCGAATCCATGGGGCCCCGTGGGGGTCCGCCGCCCGGTACCAGCGGCGGCACGTCTGACACCTCCCCGGCTCCGCAGGCCCTCGCAACCGACCTGTCCTGACCCTCCGCACCCCCCGCCGCCCGCGCCGCTGGTCCGGGGCATCTCAATGCCCGGTGTCAATGGTCGTGTGGTTGCGTCTGCCCAGCCTCTTGCGGAGTCGGCATCTGGTGGCAGTGCAGCAGCGCCCGGTGCCCCGCTTCCGCAACGGGCACCGAGCGCTTGGTTACAGCCCACAGAAGGCCCTATGGCTCAGACGGGAGACCCGGCCCTCGCTACGGGCAGAGCATCGAGCCGATCATCGGAATGTTCTGGATGAACGGACAGAACTGGTCCATCCCGGGGATGGTGGCGCGTGTGTCGTGGGAGGCCGCGGCGGGTGCCGGGGCACTGGCCGGGGATGCGGGTGCGGCGGAGGCCGCGCCCATGGCCAGGATCGTGGACGAGACCGCCAGGGCTGAAACGGTGAGAATGCGCTTCGTCATATGAGTATCCTGTCGGCGCCGCCGACGCTGCGCAGTCCCCCACAAGTACGGCCCCTGTGATGCCTCGTTGACCCGCTCTCGCCTTTTGCGTGAAACCAGGGCCCAACCACCTGTCCCAACAATCCATACGGACGCCCCCGCCCACCCGGGCCCGGGGCACCTCAACGCCTGATGTCAACGCGGCCATGCCCCGAGAGCCATCAGCGCTGCACTTTCTCATCAGCCACACCCGGCTCCCCCCGGGTCATGCGCGGAGGCTCGTACCTGTGCCACGCCTCGTACTGCAACCGCTACCGGGTGGCGGCCCGCAGCTCCAACACCCCGGACAGCTCGACGGGAAACATCGGCTTCCGGGTGGCGGCGCCGACGGGGCCCCCAACTCCTCGTGAAGGTTCCGGTCCCGGCCTGTGACTCAGCGCTTCCCCCGCTGGGCGTCCACGATCTGGCGGAGCGTGGGCTCGGCGCCCGCGCGGCGCTGCACCCGCTCCGCGAAGCCGGGGAACTGCCCGGCGATGGCGCTGAGCACCCTCATCTCCAGCGGCGCCACATTGACTTCGCACCGGTCGCGCTCGACCGCCCGTATCACCCCGGCCGCCACCTGACCCGGCGAGACCGTACGCATGCCGCCGGGCGGCTTCGCCCCCGTGGCCGCGAACATGCCCGCGTCCCGTACGAAGCCTGGCTGGATGACCGACACCCCGACCCCCGTGCCGTGCAGGTCCTGGCGGAAGCCCAGCGCGAAGCCGCGCAGCCCGAACTTCGTCGCGTTGTAGAGGGAGGAGGACCGGGTCGCGGCCTTGCCGGAGATCGAGCCGACGAGCGCGATGTGGCCGCGGCCCGTGGCCGCCATGCGGGGGGCGAGCAGGCGGGACAGCATGATCGGGGCGCGGAGGTTGACGGCCAGGGCGCGGTCGATCTGCTCGGGCGTGTAGTCGAGGAGGTCGCCGCTGGAAGGGAGGGCGGCGTTGGCGATGAGGATGTCGGTGTCGGCGCACGCGTCGGCGAGGTGGTCGACCTGGTCCGGGTCGGCGAGATCGGCGACGACCGCGCGGGCGTCGAACTCGGCGGCGGTCCGCTCCAGGGCGTCGGCGCGACGCCCCGTCAGCACCAACCTGGCGCCTTTGCGCGCGAGTTCACCGGCAATGGCCCGGCCTATGCCGCCGGTCACTCCGGTGAGCAGAACGGTTGATCCGGTGATGCGCATACGCGTAGCCTCCCGAGAACTGTTCGTTCGAACGAACGATAGGGAGGAGGGGCAGCGCGTGTCCACAGCCGATTGCACCGGGCTCGCCGACCAGGCCCGGGCCCTGACGGAGGGTCGGACCACGTCCGTGGCCCTCGTACGCGAGGCGCTCGAGCGGATCGAAGCAACCCAGGGCACCATCAACGCCTTCCGGTGCGTACGCGCCGAAGCCGCGCTGGAAGAGGCGGAGGAGGCCGACCGCAGGCTCGCCGCCTCGCGGGTGGCCGGGGATCAACTGCCGCTGCTGGGCGTGCCGGTGGCGGTCAAGGACGACACCGACGTGGCCGGGATGCAGACGCTCTTCGGCTGCCGCGGAGAGATCGCCCCCGCCGCGAAGGACAGCGAACCGGTGCGGCGGCTGCGCGCGGCCGGGGCGGTGATCGTCGGCAAGACCAACGCCTGCGAGCTCGGGCAGTGGCCCTTCACCGAGGGGTCGGCCTTCGGTGCCACCCGCAACCCGTGGAACACCGCCCACACCCCGGGCGGTTCCTCCGGCGGCTCGGCAGCCGCCGTCGCCGCCGGACTCGTACCCGCCGCTCTCGGCTCCGACGGCGCGGGCTCGATCCGCATACCCGCCGCCTGGTCGCATCTGGTCGGGATCAAGCCGCAGCGCGGCCGCGTGTCCCTGCACCCGTACGCCGACGCCTTCCAAGGGCTCGCGGTCATCGGCCCGTTGGCGCGTACGGTCGGTGACGCGGCGCTGCTGCTGGACGTGGCCGCGGGCCCGCACCCGGAGGACCTGCACCGGCCCCGGCCCGTCCACGCCCTGGCGGCGACCCGCCACGACCCCGGCCGGCTCCGTATCGCCCTGGCCTGGCGGCCGCCGCTCACCGCCACCCGCGCCGCAGTCCACCCCGAGGTGCGCGCCGCGGTCACCGGGCTCGCCGAGGCCCTCGCGCGCCTGGGCCACCACGTGGAGGAGGCGAGGCCCCGCTACGGCCTGATCGGGCTGAGCTTCGTGCCGCGCGCCACCGCGGGCGTCGCCGAGATCGCCGCGCTGCACCCCGAGCCGGGCCTGCTCGACCCGCGTACGCACGGCGCCGTACGCACCGGCAGGCGGCTCGGCGGCCGCGCGCTGCGCATAGCCCGGGCCCGCGAGGCCCGGCAGCACTGCAGGATCGGCGCGATCTTCGACGCGTACGACATCGTGCTCACCCCCACCACCGCCGCCCCGCCGCCCCGCATCGGCACCTTCGACGACCTGAGCGCCTGGCGGACCGATACGACGATGGCCGCGGCCTGCCCGTACGCCTGGCCCTGGAACGTGCTCGGTTGGCCCGGCGTGAACGTGCCCGCGGGGTTCACGCGCGACGGGCTGCCGGTCGGCGCCCAGCTCCTGGGCCCGGAGAGCAGTGAGGAGCTGCTGATCTCGCTGGCCGCCCAACTCGAGGACGACCAGCGCTGGTACGAGAAGCGGCCCGCCCTCGCTCCTGCCGGGAGTGCACCAGTGGAACAATGATCGGCATGACCGCCGTGCCGAGGTCTGCCGGAACCCGGCAGAGCATCATCGAGGCCGTCCTGCGCATCATCGGCCAGGACGGGGTCGCCGCGGTCACCAACCGGCGGATCGCCAAGGAGGCCGGGGTCTCCCTCGGCTCGGTCACCTACCACTTCGAGACCCAGCACGAGCTGCTGCGCGAGAGCCTGCTGCACTTCGTCGCCGAGGAGACCCGGCGCTTCACCGAGCTCGCCGACCAGTGCCAGGCCAGGGGGATCGACATCGGCGGGGCCGCGGCCATGGTCGGCCAGGTCGCTGGGGGCACGGAGTTCGACAGCAGGCACATCGCGCCCTTCGAGCTATACGTGCAGGCGGGGCGGGACGAGCGGCTGCGGGCCGCGGCGGCGGAGTGCTTCGCCGCGTACGACCGGCTGGCCGCGCAGATCCTCGCCGGGCTCGGGGTGCCCGACGCCGAGCGGCTGGCGGGGACGGCCGTCGCGCTGGTCTTCGGACAGCAGCTGCGCCGGCTGGCGACCGGTTCGCCCGCAGAGGACCTCGTCAACGCGCTGCTGCTGCTCGCGCGGGGGGCGGGGGGCGACTGCCACTGACCCGCCTCGGCCGGACGCCTCACGACGACTCGCGCACCACCAGCTCCGTCGGCAGCACCAGCTGCTCCCGCTCCCGGCTGCGTTCCTCGATCTCCTCCAGCAGCACCCGGACCATCGCCCGGCCCATCTCCTCGATCGGCTGGCGGACGCTGGTCAGCGGCGGGTCCGTGTGGCGGGCGACCGGGGAGTCGTCGAAGCCGACGAGAGCGACGTCGTCGGGGACGCGGCGGCCGGCCTCGCGCAGGACCTGACGGGCGCCCGCCGCCATCACGTCCGAGGCCGCGAAGACCGCGTCGAGGTCGGGGGCCCGGTCCAGCAGCTCGCGCATCGCGCGCCGTCCGCCGTCCTCGGTGAAGTCGGCGCCCGCGATCAGCGCTCCGTCGGCGGGGAGGCCCGCGTCCGTGAGAGCGCATCGGTAGCCGTCGAGGCGGCACTGGGCCACGTACATGTCGAGCGGTCCGGTGATCGTCGTGATCGTCCGGCGACCGCGCGCGAGCAAGTGCTCCATGGCCGCACGGGCGCCGCCGGTGTTGTCCGAGTCGACGTACGGCACGGACTCGCGGGCGGAGCGGCGGCCGCTGAGGACGGCGGGCATCTCGATCCGCTCCAGCAGGTCGGGCAGCGGATCGTCGGCGTGCACGGAGACCAGCAGGACGCCGTCGACGCGGTGCGAGCTCAGGTAGTTGGCGAGACGCTGGCGCTCCTTGGGCGTGCGGATGAGGGTGAGGAGCAACTGCAGGTCGGTATCGGCGAGTTCGGCGCCGACACCGCGGATGATGTCGGAGAAGTAGGGCTCCGCGAAGAGCCGCGTCTCGGGCTCGGGGATGACGAGGGCGATGGCGTCGTTGCGGTTGCCCGCAAGGGCGCGGGCGGCCCGGTTCGGTATGTAGCCCAGCTCGGCGACGGCTTGTTCGACGGCGGCCCGCGTGCGGTCGCTGACCCGGGGCGAGCCGTTGATCACCCGGGAGACCGTGCCGCGGCCGACGCCCGCGCGCGCCGCCACTTCCTCGAGGGTCGGCCCGCCGCCTCTGCGCACGCCGCCCCGCCGTCGGATCCCCGCCATGTCCGCCTCCAGCCATATGCCCCGCATCGGGCGCCGCCGTGTCATTCAACATCACTTCGGGCGCGCCAGGTTGCTCTTGTCCGCGGCCTTGACACCCCAACGGGGAGCCGTAACCCTTCAACACATCACGTCTGGGAGCGCTCCCAAGGTATCGGAGTCATACACATCCCGTACGTTCCCCGCCCGAGCCTCAGCACCACTTCCCCCTGTCGCAATCCCTTGGCCGGGAGCGGTACGTCAGTGCATAGGAGGACACAATGCGCTCTATGTCCCGCACGTCAGGGCGGGCGGTGGTCCTCGCGGCCGTCGCCGCGCTGGGCGCCGGCCTGCTCGCGGGCTGCGCCGAGGACAGCGACGAGCCCGGCTCCGCGAGCCCGGGCGGCAAGGACGGCAACGGGAAGACCACGGTCACGATCGGGGTCTTCGGGGTCTTCGGCTACAAACAGGCAGGACTCTACGACGAATACGAGAAGTTGAACCCGGGCGTCACGATCAAGGAGACCTCGATCGAGCGCGTGGACCAGTACTACCCGCAGTTGCTGACCCACCTCGGGACCGGCAGCGGGCTGCAGGACATCCAGGCGGTCGAGGTCGGCAACATCGCCGAGGTCGCGGCCAGGCACGCGGACAGGTTCGTCGACCTGGGCAAGGCCGAGGGGGTCGACAAGAGCAGTTTCCTGCCGTGGAAGTGGGCGCAGGCGACGGCCGAGGACGGCAGGACCGTGGGACTCGGCACCGACATCGGCCCGATGGCGATCTGCTACCGCAAGGACCTGTTCAAGAAGGCCGGGCTGCCGACGGACCGCAAGGAGGTCGGCAAGCTCTGGGCGGGCGACTGGCAGAAGTACGTCGACGCCGGCAAGGACTACATGGCGAAGGCCCCCAAGGGCACGGTCTTCGTCGACGCGGCGGGCGGGGTCTACAACGCGGCCGTCTCGGGCAACGCGGAGCGCTACTACGACAAGAGCGGCAAGCTCATCTACAAGGACAGCCCGGCCGTCAAAGAGGCCTGGGACCTGGCGATGGAGGTCGTCGACGGGAAGATGACCGCCAAGCTCAAGCAGTTCGACAAGACCTGGGACCAGGCGTACGCCAACGGCCGGTTCGCCACCGTCTCCTGCCCGCCGTGGATGCTCGGCTATATCAAGGAGAAGGCCGGGGACAAGGCGGAGGACCAGTGGGACGTCGCCCCGGCACCCAAGCCCGCGAACTGGGGCGGCTCCTTCCTCTCCGTGCCGGAGGCGGCCAGGAACAAGGACGAGGCGGTCAAGCTCGCCGCCTGGCTGACCGCGCCCGAGCAGCAGGCCAAGCTCTTCGAGAAGCAGGCCAGCTTCCCCAGCTCACAGGCGGCGTACGACCTCCCGGCCGTCGCCGGCGCCAAGCACGAGTACTTCGACGACGCCCCCATCGGCAGGATCTTCGCCGACGCAGCCAAGGGCATCCCGACCCTGGTGGTCGGTGAGAAGGACCTGGCCATCCAGACGGCCATCACCGACGTCGGCGTCCTCCAGGTCGAGCAGCAGGGCAAGACGCCGGACCAGGGCTGGGACGCGGCGCTGAAGAACATCGACAACGCGCTGGACCAGTGACGCGGATGGCTGTCGAGTCCCGTACGGTCGCGCCCCCCGCGAGGGAGGGGGGCGCGGCCCTCCGCGCGCGCCGGCAGGCCGAGCGGCGCAGCCGCCGCTACCGCCGCGACGTGCGGTGGAGCCCGTACGCCTTCGTCGCGCCCTTCTTCCTCTTCTTCACGGCCTTCGGGCTCTTCCCGCTGCTCTATACGGGCTGGTCGTCGCTGCACCGCGTCTCCCTGCACGATCCGACGGTCATGGAGTGGGCCGGACTGCACAACTACACCCGGCTGCTGGAGGACGAGTTCTTCTGGAACGCGCTGCGGAACACCTTCACCATCGGCGTGATCTCGACGGTCCCGCAGCTGCTGATGGCACTGGGGATCGCCCACCTCCTCAACTACCGGCTGCGCGGCTCGACGTTCTTCCGGGTCGCGATGCTCACCCCGTACGCCACGTCGGTGGCCGCGGCCACGCTCGTCTTCGTACTGCTCTTCGGGCGCGACTACGGGATGGTCAACTGGACGCTCGGCCTGGCCGGGATCGACACCATCGACTGGCAGAACGGCGAGTGGAGCTCGCAGATCGCGGTCTCGTCGATCGTGATCTGGCGGTGGACGGGCTACAACGCGCTGATCTACCTGGCCGCGATGCAAGCTGTGCCGAACGATCTGTACGAGTCGGCGGCCCTGGACGGGGCCTCCCGCTGGCAGCAGTTCCGCCATGTGACGATCCCTTCGCTGCGGCCGACGATCCTCTTCACCATCGTCGTCTCGACGATCGGGGCCACCCAGCTCTTCGGCGAACCCTTGCTCTTCGGCGGGGCGGGCGGCGAGAAGGGCGGCGCCTCGCACCAGTTCCAGACCCTGGGCCTCTACATGTACGAACAGGGCTGGTTCCACTTCCACCTCGGCCGGGCAGCCGCCATCGCCTGGACGATGTTCCTGATCCTGCTGCTGATCTTCCCGCTCTACCTCGCCGTGGCCAGGGCGCTGCGCAAGAGCCGTGAGGAGGCTGCCCGATGACGGCCGTCGTCGCCGCTGAGAAACATAAGCCCGGCGGACCCGGCGACCCCGGGAAGCCGGGAGAGCCGGGGAGGCGCGGCAGGGCGGGAAGGGCCGGCAGAGCCGGCGGGCAGCTGCACGGCGGGAGGATCACGTACGCCGTGCTGACCCTCTTCACGGCGGGCTCGCTCTTCCCCCTGGTCTGGACGGCGATCGCGGCATCCCGCACCAACTCCCGGCTGGCCGGGACACCCCCGCCGTTCTGGTTCGGCGGGCGGCTGCTTCAGAATCTGGAAGCGGCCTGGACCGACGCCAACATGGGCCTGGCGCTGCTCAACACGACCGTCGTCGCGGGCACGGTCACCGTGGGCACAGTGCTGTTCTCGACCATCGCCGGCTTCGCCTTCGCCAAGCTCCGCTTCCGGCTCAAGAACCTCCTGCTGATGCTGACCATCGCCACGATGATGGTGCCGCCGCAGCTCAGCGTGGTGCCGCTGTTCATGACGGTCGCCGAGCTGGAGTGGACGAACCAGCTGCAGGCCGTGATCCTGCCGACCCTGGTGAGCGCCTTCGGGGTGTTCTTCATGCGGCAGTACCTGACCGAGGCGCTGCCGACCGAGCTCATCGAGGCCGCGCGCGTGGACGGTGCCGGCAGTCTGCGGATCATCTGGCACGTGGTCTTCCCGGCCGCCCGGCCCGCCATGGCCGTACTGGCCATGCTCACCTTCGTGCAGGCCTGGAACGACTTCTTCTGGCCGATCATCGCGCTGACCCAGGACAATCCGACCGTGCAGGTCGCGCTGACCGGCCTCGGCCGCGGCTATATCCCGGACCAGTCGGTCATCATGGCGGGTGCGCTGCTCGGCACCCTGCCGCTGCTGCTGGCCTTCACCCTCTTCGGCAAGCAGATCGTGGGCGGCATCATGCAGGGCGCGGTCAAAGGTTGACCTCTCCGTCTCCAACACTCCATCACCTCGTCACGACTCTCCTGGGAGCGCTTCCATGACCGCAAGCTTTCCTCCCGGCTTCCTGTGGGGCGCCGCCACCGCCGCGTACCAGATCGAAGGCGCCGCGCAGGAGGACGGTCGCACCCCCTCCATCTGGGACACCTTCAGCCATACGCCCGGCAACGTGGCCGGCGGCGACACCGGTGACATCGCGGCCGATCACTACCACCGCTTCCGCGACGACGTCCGCCTCATGGCCGAACTGGGCCTCGGCGCATACCGCTTCTCCGTGTCCTGGCCGCGCGTACAGCCCACCGGGCGCGGCCCCGCCGTGCGGCGCGGCCTCGACTTCTACCGCGCCCTCGTCGACGAGCTCCTCGCCCACGGCATCCAGCCGCTGCCGACCCTCTACCACTGGGATCTGCCGCAGGAGCTGGAGGCGTCGGGGGGCTGGCCGGAGCGCGACACCGCGCACCGGTTCGCCGAGTACGCCGGGATCGTCGCCGAGGCGCTCGGCGACCGCGTCGAGACCTGGAGCACCCTTAACGAGCCCTGGTGCAGCGCCTTCCTGGGCTACGGCTCAGGCGTGCACGCCCCCGGCCGCACCGACCCGGTCGCCGCCCTGCGCGCGGCGCACCACCTCAACCTCGCCCACGGCCTCGGCGCCCAGGCGTTGCGCTCGGCCCTGCCCGCCCGCGCCCGCGTCGCGGTCAGCCTCAACCCGGGCGCCGTACGCGCCCTGACCCGGTCCCCCGAGGACCTCGACGCTCAGCGGCAGATCGACGCCCTCGCCACCCGTATCTTCACCGACCCCATGCTCCACGGCCGGTACCCCGCCGACCTGCTGGCGGACACCGCGCGGCTGACCGACTGGTCGTACGTACACGACTCGGACCTGGCCGTCATCAAGCACCCCCTGGACGCGCTGGGCATCAACTACTACACGCCTACAGTGGTATCAGCCGCCACTGACAACGAGCCTCCGCGCAGGGACGGCCACGGCGCCAGCGAGCACTCCCCCTGGCCCGCGGCCGACCGGGTCGCCTTCCACCAGCCGCCCGGCGACCTCACCGCCATGGACTGGTCCGTCGACCCGACAGGCCTGTACGACCTGCTGATGCGCTTCACCCGGGAGGCCCCCGGGCTGCCCCTGCTCATCACCGAGAACGGCGCGGCCTACGAGGACAAGCCCGACGCCGAAGGGGCCGTCCACGACCCCGAGCGCATCGCGTACGTCCACGCCCACCTCGCCGCCGCGCACCGCGCGATCACCGACGGTGCCGACGTCCAGGGCTATTTCCTCTGGTCCCTCATGGACAACTTCGAGTGGGCGTACGGCTACGAGAAGCGGTTCGGCGCGGTCCACGTCGACTACGCGACCCAGGCCCGCACCCCCAAGTCCAGCGCCCGCTGGTACGCCGAGGTCGCCCGCTCGGGCGTGCTGCCCACCGAATAGGCCGCTTCAGGCCCGAACAGGCCGCGCATAGGCCGTTTCCGGACCACATAGCGGGGCCAAAAACCGCGAGCCCCGGCCGGATGGGGGGTGACCCGGCCGGGGCGCGCGTGGGGGGGTGGCAGTCGGAAAGAGGGAATCCAGGGTGGAGAGGTTCAGCCGCCGTACGTACCAAAGGCCTTGGTGAACGCCAGCTCGTCCTGAAGGATCGAGCTGCAGGTCGCCTGCGCGGAATTCTGCTCCCCGCCGGGGCACTGCTTGTCGCGGGTCGAGGACCACATCGATAGCCAGCCCAGGCCCTTGGACTCGGCGAACTTCACCAGCTGGGTGGCGTCGTCCACCTTGAAGATCTCGGTCGTGACGTCGTTGACTCCGATCATCGGGGTGACGGCGACGGCCTTCCACGCGGCCGCGTCCGACAGTCCCAGGACGTTCTTGATCTGGCCCTGGGTGGCCGTGGCCGCCTCGATCGCGTACTGGCCCATGTCGCCGCTGAACGCGGGCCCGTAGTCCATGGCCATGATGTTCACGGCCGAGATCTTCACGCCGTTCTTCTTGGCGTCGGCGACCAGGTCGACGCCGTCCTGGGTGAGGCCCGAGGGCATCACCGGCAGGGTGAAGGACACATCGAGGCCCGGGTGCTTCTTCTGCAGCTCGGCGATGGCCTGCGCGCGGCGCGTGTTGGCCGCCTTGTCGGGCAGCGCGCCGCCCTCGACGTCGAAGTCGACCTTGGTGAGCTTGTACGCGTCCACGACCTTGCCGTACGCCGCCGCGAGATCGGAGGCGGAGGAGCAGGCGAGGCCCAGCTCGGACCCGGCGGCACCGCCGAACGACACCCGCACGTCGCCGCCCGCCTTGCGGAGCTCACCGATCTGGTCGGCCACGGGGTTGTTGTTCAGGTCGGCCACGCCGCCCCACTTCGGGACGCAGCCGCCGCCGGAGGTGATGAAGGCGAGGTTGAACTCCTTCACCCCGGTCTTCTTGGCGGTGCCCACCATGTCGTAGGAGGGGTACAGCGAGGTGTCGATGTACGGGGCGAAGCCTTCGCCCTTGGCCGAGCCGTCGCCCGGCTCCGGCTTCCCGGTCGGCGAGGGGGTGGTGGTCTGGGTCGGCTGCGCGGTCGACGTCTTCGTCGGCTCCTTGGTCGGCGAGGGCGCGGCGGTCGGGGAAGAGCTCTGCGTCGGGCGGCCGCTGGGCTCCGGGGTGGCGCCGTCGTCGACCGAGCACTTCACCTCGTTGATCAGACAGCCCTGGGGCTCCGCGGCCTGCGCGCTGTTCCCGGACGACACCGCGACGAAGCCGACCGCCAGCGACTTGCCGGGAGCGATGTCGCCGCTCCAGCTCGCGGGCTTGACGGTGATGTGCTGCCCGTCGGCAGTGTGCCGGGCGTTCCACAGGGAGCTGAGCTTCGTCCCGGCCGGCAGGTCGAACTCGAGCGTCCAGTCGGACAGCGCCTTCCCGGACTCGTTGGTGATGACGTACTGCCCGGTGTAGCCGGTGCTCCAGTCGCTCGTCGTGGTGTACGCCGCGCCGACCGAGGCGGCCTGAGCCGTCCCGGCCAGCATGAACGCGCTTCCGCCCACGGCGACCGCGGCGACGACCGCGCCGATCGCCTTGGCGTTACGGCTCGTTCTGTGCCGGTGCGCACTGCTCATCGCGTTCCTGCCTCTGTTCTACGGGGGGTGGTGCTGCAGCACGCTAGCGAGCCCGAAACGGACAAAAGCCAGGATCGGTGCGAGGCCCGGACTTCTTATGCCGCGCTTAAGGGCACGATCGGCGGTGATTAAACGTTGGACTCAAAGAGCCGCGCCAGCGGCTCGCTTGACGGCCTGAAGGCTCACTTGACGGCCTTCGGCTCACTTGGCGACCTTGCCGCCGCCCCCCGCCCTGCCGCGCTTGCGCCGTACGACCCGGTGCCCCCGCTGCCCCAGGGACGGCCGCCGCCCGTCGAGCGCGAGCCAGACCCTTATTTCCGTACCGCCCAGCACCGAGCGCCCGATCCGTACGTCGCCGCCCGTGGACTCCGCGACCCGGCGGACGATGTCGAGCCCCAGACCCGTCGAGCCGGGGCCGCCGTCGCCGTGGCCGCGCTGCAGTGCCGCGTCCGGGTCCTTGATGCCGGGCCCGGCGTCCGAGACGAGCACGATCACGGCGTCCTCGCCGTTGTGCACGTCCACCGAGAAGGCGGTGCCCTCAGGGGTGTGCCGGAAGACGTTGCCGAGCATCGCGTCGAGGGCAGCGGCGAGTTCGGGGCGCGCCACGGGCACGCGCGCGGGACGGTCGACGCCCGCGAGCCGCACCTTCCGGCCCTCGTCCTCGGCGAGCGCCGACCAGAAGGCCATCCGCTCGCGGATCACCTCGGCCGCGTCACAGCCGGAGACCACGCCCAGTGGGCCCTGGGTCTGCGGCCGCTGGTCGCGCGCGGTGCGGATGATCTGGTCGACCTCGCCCTCGAGCTTGGCGACAGCCGCCCGGGTCTGCTCGGCGGCCGGACCCTCGCCCAGGGAGGCGGCGTTGAGGCGGAGCACGGTGAGCGGAGTGCGCAGCCGGTGGGAGAGGTCGGCGGCCAGCTCGCGCTCGTTGGCGAGCAGCTGCACCACCTGGTCGGCCATGGAGTTGAAGGCGACCGCGGCGGCCCGCAATTCGGCGGGGCCCTCCTCGGGCACGCGCGTGCCGAGCTTGCCCTCACCCAGGTCCTGGGCGGCTCCGGCGAGTTCCTCGGCGGGCCGGACCATACGAGTGCCGAGCCGGTCGGCGATGGCGACCGAGCCGACGACCAGGGCGAGGGCGACCACGGCGAGGACGGCCCAGGCGGTGGTGACGCCGTTGGTGACCTCCTGGTCGGGGACGAACACCTCGACGACGGCGACCTTTCCCGAGCCGATGGCGGTCGGCTGGAGCAGCGCGTAACCGCCGTCCACGGACGAGATGGAGGCGCGCCCGAGCCGGGTCGCGGTGGCCAGGTCCGCGCGGCTGGCCCGCGGTTCGCCGATCTCCACGGCGGCCCCGCCACCTGGGCCCGCGGTGCCCGGGACGTGCACCGCCATCCGGCCCTCAGCCCCCACCTCGGTGCTGGCCACGGCCCGCTTCAGCTGCGCGTCGTCGGTGGTGATGGCGAGGGCCGGGCCGATGGTGGCGGCCTGCCGCTCGGCGTTGGAGAACGCCCGGTCGCGCGCCATCTCCTTGACGACGAGCCCGAGCGGCACGGCGAAGGCCACGACGACCATGGCGGTGACCGCCAGGCTCACCTTGACCAGCGCCCACCTCATCGGGGCGGCTCCAGCTTGACCCCGACACCCCGCAGCGTGTGCAGATAGCGCGGCTTGGCGGCCGTTTCGCCCAATTTCCGCCGCAGCCACGACAGATGGACGTCGATGGTCTGGTCGTCCCCGTACGACTGCTGCCACACCTCGGCCAGCAACTCCTTGCGCGGCACGACGACTCCGGGCCGCCCGGCGAGGAAGGCCAGCAGGTCGAACTCGCGGCGTGTCAGGTCAAGGGCCGCCCCGTCCAGCTCCGCCTGCCGCCGCAGCGGGTCGATCGCCAGGCCGCCGACGCGGATCACCCGGGACGGCGGCTCGGCGCCCGCGGCCGCGCGCGAGCGGCGGAGCACGGCGGCCATCCGGGCGGACAAGTGGTCCACGGAGAACGGCTTGACGAGGTAGTCGTCGGCTCCGTCGTTGAGCAGCCGGACGATTTCCGCCTCGTCGTCCCGGGCGGTCGCGATGATCACGGGGACGTCGGTGATTCCGCGCAGCATCTTCAGGGCCTCCGCCCCGTCGAGGTCGGGCAGTCCGAGGTCGAGGATGACGACGTCGAAACCGACGTGGGCCACCTCACGCAGCGCCTCCAGGGCCGTGCCGACACTCCGAACGGTGTGGGAGGCCTCGGTCAGGTGCCGGATGAGGGCCGAGCGCACGAACTGGTCGTCCTCGACCACGAGCACACTTGCCATGGGCGGCACCGTACGCCATACGCGTGATGACCGTCCCGCGAAGTCCATCGCAAAGAATCGGCCACGTGCGGCAGTATGAGCGTGATGCAACGAGGACTGGTTCACGCCGTAGCGTGGTCGCTCGCCACGGGCGCTGCGGTCACGCTGTCGTGGTGGGGCGTCCACACCGTGCTCGCCGGCACGGCGTACGACCCGCCGCGCGCGCTTCCCATAGCCGGCGACGCAACCGGGCGTGCGGAGGCCGCGGGCGGCGCCGAGCCACAGTCCTCTTCCACCCAGCGCCCCAAGCCGTCGTCGCCCTCCCCCTCCAAGCCCCGCAGACCGTCCGGGACACCCGAGAACCGCGACACCCCGCCGCCGCGCACCACCACCCCGAGTTCCCCTTCCGCCGCGCCGTCCGCGAGCGGCGACGTGAAGAGCTACAACGTGACCGGGGGCCGGGTCGTCTTCGAAATGAACGAAGATTACGCGGAGTTGGTCTCGGCGACGCCCGACTCGAGCTGGCAGATGCAGGTCTGGAAGCAGTCCGAGTGGATCCGGGTGAACTTCACCAGAGGCGCGAACACGACATCGGTCTTCTGTACCTGGAACGGCCACCCGCCGACCGTCCAGGTCGTCGAGGAATGACCCGATGGCCGCCGATCCGGCAGCGGCCAACGCGGGCGCGGATCAATGATCGCAGATCACTGGCGCGGATCACTGGCGCGGATCACTGACACGGACCGCTGGTGCTGATCACTCAAAGGTCTTCTCCGGCGGGGCGGGTGACGGCCGCGCCGCATCATCGCTCACCGGCGCCGCACCGCCCGCGAAGTCCAGCAGCGCCCTGCCGTGCTCCACGCGCGCGGGGTGTGGGTCCCCCGCGGCCCTGCGGGTCAGCTCGGCGACCGGCAGCTCGCGGTCCGAGGCCAGCAGGACGGCGTTGCCGAACCGGCGCCCGCGCAGCACGGCCGGGTCGGCCATCAGGCACATCTCGGGGAAAACTGTTCCTACGGTGGCGATCTGGGCCCGGAGGTGCGCGAGCGGCGGCCCGTCGGCGAGGTTCGCCGCGTAGAAGCCGCCGGGCCGCAGCGCTCTCCGTACCTCGGCCGCGAACTCCGCGCTGGTGAGATGAGCGGGCGTACGGGCCCCGCTGAAGACGTCCAGGATGACGAGATCGGCCCAGCCTTCGGGGACCTTGCCGAGCCCCGCCCGCGCGTCCCCGCCCCGTACCCGTATCCGCCAGCCGCTCTCCAGCGGCAGCTCGCGCCGTACGAACCGGGCCAGCCGGGCGTCGAGTTCGACGACCTGCTGGGTGGAGCGGGGGCGGGTCGCGGCGACGTACCGGGCGAGTGTGAAGGCGCCGCCGCCCAGGTGCAGGGCCTGGACGGGGCGGCCGGGCGGCGCGGTCAGATCGGCGATGTGACCGAGCCTGCGCTGGTACTCGAAGTCGAGGTACGCGGGGTCGTCGAGGTCCACGTGGGACTGGGGGGCGCCGTCGATGAGCAGCGTACGGGCGCGCGGCCGGTCACGGTCGGGGACGAGCTCGGCGACACCGCCGTCCACCTCTTCGGTGACGGCTTCCGCGCGACGCCGCCTGCCCTTCGCCATGCCCCCAGTATCCCCGGGGGCGGGCGGCCAGGTTTCCGAGAGGGGCTCACGAGCGGCCGGGTTCCCCTGCGGCGGGGTTCCGGACGGCCAGATCCCCGGGCAGCCGGGTTCCGGGCGGCGGGGTTCCGGGCGGCGGGGTTCCGGGCGGCGGGGTTCCCGGGCAGCCGGGTTCCGGGCGGCGGGGTTCCGGGCGGCGGGGTTCCCGGGCAGCCGGGTTCCGGGCGGCGGGGTTCCGGGCGGCGGGGTTCCCGGGCAGCCGGGTTCGCAGGAGCCAGGGTTCCCGGGCGGCCGGTGGCGGCTGAGCGGCCGAAGGGTCGCTCACCTGCAGCGGTCGGCGGCCTCGATCAGGCGTGCCGCTTCGCCCAGCGCGGCGCGGAGCACGGCCGGGTCGGTGACGGCGCCGTCTCCGACCGGCGGCACGAGCCAACCGGTGCCCGCGACGGGAGGTTCCGCGGCCGTCGGCAGCCCGCGCCCGAAGGTCTGGGTGCACGCACTGCCGGGCAGGTCCCAGCCGGCCGCGGTGCCGGGCGGTACCAGGAAGCCGAGCGTGTCGCAGTCCCCGGTTGGCTCGTGCAGCACGGCGCCGACGGCGCCCGGCTCCTCGTCCGGGCCGCAGTAAGCGCCGCCGGGGTCGGTGGCCCGGCGCAGGATGTCCACCGCCTCCAGGCCCTGACGGGCCGGAACGGTCACGAGATCGCACCCCAGGGCGGCATCGGGAGCCGGGCTCGGGCTGCGGTCCGGGCTGGGGCCATGCTGGGCAGTCGTCTGCGAACCACTGACGTCCACGTCGGCCTCCGCCAAGAGAAACCCCTCCTCCGGAAGTGAGCAGCGTCGCTCCTTCTTCAAGGGTTCAACGCGGTTGCGGCGTCAACGGCTACGGCGGCACGCCGCCGCAAAGGATGGCAGTTCATGGCGGATCGTGGGTGAGATATCCGGTTTGTAGCCAAACCCTGGGTACTTGCTTCGTCACAACGGGTACGGTCGTGCCTCGCCGGTCCGCGCGGCGGGGCGCGTGCGCGTAAGGGCCGGCAGCAATTGAACCCCGCCCCTTACGGGGGGCGGAGCACCGCCAGGGAGAGGGCTCGGCCATGGCGACGCCGTCAGCGTCTTCGTCATCGTCCTCGCGGGGCTTCGCCGCGCGCCCCGCGCCGCGGCCGAACACGGCCTTCCGGCAGCTGCGCGGCCCGCTGTCACCGGGCGAGTTCGCGGCGGCCGTACGCCGTGCGGCCCGCGACATCGGGGAGCAGGTCGCCTGCGACGCGCGCTACATCGGGCGCGTCGAGTCCGGGGAGATCCGCTGCCCCAACTACGCCTACGAGCGCGTGTTCCGGCACATGTTCCCGGACCACTCGCTCGCGGACATGGGCTTCGCGCCGCGCGAAGAAGTCCGCGGACGGGGGGCGCGCGCGAGCGGCGCCGTGCCCCCGGCCAGGACCGAACCCGATCCACCTGTCACCACTCACGAGGAGAGCGACGTGCTGCGTCGCGCATTCATGACCGGCGGCCCGGCCGCCCTTGCGGCCGGCTCCCTGGGGCTGGGCGCCGATTCCCTGGGGCTGGGCTTCGCCCGCCCGCCGCGCCGCGTCGGAGAGTCCGAGGCGACGGCCGTCGAGGAGGCCGTACGGCGCATCCGGCTGCTCGACGACCGGCACGGCGCCGACGGCCTCTACCGGCGGGCCGCCCAGCCGCTGCGCACCGCCTACGCGCTGCTCGACGCGGGCACCCAGCGCCAGTCGACGGCCGACCGGCTGCAAGCCGGGGCCGGTGAACTCGCCGTCTCCGTGGGCTGGCTGGCCCACGACTCGGGCCGCTTCGCGGATGCCCGCTCGCACTACGGCGAGGCGCTCGCTACGGCGCGCGTCGCGAGCGACCCGGCTCTGGAGGCCCACGCCTTCTGCAACACGGCCTTCCTCGCGCGCGATGCGGGGCGCCCGCGCGAGGCCGTACGTGCCGCCCAGGCCGCGCAGCGCGCCGCCCGGCACCTGTCGTCGCCCCGGCTGCTGTCGCTCCTCGCCCTGCGCGAGGCCGGGGGCAGGGCGGGCCTCGGCGACCGCAAGGAGTGCGAGGAAGCGCTGCTGCGCGCCCATACGCTGTTCGGGCGCGGGCCCTCGGACGCCGATCCGGAGTGGATGTCCTTCTACGGCGAGGCCGAACTGGAGGGGCTCGAAGCGCAGTGCTGGTCGGCACTCGGGCAGTGGGGGCGCGCGGCGGACCACGCGCGCCGCGCGGTGGCGCTGCAGGATCCTCACTTCGCGCGCAACACGGCGCTGTTCACCGCGGAGTTGGCGGGAAACCTCGCGCGGAGCGGGGCTCCGGATGAAGCGGCGCACGCGGGTCAGCGCGTACTGCGGCTGCTGGACGAAGTCCAGTCGTCCCGCATCCGCGCGATGCTGGACAGCACGGCGGCTCTCCTCCGCCGCCACGACGGCTCCCCGCCGGTGGCCGACTTCCTCGACCTCCACGCCGCCCGCGACACCTGACGCACCCAGTCTTGGCGGCGCCGATGCGCCGACCTTTCCCGCATTGCAGCGGGCGGGTGGGGACCGAAGCCGCGCGGGCGCCGGGCCGGGGGGCGTGATGTGAGAGCGCATCAGGGGACCCTTCCCCGCGTGCTCCGGCCGTCCCGCGGGGAGAGGAACCGCCCCTCGCCGACCTGGCGTTGAGCGAAGTCAGGGCCGTGCGGCACGAGGTGTACGGAGCGCGCTGCCCCGCGGCCCATAGCGAGGCTCCGCGCGCGCGTCCCTTCCCCGAACCAGGGCTCTGCCCCCAGGACCATGGGCGAAACCCTGGATTACGGGCGGGGAAGGGGCCCGCCTCAGGGGCCATGATCTGCCGGACACGCCGTGGGGAGGCGGGCTTGGGCACGTCAGCGCGGAGTTGCCGGTCCGGCGAGGTCGATGTGGCCCAGGTCGTTCCAGCACTCCAGCGCCGTCTCCCCGTACGCCCAACCCAGGACCGACAGCGAGGCCGGGTCCAGCTTGATGCGCGCCGCGAACGACGCGTGCCGGCCGAGCCAGCGCGCCGCCAGCACCCGCAGGATGTGCCCGTGCGCGAAGACCAGCACATCGCGGTCCGCCGAGCGCGCCCACTCCACCACCGCGTCCGCACGCCGCGCGAGCTGGTCGAGCGTCTCGCCCTCCGGCACCCCGTCGCGCCAGATGAACCAGCCCGGCCGCTGGGCCTGGATCTGGGCCTGCGTCAGGCCCTCGTACGCGCCGTAGTCCCACTCCATCAGCACGTCCCACGACTCCGCGCGGTCTCCGAATCCGGCCAGACCGCAGGTTTCCGAGGCCCGCGACAGCGGGCTCGTACGGATCTCGGCGTCCGGCAGCCCGCCGAACGGCGCCCGGTGCAGCCGCTCGCCCAGGAGCTTGGCGCCCCGCCTGCCCTCGTCCAGCAGCGGGACGTCGGTACGTCCGGTGTGCCTGCCGGACAGCGACCATTCCGTCTGTCCGTGACGGGCCAGCAGGATGCGCGGTGCCATGGGAGACCTCTCACTGAACGGGGGCTCAGCCGAGCCGAGCTGAGCTGACCTGAGCCGGATGGTGCCGTCGTGTGCTCTGCGATGACGCGTATGCGGCGTTTGTGGCGCCGTATTCCATCATCGCTCACGTACTCGGCGGTCAACCCGGCGGGCGATCTCCGCGTCTTCTTGCTCGGGCATCCGCCAACGGGGGCCGAACGGCAGGCGAACGCGACGCTGCGAAAGCAACCGGGGGCCGGTGTGTGGCGGAATCGACATACACCGTACGGTTGATGCGCGCCATACTGGCCGCCTGAACAATTGGAGAGCGTCCGGATGCCCCAGACCGCGCCCGCGCCACGCACCGGAAGAGCACGCGGCAGCCGTCCCCGCTGGTGGACCGAGCTGCCGCTGATCGTCGTGGTGTACGCCGCGTACTCGGCGGGGCGGCTGATGGCGCGCGGCGACGTCTCGACGGCCGTCGACCACGGACTGGCCATCCTGCGCGTCGAGAAACTGCTGCACATCAACGCGGAGCATCCGCTCAACCGGCTCTTCACCGAGCACGCGGCACTCGGCATACCCGCCGACTTCGCGTACGCCTCGCTGCATTACCTCGTCACCCCGGCGATCCTCGTCTGGCTGTGGAAGCGCCGCCCGTCGCACTACCGAATAGCCCGTACCTGGCTGCTGGTCTCGACCCTCATAGGGCTGGTCGGCTTCACCCTTCTCCCGACCTGCCCGCCCCGGCTGCTCGCCGCCGGCCACGGCTTCGTGGACACGATGTCGCAGTACGGCTCGTACGGCTGGTGGGGCGGTGAGGCGAGCGCGCCGCGCGGGCTCGGCGGGCTGACCAACCAGTACGCGGCGATGCCGAGCCTGCATGTGGGGTGGTCGCTGTGGTGCGGAGTGATGCTCTGGCGGTGCGGGCGGGGGCGGCCCGCCAAGGTGGCCGGTGTCGCGTATCCGCTGGTCACCACCGTGGTGGTGATGGGCACCGCGAACCACTACTTCCTCGACGCGGCCGCCGGTGCGGCGGTCATGGGGCTGGGTCTGGCCCTGGCGCGCCCTGCGCTGCGGCTCGCCGACGGAGTCCGCGACCGCGTGGGCAAACGTTCCTCCGCTCCGACGGGATCCCCGGCCGACTCCATGACGGAATCCCCGGCCGAACCCCTGGCCGAACCCCTGGCCGAATCCTTGGCCGAATTCCCTGTCGGCACCGGAACCGCCCCGATTGTCAGTGACGGATGCGAGACTTCGGCGGGTGAACGGATCCCTCGACAGCCGGGCCGTGGCGGCCACCCCGACGACACCGCCGCCACCGTCGTCGGCAGCGCTGCCACCGCGCGCCCTGCCGCGGCCGACGACGGCGCTCCGGCAGCGGCTCGCTGAGCTGCGCGGGCCCACCGCGCCACCGCACGCGCTGGACGCCCGCGCCCTCGCCGCGCTCGCCGCCAACCCCGGCTGCCGCCGCCGCGCGCTGCTGGACGGCGCCGGGGTGGACAAGGCGGCGCTCGCGCGTGCGCTGGGCACGCCCGCCACTTTCGGCCAGTCGCAGTTCGCCTTCGTGCGCGGCAACGCCTTCGAGGCGCGGATCCAGGCGGACGGCGGCGCGGAGCTGATGCGGCTGCTGCACGAACGCCTCGGCGCGGGCGCGGATCCCGCCGGGGAGGTGTCCGTCCCCGACCTGTCGGCCGCGGGCCCCGAGGGGCGGGCGGCCCGTACGCGCCTCGCCCTGGAGGAGGCGACGGCAGCAGGGCGATGGTCGCTGCTGTTCCACCCCATGGTGGTGCTCGAGGTGGCGGGCTCGCCCGCCTATCTGGAGCCGGACGCGGTGGCGGTGCACCCGGACGGCAGCTGGACGGTCGTGGAGGTCAAGTCCTTCCCGGTGGTGGACGGTTCGGCCGACGCGGCCAAGGTGGGCGCGGCCGCCCGGCAGGCGGCCGTATACGTCCTGGCGCTCGAGCGCCTGGCCTCGGCGGTGGTCGAGTCGGCCGACGACGCTCGCGTATGGCACACCGTGCTGCTGGTCTGCCCCAAGGACTTCTCCAATCTGCCCACGGCGGAGCCGGTGGACGTACGCAAGCAACTGGCCGTCACCAGGCGCCAGCTGGCGCGGCTCACCCGTATCGAGGAGATCGCCGCCGCGCTGCCCGAAGGCACCACGTTCGATCTCCGTCTGTCCGACGACGGCAGAACGCCGACCCGCCCCGCGGAGGAGCTGGCGGCGGCCGTCGAGTCGGTCGCGGCGGCGTACACACCCGACTGCCTGGCCGCCTGCGAACTCGCCTTCCACTGCCGAGCCCAGGCCCGCGCGGCGGGCGCGGTCGAAGCGCTGGGCCGCGGAGCCCGCGGCGAACTCGGCACCCTCACAACGGTGGAATCGGCCCTCACAGCAGCCCTGAGGGAGGGCGACCCGTGCAGCCCGGAGACCCCGGAGGTCCCGGACGCCGCGGCGTCCGGCCCCGCAGTTGTGAACCCCGGCACCACTGCTGCCGCCGCCGAGCCCTTGGACACCGATTCTCCGGACGCCGGGACTTCGACCACCGGCACTCCCGGCACCACGACTGCGGGCCCCGGACCCTCGAACACCGGGGCTCAAGGCGCCGAAACTTCGGGCGCCAGGGTCTCGGGCGTCGTGACGAGCGGCGATCCCGCCGTCGACGCTCTCCGCCGCGCGGCGGCGCTCCGCGCCGAGGCGCTGGCTGCGTCCGGCGCCGACCGGGGAGGCGCGCCGTGGCGCTGACATCCCGGCGCCAGTGCGCCACCGAACGTCGCGGGGTTCCGCCCGTCCAGCCTTCTTCTTCGGGCGCTGCGCGCCCTTTTGAGGGCGGGCGGGTGGGAAGTGCCGCGCCGAAGGCGCCGCGGCTGTGCGAGGCACTCGGCGCCCGCTGCGCCGCAGGCACCGCGCCCAAGGAGCGGCGGCGGTGCGAGGCGCCCTGCGCTCGGTGGTGCGCGAGGCGCGTGCCTTCGTGGTACCGGGCAGGGGGCGGCGCAAGGCGGGGCGGCGGGCACGCCCCGGCCCCGCGCGCCACGTACCGTCCTCCCCGACCGGAGGTCGCATGTCGCTGATCACGACACTGGCCCAGCTCGAGGCCGTGCAGGCCGGGCGGGCGCAGCCGAAGGCGACCGTGCGGCACCGCCATGTGTCCGCCCGGCCCCTCGCGTTCGCGCCGCTGACGACCGCCGGTGAGGCGGGTGCCCCGCTCGGCGCGCTCGTCGGCACCGAGCGGGACGCCCCGCGGCTGCTCGTCGTGCCCCAACCGCGCGACCGCGACCTGCGGTTCGCCTTCCTCGCCGAGCTGGCGGAGGCCGTGCTGCCGTACCTCGAGTCGTACGCGGACGGCGTCGAGACCGCGGAGCGCAAGGAGACCGACCCGGAGACCGGCAAGAAGGTGCCGGTCGAGGTCGAGCTGTGCTCGGACGCGCCGCAGCTGCTGGTCCCGAGCTCCGCAGGCGTGGAGTTCGTACGGCTGCTGGGCCGGTCGATGCGGTTCCGCCGCACCGCCGAGCAGGACCCGGACACCCCGTATCCGGCCCCCGCGCGCGTGCCGCTGCTCGGCCGCTGGCTGACGCACTACGGCGAGCGGTCCCGCGTCCCCGGGTCCTCGCTGCTGCTGTCCATGACCGAGCTGCTGTCCCGCCACTGGGCGACCGGGCAGAGCGATCTGGAGGACCAGCACCTGGGCGCGCTCCTCGCCTGGATCGACCCGCCGGACGGGGAGTCGGGCGCGGACGCGGCCCTGCGCGCCGAGCTGGAGCGCGGCCCCGACGGGCTGCTGCTGTGCCCGCCCGCCGGTCCCGCGACCGACCCGGTCTTCGACAACAAGCGGCTGGCACCGGCCATGGCCCGCTACGACGCGGCACGCGCGGCGGACGAGCAGAGAGCCGACCAACCCAATACGGACCGACCGCACGCGGACCAACCGAACAGCTACCAACCCAACACCGGCCAACCGAACACCGACCAACCGAACACCGAGAGACCCAACGCTGCCCAACCCAGCGCAAACCAACCCAACAGCCGCGCCCGCGCGGAGGCGGAGATCCGGCAGCTCGTCGCCTCCCAGCTGCGCCCCACCTGGGACGCCCTGTGGCGCGGCGTGGACCTGCTGCGCGCGCTCCCGGAAGGCGCCCGCGTGCCCGACCGCTGGAAGCGGGACCGCTGGTCGTACACCGGCCACCGCGATCGCGTACGCGCCGGTGAACCACCGCAGCCGAAGCGGGACGACGCGGTCACCGCCGCGCAGAAGCTGGCGGCGCGGGAGACGGCGCAGGCGCTGCTCGACGCGCAGGAGGCGCTGGACGACCCGCTGATCATGGCGGGGCGGCGGCTGGCGGGCGAGGCGTTCGCGGGCGCGGTGACCGAGGTGGTCATGGCGTACAGCGAGGCCAAGGTGCCGCGCCCCCGCCCCCTCGTCACCGTCCGCACGGACGACCGGCCGCATCTGGCCGAGTCCGCGAAGGTGTACCGCGCGCTGGCGGACGGCAAGACGCAGACGGCGGAGTTCGTGTCGTACGAGCCGGGCGCGCTTGTGGTGCGTCTGACCGGCGGGATGGGGCGGGGCAAGGTCCCGGTGCCGGGCTCGGTGCCGGAGGAGGGCGACCGCGTGTGCTGGACGCTGTTCGAGCACGCCCCCCGCGGCGGCCCCGAGTTGCCGGACCCGGAGGAGACCCCTTGGACACACGGCGGCCCACCAGCCGCCTCCTCCGGCGCGGAAGCCGCCGCCGACCGCCCTGACCCCGTGACCTCGGAGGACTACCTGTGACCGGTACTCGGCCGCCCCTGGGGCCGCGGCCCGCGATCCGGATCGAGCCGGGCCCCGCCGCCCCATACCCATACCCGTCCCCGTCCCCGCGCGCCGTCCGCGGCCCGCGCGCCGTCCGCCGCCCGCGCGCCGTTCACGGCCCGTCCGCCGCCCGCCGCCCGTCCGCCGCCCGCGGCACCTCCCCCGAGCAGAGCCCGTCTGCCGCGCCCCGGCAGGCCCACGCGCGCGTCCGAGCGGCCGCTCCCGCGGAGGGTGCGCGGTGACGGGGGACAGCATCCCGGCGGCGCCCGAATTCGATCCCGGAGCCGCCGCGGCGCGCGCGACGGACGCGATCCTGCACGACACGCTGCACGGCACGCACCGCGGCGTCGTCGTGGACTCGCCGCCCGGTGCGGGCAAGTCGACCCTCGTCGTGCGGGCGGCCCGCGAGCTGGCCGCCGCCGGGCGCCCGCTGATGATCGTGGCGCAGACGAACGCGCAGGTGGACGATCTCGCCGACCGGCTCGCGACGGCCGACCCCGACCTCCCCGTGGGCAGGCTGCACAGCAGCGAGCCGCACCCGTACGACCCGGTTCTCGACCAGCACCCCTCCGTCGTCAAGTCCGCGAAGGCCGCCGACCTGGCGGGGCTCGAGATCGTCATCTCGACCGCCGCCAAGTGGGCCCACACCAAGGCAGTCGAGCCGTGGCGGCACGCGATCGTCGACGAGGCGTACCAGATGCGGTCGGACGCCCTGCTGGCCGTAGCGGGCCTGTTCGAGCGGGCGCTGTTCGTCGGCGACCCGGGCCAGCTGGACCCGTTCAGCGTGGTGGGCGCCGAGCAGTGGGCGGGCCTGTCGTACGACCCGTCGGCGAGCGCCGTGAGCACACTGCTGGCCCACAACCCGGATCTGCCGCAGCACCGCCTGCCCGTGTCGTGGCGGCTGCCCGCCTCGGCCGCGCCGCTCATCTCGGACGCCTTCTATCCCTACACGCCGTTCCGCAGCGGTACGGACCACGGCGACCGGCGGCTGTCGTTCGGCGTGCCGTCGGACGGCTCGGCGGCCGACCGGGTGCTGGACGAGGCGGCCGAGTCGGGCTGGGGCCTTCTGGAGCTGCCCGCGCGGCGCACGCCGCGCACGGACCCGGAGGCGGTACGGGCCGTGGCGCTGGTGGTGCGGCGGCTGCTGGACCGGGGCGGCGCGGCGACCAGCGAGCTCGCCGAGCAGCCCGTACCGCTGACCGCCGACCGGATCGCGGTCGGTACGGCGCACCGCGACCAGGCGGCGGCCGTGCGGGCCGCGCTCGCGGAGCTGGGGGTCTCGGGAGTGGCGGTGGACACGGCGAACCGGCTGCAGGGCCGGGAGTTCGATGTGACAGTGGTGCTGCACCCGCTGTCGGGGCGACCGGATGCGACGGCCTTCCATCTCGAGACGGGCAGGCTGTGCGTACTGGCGTCTCGACACCGGCACGCGTGCGTCGTGGTGTGCCGGGCGGGGGTGGCCGAGCTACTGGACGAGCATCCGTCGACGGAACCGGTGCAGCTGGGGGTGACGGTGAAATTTCCGGATGGCTGGGAGGCGAACCACGCGGTGTTCTCGCACCTCGCGGAACACCGAGTGCCATGGCCCGGCGGGCAGTCCCCGGGGTGAGGGCCGCGGTGCCGAGGACCGCGGTGCTGAGGACCGCGGTGCTGAGGACCGCGGTGCTGAGGACCGCGGTGCTGAGGCCGAAGGGAACCAACCGGTGGCCTTCTTCCGCCCCGCACTTGCCAAGCGCGGGACAATAGAGGGCGGCGGGAGCCTGAGCTCATGGGCACAGGCCATGTGAAGCGATCGATCGATCGAGGAAGAGCGTCGGAGGTAGATCAATGTCGGAGCCGCGGCCGGCTCATCATCGGGCGGACGACGCGCAGCGACGGCTGCGGCCCGCGGCGCTGCTGTTCGAGCCCCCGGAGGCCCTGGAGGACGAGGAGCACTTCTTCGACCTGGAGTCGATGGAGGATCCGGGCGAACTGCTGGCCAGGTCCACGGAGCTGGCGGTGGCGTTCCAGGAGGCCGCCGACCGCGCGACGGAGTTCCAGGCCATCGCCGCCGCCCAGCTCGCCGACCCCAAGCGGTTCGACCGGCTCTCCCCCGCCGTGATCGCGGAGCGCGCGGACTGGAGCGAGGACTACGCCCGGAAGATGATCGAGTTCGGCCGCGATCTGCTGGAGGGCGGCGGCCTGGCCGCCGAGTAGCGGCGACGGCGTCCGCGACGCGGCCACCTACCCCCGCGCTGAGTGCGTGACCCCACACGCCGAGTGCCGGGACACAGTACGCCTCCACGTCCCGCTGTGTCCGGATTTCCAGCAAAGCCGGGAGCGGAACCGTTCCTCCGCGTAGGTGTGTATGCCATGAGCGATTGGCAGCGGGACACCCGGCACCTCGATACCCGGCACCGCCTCGACACCCACCACCGCCTCGACGTCCTCGGCGCCGTAGGCGCCGAGAGCGCCAGATGCGGCCGGAGTGCCGTACGCGCCCAGAGGACCGTAGGCACCGCCCAGCCGCAGGGCACCGCGGACGGGGTCACGCCCGCCGGAGCCGACTGGCTCGCCTCGGCGGGCCCGTTCCCCCGCAGCACGCTCGCCCTCTGGTCCGCTCGCCCCACCGCCCCCGTCGTACTGCCCTGTGGCACCGCATTCGACGTGATCAACGCCCCCGCCGTCTTCGGCCGCCGGATGCTGGACCGCCTGTGGTCCGAGGGCCCCGGGTCGGGACCGGTGGCGGCGCACCGCGGCCGGATGCTGCTCTTCGCCGCGCCCGGCACCGCCCACCGGCTCCCCGCGCAGCTCGACTGGGTGGGGCCCGCGGCGAAGTCAGGGGGAAGGTGGAGCGACGTGGTGCCACCGCTCCTGTGCCATGGCGCAGGGGACGCGGTGACCGTGCCGCCCGTGAGCCCGCCCCCTTCGGGCGGCGAGACGGCGGGGAACGGCTCGCGCTGGCTGGTCGCCCCCGACGTGCGGCACCCGTGGCTGCCGGGCACCGAAGTCATGCTCTGGGCCTGCGTCCAGGCCGTGCGCGGCGACGCCCCGGTGGCCGGCTGAGGCCCCGCTCAGGCCCCTGAGCGGCCTCCGCGGACCCCGGAAATTATCGATTTTCTTTCCGCCGGACCAGGATGCTAATGTCTTCCACGTCGGGCGCCGCTAGCTCAGTTGGTTAGAGCAGCTGACTCTTAATCAGCGGGTCCGGGGTTCGAGTCCCTGGCGGCGCACTTACGGTTCCACCGTTGACCTGGGCTTTCTCGCTCTGCGAGGGAGCCCTTCGTCATGTCCGCGGCCTTCACGTGCCCGGCTCGTACGCGATCAGGCGCGCCCCTCACGGCAGGGTGGCCCGTACCGTCCAGCGCCCGCCCTCGTCTGTGCCCAGCACCTCCACCGCCACCCCGCTGTCCCGGTCGGTCAGCCGCTCCCCCACCCCCAGCGGCGCGTCCGCCAGCGGCGGGAAGACCGAGGCGGCCGGGCAGGCAGCGGACCTCGGGTGCCCGTCGAGGATCTCGACCGGTCCGCCGCCCGAGGCCACCCCGCTGCGCACCCGGTAGACCAGGACACCCTCCGTGCAGGTCTCGCTGTCGTTGCCGTGCGCCTCGCGGACCTCGGCCGCGATCGCCGTCGCCGCGCCCGTGCGGATCACCAGCAGCCGGGTGCCGCCGTCCGAGCCCCGGCGGGGCGGGGCGGCGAGCGCATCCAGGCTGTGCACGCTCGTACCGCTCTTCTCCACGCAGCCGACCTGGCCGCGGTTCAGCCAGCCCAGCTTCCACTTGTGCCAGCCGAGGGGCTCTGGCGCGAGCCCGAACTGGCTGCCCATGAGGTCCCAGTCGCCCACGTACGTGTCCCAGTCACTCTTGCCGTCCCTGGGCCGGTGGTAGAGGTCGGGCAGGTCGAAGACGTGCCCGGTCTCGTGGGCGAGGACATTGCGGTCGGGCGGGTGCTCCTCGAAGACGGTGACGACCCGGCGCAGCTGGGTGCCGTCGGCCCGGAGCGGCTGCTCGAAGTTGACGACCTTCGTCGCGTCGGAGTCGACACCCGGCGCGTCCGGGTCCGCGACCAGATACACGACGTCGTACCGGGCGAAGTTCACCCGGCGGTCGGCCGCCCCGATGGCGTCGCGCAGATAGTCGGAGCGCCGCTTCGGGTCCCAGTCGCGCTGTATCCCGTACGAGGTCGAGGTCTCCGGCATCCGGACCCAGGCGCGCACCGGGTCGGTATCCAGCCTGAACCGCCCGTACGAGGCGCGCGCGAAGAAGCGGGAGGTGTCGGGGAAGTAGTCGGCGGCCAGGTCATCCGGGGCCACCTGCGGCTTCGAGTCGGGGAAGGACAGGAAGACCATGACCGCGTGGAGCCTGTGCAGGGGCCGCGGATAGGCGCTGTTCCAGGTGTCGACGCCCTCGGAGTGGTGATCGTCGGTGCGCGCCAGTGCGCAGGGGCCCGCGGCGCTGACCGCGGTGGCCGGACCCGCGACGAGCGACGTGGCGATCACCGCGGTGAGGGAGGTGAAGGCGGCGGCGAAGGTACGCAGCCGCGACCGGTCCACTCGCCCGGGTGTCTGCGGACGCGGCACGTCGACCTCCCGGCTGGAATCGGGACACCTCATCCACTTTGTGGGTTTTTGTCCACTGGTGCCCTGTTCCGGTGGCCCGGTCGAGTGAGCCGCACGAGCATGTTCATACATAACAGAAAGTCACTGGCGGTCAGCGCTGCATCAGGGTCGCGCAGGAGGAGTGCAGAAACGATCGACCGGTCGTCACGGGTGCCCGGCGTCACGGACGGAGCTACTGGAAGGGCCGTCTCGAAGGCCTCTATGATCGCCACATTTCCAGCGCGGATTCCTCCATGGGCGGTCGTTCGCCGACGGCCGGACCACCTCACGAATCTGTACGTGACGAGTGCACTTGCGGGAGCGACCGGTGAGCGAATCCCCCGACGGACCGGTCCACGGACCTGGCATCACGCCGCCGATGATCACGGAGCGTAGCCAGATGCGCCGCCGTCGGCTCGCGGACCCGGCCGCCGGAGCCCGTGACTCGCCGGCCCACGAGGCCCGGGCTGGTGAGACCGGAACACGTGAGGCCGGAACACGTGAGACCGGGGCACGTGACTCGCCGGCCCGTGAGGCCCGGGCCGTTGAGACCCGGTCCCGTGAGGCTGAGGCCCGTGGAGCCCGGGCTAGCGAAGCCCGGGCCCGTGACATCCAGGCAGCGTTCAACGCCGCGCGGCTCGCCATGGCCGTGGTCGGCCGCGACGGCCGGGTGGTCAGCGCCAACCACGCGCTCGCGGCGCTGCTGGGTACCGATCCGGCCCGGCTCGCCGACGAGGCCGCCGCCGACCTCGTCGACCTCTGTCACGACTCCCGTACCTGGACCGCGTACGGCGAGGTGCTGCGCGGGCGCGCCGAACCCCTCCGCTGCACACGCCGTCTCAAGGGCCCGGACGGCCAGTCTCTGTGGACGGAGGTCACGGTCGCGCCCCTCCCGGACAGCGGCAGTGCGCTGCTGTCGGTCGCGGACATCAGCGACCGGCGCGACCTTCAGGCCAGGCTGCGCCATCTGCAGATGCACGATCCGGTGACGCGGCTGCCCAACCGGGCGCTCTTCTTCGAGCGGCTCGCAGCGGCGCTCGGCCCCGACGCGTACGACCGCGGGGGCACCACCGGCCGGATCGGGCTCTGCTATCTCGACCTCGACGGCTTCAAGGCGGTCAACGACACGCTCGGGCACCGCGTGGGCGACGAGCTGCTGAGCGCCGTAGCCCAGCGCCTGGTCCAGTGCGCGGACCATACGGGGTACGGGGGGCCGGGCGGCCATCTGGTGGCGCGGCTCGGCGGCGACGAGTTCGCCGTGCTGGTGGAGGACTCCACCGGTACGGAGCAGGTGGCGGCGCTGGCCCGTGCCGTACTGGCCTCGCTGCAGCGGCCGTTCGACCTCGCCGGGCAGCGGCTGTCGCTCTCGGCGAGCATCGGCGTGGTGGAACGTGCGGTCGCCGGGACAACGGCGACCGGGCTGATGCAGGCCGCCGACACCACGCTGTACTGGGCGAAGGCCGACGGGAAGGCCCGCTGGACGCTCTTCGACCCCGAGCGCAACGCCCACCGGATGACCCGCCAGGCGCTGTCGAGCACGCTGCGGCCCGCGGTGGAGCGCGGGGAGTTCACGCTGGAGTACCAGCCCCTGGTCGGGCTGGGCGACGGGGCCGTGCGGGGCGTCGAGGCGCTCGTACGGTGGCGGCATCCGCAGTTCGGCACGTTGGCACCGAACCGGTTCATCGGCTTGGCGGAGGAGGACGGCTCGATCGTCGAACTCGGCCGCTGGGTGCTGGCGAACGCCTGCCGCCAGGCGCGGTGCTGGCAGCTCGAGCACCCGGAGGCACCACCGGTCTTCGTCAGCGTCAACGTCGCGGTACGGCAGGTGTGGGACTCGGACCTGGTGGCGGACGTGGCCGGAATCCTGGAGGAGACCGGGCTGCCGCCCGAGCTGCTGCAGCTGGAGCTGACCGAGTCGGCGGTGATGGGGTCCGCGGGCCGCCCGCTGCAGGCCCTCCAGGCCCTCAGCGATATGGGCGTTTCGATCGCGATCGACGACTTCGGGACGGGCTACTCCAACCTCGCCTATCTCAGCCGGCTCCCGGTGTCGGTGCTCAAGCTCGACGGCTCGTTCGTCCGCGGCTTCCAGGACGAGGAGCACCCCAACCCGGCGGACGAGACGATCGTCGAGGCCATGGTGCAGCTCGCACACCGTCTGGACCTGACGGTCACCGCGGAGTGCGTGGAGAGCGCCGGCCAGGCGGAACGGCTGCGGCACATCGGCTGCGACACCGGCCAGGGCTGGTTCTACTCCCGGCCGGTGCCGGCGGACCGGATCTCCGCACTGCTCGGCGGAGGCTGAGCGGGACTCGCCGCGTCAACGGGCTTTCCTTCGCGGGATGAAGCGGCCGAAGAGCTCGAGGGGCAACGGGACCAACGGCCCGGAGCAACGGGCCCCGACCAACGGGCCCCGACCGACAGATCCCGACCCACAGGTCCCGACCCACAGGTCCCGACCGACAGGTCCTGATCAATGGGCCCGTTCAACTGGCCCGGATCAACGGGCCCCGGAGCCCGGCAACCCGTACGCCTCGGCTATCAGCTCGTACGAGCGCAGGCGCGCTGCGGGGGTGTGCGTGTTGGCCGTGATCATCAGCTCGTCGGCGCCGGTGCGCTTGGCCAGGGCGTCGAGACCGTCACGGACCTCCTCCGCTGTGCCGTGCACGACATTCGACAGCCAGCTGTCGACGAACTCCCGCTCCACCGGGCTGAACTCATACGCCTCCGCCTCCTCGGGGGAGGGGATCAGGCCGGGCCGCCCGGTGCGCAGCCGCACCATCGACAGGGCGCCCGTCAGCACCTGGCGGCGGGCCTCCTTCTCGTCCTCCGACGCCAGCGCGGAGACGCCGATCAGCGCGTACGGCTCCTGGAGCACGGCCGAAGCCCGGAAAGACTCTCGGTAGAGGTCGAGCGCGGGGATCGTGTTGGCGGCGGAAAAGTGGTGGGCGAAGGCGAACGGCAGGCCGAGCATCCCGGCGAGCCTGGCGCTGAAGCCGCTGGAGCCGAGCAGCCAGACGGGCGGCCGGGCGGGTGACTGCACCCCGCCGGGGGCGGTGGCCTGGATGGGCCCGGGCACCGCATGGATACGGCGGTACGGGTGGCCGTCCGGGAAGTCGTCGTCCAGGAACCGGATCAACTCGGCCAGCTGCTGCGGAAACTCGTCGGCACCCTCCTCCAGCCTGTCGGTGCGGCGGAGGGCGGCCGCGGTGGCGCCGTCCGTGCCGGGGGCACGGCCGAGGCCGAGGTCGATCCGGCCGGGGGCCATGGCTTCGAGCGTGCCGAACTGCTCGGCGATCACGAGCGGGGCGTGATTGGGAAGCATGACTCCGCCGGAGCCGAGCCGTATGCGGTCGGTGTGCGCGGCGAGGTAGGCGAGGATGACGGCCGGGGAGGAGCTGGCGACACCGGGCATGGAGTGGTGCTCGGCGACCCAGAAGCGGTGAAAGCCCAGCCGCTCGGCGCTCCGGGCCAGCTCGGCGCTGGTGCGGAGCGCGTCGGTGGCGGTCAGGCCGGTGCCGACGGTGGCGAGGTCGAGTACGGACAGCGGAACCGGTGCGGTTCCGGCGGCGGTGCCGCGGATGGTGTCGTGCGTGGTGGCCATGCGGCCCGCCTCCCTGGTCGATCTGCTTGCCGCAGAGGCCCAACCGGAGAGGCACTCCGGTTTATTCCCGCCGCCGGGGCGCCGCGCATCTCCTCCCCCGGCGCCTGCGGCGCGCCTTTCCCACTCACCCGCCCTTCGAACGAAGGGACTCCAACGGGCGCCGCCCGCCACCGACGGCTTGACCCCGGCCCCTTCTCCCCCGCGATACAGGAGAGCGGGCGGGCTCCGGCTGGCCCGATCGTTGGCCATCGCCTGCCCGCGGGCCGGTCGGAGGGCCCGCCTGACGGCGGGCCCGTCGGAGGCCTCCCGCCTGACCGCGGGCGGCCTCCGCTCCGCCCGGGACGCCTGCCGCGGAGACCGGCGGTCAGGCTGTCGTGAAGAGGGTGCCCAGGTTGGGGCGGGCCAGGGGGCGGTCCAGGATGCGGAGGCCCTCCCAGACCGTGACCTGGTTGGCGGTCAGCACTGGTTTGCCCAGCTCCGCCTCGAGGTCGGTGAGATACGCGGCAGTGTGCAGCGCCGTGTCCGGGAGCAGCACCGCCTGGGCATCGGGGTGGTCGCCCGCCCGGGCCAGCCGCAGCACCTCCTCGCGCCCCCAGGTGCCCACCTCCGCCGCGGTGATGATCCCGCTGCCGCGCATGGCGACGACCTCCGCGCCGGCCGCCTTGAGGAAGGCGGTGAAGTGCTCGGCCACGTCCTCGGGGTAGGTCGCGGCGATGGCGACGCGGTCGGCGCCCAAGGCCCGTAGGGCATGGGCGAAGGCGAAGGAGGTGCTGGAGGCGGGGAGCGCCGCCGTCTGCGAGAGCTCCCGCACCTGCTCCTGCGCGCCCTCCCAGCCGAAGACGAAGCTGGCGCTGGTGCAGGCCCAGACCACGGCCTGCGCCCCGCGCACCTTCAGCTCCGCGACACCCGCGGCGAGCCGGGTGGCCGATCCCATCTCCAGCAGGGCGTCCACGCGGTGGGCGTCCTCGCCGATGTCGGTGTGGACCAGGGGCAGCCGGATGTCCGACGACAGCATCGATTCGAGCCGCGGATAGTCGTCCTCCGCTGAATGTCCGGGGTACAGGAATCCCACCGCCGGTCCGGTCGCCGCGTGCGCCATCTCCACCTCCGCGTCTTTCATCGTTCGCCCCCCTCGTCCTAGTCAGCCGAGCCAGTCGCTCGTCCCGCAATCGCTCGTCGCGCGTCGCTTTGCTCAGCTCCGCGCCGCCCAACTGCTTTCAATACACTGGCGAAGGCCGCCAGGTTCCATCCCGCGCCCTCCCCCATCCGAGTGAAAGCCCCGCGCCGCCGCGTCCTGAGTCACGCCACCATCACGTCGGCACCATCACGTCGGCGTCATCCCACCCGGCTCGTCCGGGAACGGCGGAGGGTCCAGACCGTCCACCACCTCCGCGTCCGGCGCCATGCCGGGCGACCCGGCGAAGGCCGCCTCCGGTTCGGGATGCGGCCGCTGCGGTGGCTCCACCGGAGGCAGAGCCGCAGCCGCCGGCGGAGCCGACTCCACCGGAGGTGAAGGGGACGAGGGGGACGAGGAGGAGGACATCGCCGCGGGCCCACGCCGGGCCACCGGATCCAGCAGCGCCTGGTACGGCCCGACCGCCTGCTCGCCGATCCGCCGCAGCGCCGACCACATCGTCACCTGATTGGCCGACAGCACCGGCATCCGCAGCTCCGCCTCGAGCTGCGGAATCACGTCGTACGTCGGCAGGTTGGTGCAGCTGATGAAGAGCGCGTCGGCCGCGCCCACCACCGCCTGCCGCGCCATGTCCACTACGTCCCGGTATGGGACCTTCCAGATGTGCCGGGTCAGCCCGAGGTACGCGCGCCCGGTGACCGAGACGCCGCCCTCGGCGAGGTACTCCTCGAGGGTGGTCGTCACGGACCTGGTGTACGGCGTGACCAGGGCGATCCGCCTCGCGCCGATCTCGTGCAGCGCGTCGAGCAGCGCGCCCGACGTGGTCACCGCCGGCATCTCGCCGGCCTGCTCCATCGCCGCGCACATCCCGCGCTCCCCGGCCACACCGCCGACGAAGCTGCCCGAGGTGCAGGCATACGCGACGACCTCGGGCGCGACCGCGCACAGCGCCTGTACGGCCTCCCGAAGAGTCTCGTGCTCACTGACCAGCCGTGCGAGGTCGAGGCTGACCTCGACCGGCACAAAAGGGGTGCGAGTCAGATGGAGCGACACATCGTCCGGAACCCAGCGCCACAGTTCGCGATCGAGAGCGAAGTCAAACGGTGCTACGACGCCCACACCACGCTGCGGGTGTGGGCCACCCAGAAAGGAGACGTCCATTTCAAGCCCCAATGCGAACGGAGGGCTGGGCCGAGTGGCCGCAGGAAACGGCAGGTCGAGAAAGCCGGTGCACGCCGGGACGTCGGGACAGATGCGGGGCAGAAGCCCGTGTTGACGAAGGTAGTTTCTGCTCCCTAGCGTGGTCAATCCTCACATCTCAGGCCGTTCACCGCCTTCTCCAATCCGAGAGAAGCCGATCAACGTTTCGAAACGGTTTCCCGCCAATGTCCGAGAACACCCTCCTTGTCTTCGGCGCCGACCCTCCGCCGCGGCTCGACCGGATCGCCGGCCGTGCCCGCATCGTCCTCAGCGACGAGCAGTCCCTCGCCGAGCTGCTGCCGACCGCCGACGCCTTGCTGGTCTGGGACTTCACCTCCGACGCGGTACGCGACGCCTGGCCGGGCGGCGGGCCGAGACCGCGCTGGGTGCACACCGCCAGCGCGGGCGTGGACCGGCTCCTCTGCCCGGAGCTGATCGACTCCGACACCGTGGTCACCAATGCGCGCGGGGTCTTCGAGCAGCCGATCGCCGAGTACGTGGCCGGGCTCGTGGTAGCCATGGCCAAGGATTTCCATGGCACTTGGGAGCTGCAGCGGCAGCGCCGCTGGAAACACCGGGAGACGATGCGGCTGGCCGGGACCCTGGCCGTGGTCGTCGGCTCCGGGCCGATCGGCCGCGCCATCGCCCGTACTCTTGCGGGACTGGGCGTCAGGGTGGAGCTGGTCGGCCGTACGGCGCGCGAGGACGATCCGGAGTTCGGCCGGGTGCACGGCAGCGGCGCGCTGTCCGGTCTGCTGCCATCAGCCGACTGGGTGGTTTGCGCGGCTCCCCTCACAGAAGCCACGAGGGGCATGTTCGACGCCTCCGCCTTCGCCCGGATGAAGTCGTCGGCCCGCTTCATCAACGTGGGCCGCGGACCGCTTGTGGTGGAGAACGACCTGGTCGACGCGTTGCTGACGCGGACGATCGGCGGCGCGGCCCTCGACGTCTTCGAGAGCGAGCCGCTGGCCGCCGACAGCCGGATCTGGGACGTGCCGGGGCTGTTCGTCTCGCCCCACATGAGTGGCGACACGCTTGGCTGGCGGGACGCGCTCGCCGAGCAGTTCATGGACAACTTCGACCGCTGGGCGGCGGGCGAGCCGCTGCTGAACGTCGTGGACAAGAAGCTGGGGTATGTACCGGTGACCTGACCCCACCCCTGAGCCGAACCGATCCCCGAACCGAACCGATCCCGGAGCCGACTCGATCCCCCGAGCCGAACCGATCCCTGGGCCGATCCGGTCCCTGAGCCGACCCGATCCCTGAGCTGACCCGACCCGGCTGGAGGGCCGATGACCGACCTCGCCGATCTGACCGCGACCGAGCTGCTGTCCGGCTACTCCACCGGCGCCTTCTCCCCCGTGGAGGCGACCAGGGCCGCACTGGAGCGGATCGAGCGCAAGGACCCGGCCGTCAACGCCTTCGTGCGCGTCGACGCCGAGGACGCGCTCGCACGCGCCGCCGAGTCGCAGGAGCGCTGGCTCAAGCGCGAGCCAGCCGGTCTGCTCGACGGCGTACCGGTGTCGGTGAAGGACATCCTGCTGCAGCGCGGCGCGCCGACGCTCCGCGGCTCGCTGACCGTACGGGCCGAGGCGCAGCCCTGGGACGAGGACGCGCCCTCGGTGGGCCGGCTGCGCGAGCACGGCGCGGTCTTCCTGGGCAAGACGACAACACCGGAGTTCGCGTGGAAGGGCGTGACGGACAGCCCGCGGCACGGGGTGACGGGCAACCCGTACGACCCGCGGCGCACGGCGGGCGGTTCGAGCGGCGGGAGCGCCGCGGCGGTCGCGCTCGGCGCGGGACCGCTGAGCCTGGGCACGGACGGCGGGGGCTCGGTCCGTATCCCCGCGTCCTTTTGCGGGATCTTCGCGCTCAAACCCACCTACGGGAGGGTTCCGCACTACCCGGCGAGCCCCTTCGGCACGCTCGCGCACGTGGGGCCGATGACCCGCGACGCGCTGGACGCAGCGCTGCTGATGGATGTGATCACGGGCCAGGACTGGCGGGACTGGTCCCAGCTGGAGCAGGTGCGGGGGAGTTTCCGCGACGGCATCGACAGTGGCGTCGCCGGGCTGCACATCGCGTACTCGCCGAGCCTCGGCGGCCAGGTGCCGGTGGACCCGCACGTGGCCGAGGCGGTGCGGCACGCGGTGGAGCGGCTGGCCGCGCTCGGCGCGCACATCGAGGAGACCGACCCGGACTTCGCAGAACCGGTGGAGGCCTTCCACACCCTGTGGTTCAGCGGCGCCGCGCGCGTGGTGCAGCACCTGGGCGCGGAGCAGCGGGAGCTGCTCGATCCCGGACTGCGGGAGATCGTCGAGCAGGGGGCGGAGTACAGCGCGTTGGACTACCTCGCCGCGGTGGATGTGCGGATGGCCCTGGGGCAGAAGATGGGCCGGTTCCACAGCCGGTACGACCTGCTGGTGACCCCGACGCTGCCGATCACCGCCTTCGAGGCCGGCGTCGAGGTACCGAAGGGTTCCGGCCACCACCGGTGGACGGGCTGGACGCCCTTCACGTACCCCTTCAACCTGACCCAGCAGCCGGCGGCTAGCGTGCCGTGCGGGCAGGACCCGGACGGGCTGCCGATCGGCGTGCAGCTGGTGGGCGCGCGCCACGCGGACGCGCTGGTCCTGCGCGCGGCGCACGCCCTCTACGCGGACGGGGCGGCGAGCATCACCCCGCCGGGCGGAAACTGACGAGCAGCCCCGCCCGGCGGAAGCCGACGTTCACCCGGTCCGGCGGAAGTTGAGGGTCTCCCCCACCGCTCCGGCCCGCCACAGGTCCTGGCATGCCTCGGCCATCCGGTCGAGGCCGTCGACGACCGTGCCCCAGACGATGCCCGGGACCCAGCCCGCGTCCCCGTTGATCAGCAGATTGTTGCGCTCGTAGAAGAGCGCGAGATCGACGACCTGGGCCTTGCCGCGGTGCGTGGCGTGTGCCTCGTAGCCGTAGGACTTCGTCCCCAACTGCGTCTCGGTGAAGGTGAAATAGCACAGATCACCAGGGATAGGAGTGATGGTGGGGTTCTCCAGTGGCGGCTCCGCAGGGGCGAAAGGCGGCAGCAGCGCATAGATCTCATTCCGGGCGTACTTCGCGTGGTAGACGTCGCCGCCGAGCGGCAGCGCGTTCCACACCGCCTCACAGGTGATCGGGGCGCGGTCGTCCAGCAGTTTCGCCGTACAGGTGACACCGCGCTTGTCGAGCGAGACTTCGATGAAGCGGTCGGCCATCGTGGGTCCTCTCGTCGGATACGGGATCAATTGTGGCTCAAAGGTCAGTAGCGAAGTGCTCACATCAGCAACGCTCGCACCAAACGGCGCTCGCACCAGCGGCGCCCACATCAAGGGGCTGGAAACGGCCCGCATAAATCGCGCGGGTTCGGGTAGCCGCGCGGCCATGGCTCCACCACAGGGGAACGACATGATCGGAAGAAGTGTCGGCCGCCGCTCCGTGCTCGCGGGAATGGCTGCTCTGGGCGCGGCGGCCGCGGCCGGCTGCAGCCGGGTGTCCACCGCGGACGTGAAGGGTGGCGGGAATCTGCTGGAGCGCCTGCGCGCTCAGGGCACGGTGCGATTGGGGATCGCTGGAGAGATCCCGTTCGGCTACATCAGCAAGGAGGCCGAGGTCACCGGGGAGGCTCCGGAGCTGGCGAAGATCATCTTCAAACGGCTGGGGGTGCCGAACGTGCAGCCGGTGCCGACGGAGTTCGGCTCGCTCATTCCCGGTCTCAACTCGCAGCAGTTCGATGTGATCTCCGCGGGCATGTTCGTCAATCCGGACCGTTGCGAGCAGGTCCTCTTCGCGGACCCGGATTACGAGGTGCTGGACGCCTTCATCGTCCGCAAGGGAAACCCGAAGAACCTGCAGAACTACGCCGACGTCAAGAAGACCGGCGCCAAGCTGGCCAGCGGCACGGCGTACGCCGAGATCGACTACGCCGTCGACGCCGGTATTCCGCGGGGCGACATCCAGATCTACCCGGACCAGCTGGCAGGGCTGCTCGCCGTCGCCCAGGGCCGCGCCGACGCGTTCGCGGGCACCAGCCTCACCGTCCGCAATGTCATCAACCAGACGAAGAATCCGCGGGTGGAGTCCACCAAGCCATTCCTGCCGACCCTCGATGGCAAGCCGGCACACGGCGCGGGTGCCTTCGCCTTCCGTCCCGGCGAGACAAAACTGCGGGACGCATTCAATGCGGAACTCCACAAGATGAAGGAAAGTGGCGAAGTTCTGCGCGTGGTCAAGCCCTTCGGCTTCACGGAGACGGAAATGACCGATCTCACCGCAGAGGAGCTGTGCAAGAAATGACGGCCGACCTCTGGGTACTCATCTTCAAAGGCATCTGGGTCACGGTCCAGCTCACCATCTACAGCGCCGCGCTCGGCGCCGTCGTGGCCTTCGGCGTCGGCACCGCGAACACCTCGCGTTTCCGGATCCTCCGGTTCCTCGCCGCCTTCTACGTGGCGGTGTTCCGCGGCACCTCGGCCCTCGTGCTGATGTTCTGGCTGTTCTTCGTGGTGCCACTCGCCTTCGGCTGGCAGTTGGTCCCGATGTGGGCCGCCACGCTCGCCCTCGGCCTGTCCTACGGGGCGTACGGCGCGGAGATCGTACGCGGTGGCATCGCCGCGGTGGCTCCGGCCCAGCGCGAAGCCGGTATCGCACTGAGCTTCACACCCTGGCAGCGGATGCGCCGGATCATCCTGCCGCAGGCCATCCCGGAGATGCTGCCGCCCTTCAACAACCTGCTGATCGAGCTGCTCAAGGGCACCGCGCTGGTCTCGCTGCTGGGCGTCGGCGACATCTCGTTCGCCGCGCAGCTGGCCCGTCTCGCCACCGGTGAGAGCGCCAACATCTACTTCAGCATCCTCGTCATGTACTTCGTGCTCGCCTTCCTCCTCACCCGCGTCATGCGGCTGCTGGAGCGGCGCGCCAAGGCCGGGATCGGGCAGGCCCCGCCGAAGGGCGGCGGCATCGTCCGCAAGCTCAGGATCCGTGAGGAGACCGAGCAGGCGGCCGGCATCAGCGTGGCAGGAGGCGCACAGTGAACTGGAGCTGGTCCGTAGTCGGCGACTTCATGCCGGTGTTCTGGGACGGCGTGAGGGTCACCCTCGAGGCGACCGTGCTGGGCTCGCTGCTGTCCTTCGTGCTCGGCCTCGTCTGGGCGCTGCTGCTGCGCACGCCGACCCGCTTCGTGCGCTGGCCGGTGGGGATCTTCGTTGAGTTCATCCGCAACACCCCGCTGCTCGTGCAGCTGTTCTTCTTCTTCTTCGTGCTGCCGGAGTGGGGCATCCAGACCTCCGCGCTCGCGACCGGTGTGATCGGCCTCGGGCTGCACTACTCGACGTACACCGCCGAGGTCTACCGGGCCGGCATCGAGGGCGTGCCGGCCGGCCAGTGGGAGGCGGCCACGGCGCTGAGCCTGCCGCGCGGCCGCACCTGGAGCGCGGTCATCCTGCCGCAGGCGATCCGCCGCGTCGTCCCGGCGCTCGGCAACTACGTGATCGCGATGCTGAAGGACACCCCGATGCTGCTGGGCATCGGCGTGCTGGAGATGCTGCAGCAGGCCCGCCTGTTCGGGGCCGAGACCTTCCAGTACATCGAGCCGTACACGGTCGTCGGCGTCGCCTTCATCCTCATCGCCTACCCGGCTTCCCTTCTCATGCGATACCTGGAGCGTCGTCTTGTCCACTGACAGCACCCAGACCCCGTCCGTCCCGGGAAGCAAGGACGGCGCCGAACTCATCCGCTTCGACCAGGTGACCAAGCGCTTCGGCGACGCCACCGTCCTGGACCACCTGGACTTCTCCGTGGCTCCGGGCAAGCACGTGACGCTGATCGGACCGTCCGGCTCCGGCAAGACGACGATCCTCCGGCTGCTGATGACCCTGCTGAAGCCCGACGAGGGCACCATCAAGGTGGCCGGCGAGTACCTCACCCACGAGGAGAAGGGTGACAAGCTCGTCCCGGCGGGCGACAAGCACACCCGCGAGATCCGCAAGAAGATCGGCATGGTCTTCCAGCAGTTCAACCTGTTCCCCAACATGAAGGTGCTGCGGAACATCACCGAGGCACCCGTACACGTCCTGGGACTGTCCAAGGACGAGGCGGAGCAGCGGGCACGCGAACTGCTCGAACTGGTCGGCCTGACCGAGCACATGGACAAGTACCCGAGCCAGCTCTCCGGCGGACAGCAGCAGCGGGTGGCGATCGCCCGGGCGCTCGCCATGCGGCCGCAGGTGCTGCTGCTGGACGAGGTGACCTCGGCGCTGGACCCGGAGCTCGTGGCGGGCGTGCTGGACGTGCTCCGCGACATCGCGCACACCACGGACATCACCATGCTGTGCGTGACCCACGAGATGAACTTCGCCCGGGACATCTCCGATGACGTCCTGATGTTCGACGCGGGCCGCGTCATCGAATCGGGTCCGCCGGAGAAGATCTTCAGCGAACCGGAGCACGAGCGCACGCGCGAATTCCTCGGCGCCGTACTGTGAATATCCCAGTTCGGACGCCCACGGAATGACAACGGCATATGCCATGGTGGCGCGCCCCTGTATATAGGCATGAGGCGCGCCACCAAACTCCTCAACAGCTGCTCCATTCGGGGCTCTTGGCGGCTATCGTGGTATCGAGCCCAGCTACCGGGACCGGTGCGAAGCGCCTGACGAACCGTGGCCTGTAGCGACGGCTATGACGCAAGCGGTCACAACCTGGTAGGGGGATACCGTGGCGCTCATGCCCGAGCCGACCGCGCCTTTCCACTCGGTTCAGTACGCACTGCGCGTACTCGAATGCGTTGCCAGGCATTCCGGCGGCGTCACCGACGTTGAGATCGCGCGCGAGGCCGGTCTGCCCACCGGCCACCTTTCCCACCTGCTGCGCATGCTGCGCCGCGAGGGGTATGTGGAGCAGGTCACCGGCGGCGCGTACGTCGTGGGTGAGTCCCTGGTGCTCCTCGGCTCCTCCGGCAACCGCCAGCAGGCGCTCTCCGACAAGCTGCAGCGCACCCTCTCCGAGATCCGCGACTCGGTCGGCGCGGCCGTCTACATCAGCCGCTACATCGACGGCGAGATCAGGATCATGCAGTACGCGGACGGGCCGCGCGCCCCGAAGGTCAACGAGTGGGTCGACTTCCGGTCCGCGGGACACGCGAGCGCGGTAGGCAAGTGCCTGCTCACCCAGCTCGACCACAACGGCCGCCGCGACCACCTCTCCCGCCACAAGACCGCCCGCCTCACCTCGCGGACGATCACCAACGAGAAGCAGCTGTTCTCCAGGCTGGACAACCAGCCGCCCACGGTTCCGGTGCTGGACCTCCAGGAGTACGCGGTGGGCACGGTCTGCGCCGCGGTGCCGATCACCGCGGGCAAGACGGTGGGCTGCCTCGCGCTGTCGATGCCGGTCGAGCACGCGCACCGGCTGCGGCAGGCCGCCGACGCCCTCAACCGCAGTGCCGCCCCGGTCGTGCTGTCCCTGACGATCTAGGTCGGGAGCACCCGTCCGGAGCAGGTACTATTTCCGGCGTCAGCGAGCGCCGCTAGCTCAGTTGGTTAGAGCAGCTGACTCTTAATCAGCGGGTCCGGGGTTCGAGTCCCTGGCGGCGCACCAGAGCACCGACGCTGTCGATCCGGGCGCTCTCGGTTTCCGAGAACGCCCGGTGTCATGTCCGGACAGGGTGGCCACCGCGTATCGGACCGCCCCGCTGGGTGGGGGTGGCGCGGGGCGGTCCGACGAGCGGCCGGGCGGCCGGGGGAAGTACGCCGGAATCAGGCGCCTAGAACGTGACGTCCGAGCAGGCGTAGAAGGCGTTGCCCGTGTCGGCGATCGTCCAGACGGCCAGGATGATGTGCCTGCCCGTCTTTCCGGAGGGGATCGTGCCCGAGTGGGACAGGGTGGACGGCGGGCGCTGGCCGTTGTAGGGCACCGTCAGGAACGGAGTGGTGTCCAGGGCGGCGCGCGTCAGCGGCCGGCCGGAATTCCAGCCGTTCTTGGTGATGTAGTAGCGGAAGTCCGTGGTGGCGTGCGCCGCCGTGAACTGCCAGCGGAAGGTGTAGCTGCCGCTGGAGACCCGGGTCGCCGGCCACTGGCCGCCGCGCGGGTCGTCGAGCTGTGCGAAGCGGCTGTTGCCGCCCGCGCAGATCTTTCCGTCCGCGGGGCCGGAGGCGGGGAAGCCCTTCGGACCCTCGACACTCTGCGGCTCCCACTGGATTTCGCCGCAGTTGGTCACCGTGCCGCTGGCGCACAGCTTCTGGCGGCTGATGGGGGAGTCGGTATAGCCGTGGCTGCTGGCGCTTCCCGTGGCCAGGACCGAGACGCCGAGGACGCCGAGCCCTATCACGGCAGCGCTGATCTTCTTGCGCATGCTTCGCTCCAGGAGAACGTGGGGGAAAGTTCCGCGAGCCGAGCCGAGCCGAATCGGGATGGAGCTGGGGTGTGGAGCTGGGTGTGGAGCCGGAATCAGCCGAGCTTGGGTCGAGCTTCGAGCTGAGCTTCGAGCTGAGTTGATCTGAACACTTCAGGTCTAGACCAAGGCGCAGATTAGCCCCGCCTGACGGACATGTCCAGACCAATAGGAGAGGGAAATTCGGGAGGGCGGGCGGCTGAATATCCCGTGTTCTGAGCATCCCGGCTGATCGGGTAGGATCTCCGATGTCAGCACGCGCCGCTAGCTCAGTTGGTTAGAGCAGCTGACTCTTAATCAGCGGGTCCGGGGTTCGAGTCCCTGGCGGCGCACGTGACACTCTGGGCCTCCTCGCCAGCCGCGAGGGGGCCCGGAGTCGTTCCGGGATCATGCGGCGGTCCCGCGGCTGGTCAAAACGGAGGTTGCGGTGCACAGTCGCGGAATGGCGAGCGACATCCAGGAGCGGATCAAGAAGCTGATCATCGACCGGCGGCTGCCGTCCGGCGCTCCCCTGCCCACCGAGACCGAGCTCATGGAGCTCCTCGGGGTGAGCAGAAACTCCGTCCGCGAGGCCCTCAAGGCGCTCCAGGCCATGGGCATCGTGGAGATCAGGCACGGCTTCGGCACGTACGTGGGGCCGATGTCCATGGCCCCGATGATCGAGGGCCTCACCTTCCGCACCGTCGCGGGGCACTACCGCGGCGAGGAGAGCCTCCTCCAGCTCCTCGAGCTGCGCGAGGCCATAGAGACCGGGCTGATAGCGCGGCTGGCCGGCCGCGTGCCCGCCATGGACCTCGCCGAGCTGGACGCGCTCATGGCCCGCATGGACGAGGAGGCCACCGCGGGCGCGGTCCGCGCGGACACCGACCGGGCCTTCCACGCCACCCTCTACCGCGGACTCGACAATCTGCTGCTGAGCGAGGTGCTGGAGGCGTTCTGGGACGCCTTCCACCGCGTCCGCACCGACCTCGTGGACACCCACCCCAACCCCAAGATCACCTGCCGCCAGCACCGGGAGATCCTCGAGGCGGTCCGCTCAGGCGACGCGGTCCGCGCGGAGGACGCCGTACGCGATCACTTCGAGGACATCCGCAAGCGCCTGCGCCGGTCCAACCGCGCCTGATCCGCCTCCGATCGCAACCCGCCGCCGGTCGCCCCGGGCACGCCAACTAGGCTGTGCCCGGCGGATTTTCCCCTGTGCAAAGGGGAAGACCGTCGCACCAATTCTCAGCAGTGTTCGCCCATTGCACGCGTATGCCCGGTAAACAGCTTGTTCGCTCTTGCGATCAAGCCTCCGGGTCCAGGACGCTTTGCTGGAGTTGGTGGGGAATCAGTCGGTTGCGTTCACCGGCGGGGTGGGGGCCCCGTTCATGTGACGATGCCGGAGTCGGCATCATGCAACCGGAAGGTGTTCGTTCCATGTCTTACGGAACGGCCACCCGACCAGTGCTGAGCCCGGGTCGGTCAAGGGGGACCACTGACCCGGCCAGAAAGGCTTACCGACCACGCAGCCAGCCTGCGTGCGGGGGGATGACTCATGACGTCGACGCCTACCGGCGCCCGGCACTCCTACGACCCTGACCGTACGACCCGGCTCCGCCTGCCCCGGCAGCACAGGCCCGGGTCCGCGCACCGAGGCCCGCGGCGCACCCGTAAGGCGCTGCCGCGCTACGACTACGAGCACTACAGCCGGCTCGCCGGGCCCCTCACGCAGCCCGACCCGGACAAGCCGTACACCGTGCGCTACCGCAGCCTGCTCGCCGACGAGCCGCACCGCATCCGGGCCGCCCTGCTGCTCGGCGCCGCGCCGCTGGTCTCGCTCGGCCTGCTGGCCTGGCTGATGCAGCCCGCACACTGGACGAAGCGGGACAGCGCCTCGGACACCCTCCTCGTCCTCGACGTGGTCATGCTGGTGTCGATCGGCCTGATCGAGCTCTTCCGCACCCTGAACGTCGTCTCCAACGCGCACGCGACGCTGGTGGCCCGCGACCCGGTCCCGGTCGTGCCCGAGAGCGGCACGCGGGTCGCCTTCATCACCACCTACGTACCCGGCAAGGAACCCCTCGAGATGGTCACCAAGACCCTCGAGGCCGCCGTACGAATACGCCACCGCGGGCTCCTCCACGTCTGGCTCCTCGACGAAGGCGACGACCCCGCCGTGAAGGAGGTCTGCCAACGGCTCGGCGTCCACCACTTCACCCGCAAGGGCGTCGCCAGGTGGAACCAGCCCAAGGGCCCGCACCGCGCCAAGACCAAGCACGGCAACTACAACGCCTGGCTGGACGCCCACGGCGACGACTACGACTACTTCGCCTCCGTCGACACCGACCACGTCCCGCTGCCCAACTACCTCGAGCGCATGCTCGGCTTCTTCCGGGACCCGAACGTCGCCTTCGTCATCGGACCGCAGGTCTACGGCAATTACGACACCGCCGTCACCAAAGCCGCGGAAAGCCAGCAGTTCCTCTTCCACGCACTGATCCAGCGAGCGGGAAACCGCTACGGCGCCCCCATGTTCGTCGGCACCAGCAACGCCGTACGCATCAAGGCCATCAAGGGCATCGGCGGCCTGTACGACTCCATCACCGAGGACATGGCCACCGGCTTCGAGCTTCATCGCCACCGCAATCCCGAGACAGGGAGGAAATGGGCTTCCGTCTACACGCCCGACGTGCTGGCCGTCGGTGAAGGCCCCACCGCCTGGACCGACTTCTTCACCCAGCAGCTCCGCTGGTCCCGCGGCACGTACGAGACCATCCTCAAGCAGTTCTGGAAGGCGCCCTTCACGCTGCCGCCCGGCAAGCTCTTCAACTACACGCTGATGGTGATCTTCTATCCCATCTCGGCTATGAACTGGATTCTGGCGGCGCTGAGTTGCGCGCTGTTCCTCGGCTTCGGCGCCTCCGGTCTCCAGATCGACCCGACGGTGTGGATGATGCTGTACGGCAATGCCTCCGCCCTCCAGATCGGCCTCTACGTCTGGAACCGGCGGCACAACGTCTCCCCGCACGAGCCCGAGGGGTCCGGCGGCGTGGCGGGCATGGCGATGTCCGCGCTGTCCGCCCCGATCTACGCGCGCTCCCTCATGGACGCCGTGCTGCGCCGCAAGAGCAAGTTCGTCGTGACCCCGAAGGGCGACTCGTCCAGCCCCGACACCCTCTTCGGGACGTTCCGGATCCACCTGTTCTTCCTGCTGGTCTTCGGCGGATCGCTCGTCTCCTCCTTCTACTTCGGCCACAGCCACCCGGCGATGATCCTCTGGGCCACGCTCGCCCTGATCCTCACGGCCTCCCCGATCCTCGCCTGGCGGTGGACCATCCGCCAGGACAAGCGGAAGAGGGACCGGGGCGGCCCTCCGGCAGGCGGCGGGCCCGCGCCCGCGGCCCCTGAGCCGGAGGGCGGCCGGGTTGCGAACGACCAGACCATGCAGATCGCCCTTGGGGGACGTAACACATGAACTACCGTCCAAGCCGCCGCACCCGCAGGATCGCGATAGGTGCGGCGGCGGTGCTCGTGCTGGCCGGGATGAACGGGCCCGCCCTGTATCGCTTCGGCTCGGAGAAGTACCACACGTACAAGATCAACCAGCCGGAGTACATGGCGCAGAACGGCCACTGGGACCTCCTCGACGTCCCGGAGGAGTTCCAGATCAACACGATTCACGCGGCGCTGCTCCACACCGGCAAGGTGCTGCTCATCGCCGGGTCCGGCAACAACGCGAAGATGTTCAAGGCCAAGACCTTCCGGTCGGTGCTGTGGGACCCGGAGAAGAACACGTATCAGAACATTCCGACGCCCAAGGACATGTTCTGCGCCGGGCACACCCAACTCCCGGACGGCAAGCTGCTGGTGGCGGGCGGCACCCAGCGGTACGAGAAGCTGGAGGGCGACGTCAACAAGGCCGGCGGCCTGATGATCGTCAAGAACGAGAACCCGGACAAGCCCAGGACGCTGCCGGCGGGCACGCTCTTCACCGGCAAGACCAACGGCAAGACCTTCGAGTCCAAGGACAACCTGCTCGTCCCGCGGGCGAAGAAGAAGGCCGACCCGGTCACCGGCGAGGTCACCGTCACCGCCAGCGAGGCCCGCGTCTACGTCGAGGCCCGCAGGAAGGGCAAGCAGTACAGCACCGGCGACACCGACAACTACCGGATCCAGGGCCTGAAGGGCGCCGACGCCAAGAACCTCTACGGCATCGCCAACAAGCTCTCCTTCGACAAGAAGGACTTCCAGGGGATCAAGGACGCCTTCGAGTTCGACCCGGTCGCCGAGCGCTACGTCAGGGTCGACCCGATGCACGAGGCCCGCTGGTACCCCACGCTCACCACCCTGGAGGACGGCCGCGTCCTCTCGGTCTCCGGACTCGACGAGATCGGCCAGGTCGTCCCGGGCAAGAACGAGGTCTACGACCCGGAGACGAAGAAGTGGAGCTACCTGCCGCGGCAGCGCTTCTTCCCGACCTACCCGGCTCTCTTCCTCACCAGCGGCGGCAAGATCTTCTACAGCGGCTCCAACGCCGGTTACGGCCCGGCCGACAAGGGCCGCACGCCGGGCCTGTGGGACGTGGACACCAACGAGTTCGACCCCGTACCCGGCATGAGCGACCCGAAGATCCTCGAGACCTCGATGTCCGTGATGCTGCCGCCCGCCCAGGACCAGAAGTTCATGGTGATCGGCGGCGGGGGCGTCGGCGAGTCCGAGAAGTCCAGCGAGAAGACCCGGGTCGTCGACCTCAAGGACCAGGACCCGCGCTTCAAGGACGGCGCACCCCTCTCCGAAGGCACCCGCTACCCCGGCGGCTCGATCCTCCCCGACGACACGGTCTTCGTCTCCGGCGGCTCGGGCGACTACCGCGGCCGCAGCGGCAGCAACATCCTCAAGGCGCAGATCTACGACGCGAAGGCCGGCACCTTCCGGCGGGTCGCCGACCCGACCGTCGGCCGCAACTACCACTCCGGCAGCCTGCTGCTGCCCGACGGCCGGGTCATGATCTTCGGCTCGGACTCGCTCTTCTCCGACGACGCCAACACCAAGCCCGGGGTCTTCGAGAAGCGCATCGAGATCTACACCCCGCCCTACCTGTACGGTGAGGACGCCCGGCCTCAGGTCGGCTCCGGACCGGACCGGATCGGGCGCGGCGACTCGGCCACGTACGAGACGCGTGACGCGGCGAAGATCAAGAACGTACGGCTGATGCGGCCGAGCGCCGTCACGCACGTCACGGACGTCGACCAGCGGTCGGTCGCGCTGGACTTCGAGCGCACCGGGAACGGCATACGCGTGACGGTGCCGGACGACCGCTCACTGGTCCCGTCCGGCTGGTACATGCTCTTCGTCACGGACGGCAAGGGCACGCCGTCCAAGGCGGTGTGGGTGGAAGTCCCGTAGGGCCTTCGGCCGCGCGCGCCCCGGAAGAGCCGTATCTGCGCGGCAGGCCGGATCTCCTGGTGGGACCGGGCGGGTGATGGCCGCCACGCCATGACACAGCGCCCGGAAGGCTGCTGGGCCTGACCGGGTTCAATAGGCTCACATGGCATCACCCCGGTCTTTTGCACCGGACGTCTGGTGGCACGGCCAGGTCCGGGACCGAGTCACGCCGGTCTCGGTCGCGCACCAGGACGAGCGGGAGAACATCGGTAGCCGAGTAGAGGTGGTGTCCGGCAGTGGATGAGCGGGTGACGGTGCTCAGCGAGAGCCGAGATGATCCGTTCGCTCTGCACCTGGCCGCCTCGGCGGTGCTCGACGACCGGGGCACCGTGGTCGGATGGAGCCGGCGGGCCCAGGAGCTGCTCGGCTATCCGGCGACAGCGGTGATCGGCCGTCCGGCGCTCGACATGCTGACGGATCCCCGCGACCTGCCGGCCGCCAAGGACGCCGCGGCGGCATGCAGGAGAGCCGGAGGCTGGTTCGGGGTGCTGGCGGTGCGGCATCGCAGCGGGGGGCTCGTGGAGATGGGGTTCCGGGCACGTGCGCTCCTGCGTGAGGGCCCCGTCCGCGAGTGGTTCCTTGTGGGGGCACCGGCGGCGGAGGTCCTCGACTGGCAACGGGACCGCGCGGTTCTCGACGGATTGTTCCGCCGCTGCCCGATCGGCCTTGTCGTCCACAGTCCCGAGATGACGATTCTCCGGGTCAACCGGGCGGTCGAACGGTTCACCGGCGTTCCGGCGGCCTCATTTCGGGGCATGCCCACCGGCGCGTTGCTGGTTGCCGAGGACGCACGGAAGTCCGTGGACCGGGTGCGCCAGGTGATGGAGACCGGAAGGTCACTGGTCTCCACCGAGCAGTACGCGCGCCTGGAGCGGGACCCGACACGAGAGCGGGCCGCGTCCGTCTCGGCCTTCCGGTTGGAGGATCCGTCCGGCCGGGTCCTGGGCGTGGCGGAGACCGTCGAGGACGTCACCGAACGCCATCGGGCCCGCCTTCGGCTGGCGCTCCTCGACCAAGCCGGCGCCCGCATCGGAACCACGCTCGATGTGGGAGAGACGGCCCTGGAGCTCGCTGATGTGATGGTCCCTCACCTGGCCGACCACGTATCAGTGGACTTGTCGCAACCGGTGACGCGCGGTGAGGAGCCGGGGCAGGGCTTGACGGAGCCTGTGGTACGGGTGGCGGTCCGCAGCGTGCTGGCCCAGCAGCCCGAACTACCGCAGCCGGGAGGGGAACCCGTCGACTTCGCACCGGACACACCACAAGCCAGGTGTCTGGCCGAAGGGCGGGCCGTCCTGGAATCGGTTCTTCCGCCTGACTGGTTCTCCATGGAACCGCGCCAGGGTGAGCACGTTCCCCACCTGGGTGTCCACTCCCTGATCGTGGTGCCCCTGGCCGCACGGGGCCTGGTGCTGGGCGCGATGAGCCTGTGGCGCTCGCGGCGCCCGGACCCGTTCGAAGCGGACGACCTCACACTGGCCCAAGAGCTCGCCTCGCGCGCAGCCGTCAGCATCGACAACGCCCGGCGCTACACCCAGCAGCAACAGACCGCGCTCACCCTGCAACGCAGCCTGCTGCCGGGGGCGGTTCCGCACCAGGTTGCCGTCGAGGTGGCCCCTCGCTACCTCCCCGCCAGGGCGGCCTCGGGGCTGGGCGGCGACTGGTTCGATGTCATCCCCCTGTCCGGGGCCAGGGTCGCGCTCGTTGTCGGCGACGTGGTCGGCCACGGCCTCCACGCCGCAGCCACCATGGGCCGTCTGCGTACCGCCGTGCACACCCTTGCCACCCTGGACCTGGAACCGGACGAGGTTCTCTCCCGCCTGGACGACCTGGTCAACCTGCTGGCCGCCGAACAAGAAGCAGTCGGTCAACGGCCCGTGGGAGAGCAGGTCATCGGCGCCACCTGCCTGTACGTCCTCTACGACCCGGTCTCCCGGCTGTGCTCCGCGGCCCGCGCCGGCCACCCACCACCGGCGGTGACCACTCCAGACGGACAGGTGAGCCTGCTCGACCTACCCGCCGGCCCACCGCTCGGCCTGGGCGGCCTGCCGTTCGAGGCCCGGGACATCGAACTGGCCGAGGGAAGCCTGCTCACCCTCTACACCAACGGACTCATCGGCGAGCGCCACATCGACCCCGACATCGGCCTGGCCCGGCTGTGCGCGGAGCTCACCCGCCCCGCCGACCCCCTGGAACGAACCTGTCAAGCGGTGGTGGACTCCCTCGTACCCGCTCACCCCGCCGACGACATCGCCCTGCTCATCGCCCGCACCCGCGTGCTCCCCCCGCAGAACGTCGCCTCGTGGCAACTTCCGCTGGACCCCACCTCCGCCGCCCAGGCCAGGACACTGACGACAGCCCAGCTGACCGAATGGGGCCTGGAGCACCTGACCTTCACCACCGAGCTCATCGCCAGCGAACTGGTCACCAACGCCTACCGGTACGCCAGCGGCCCCGTGACCCTGCGACTCATCCGTGAACGATCTCTGATCTGCGAGGTCACCGACACCAGCCACACCTCACCGCACCTGCGCCGGGCACGCACCACTGACGAGGGCGGGCGTGGCCTGTTCCTGGTGGCCCAGCTGACCGAGCGCTGGGGCACGCGCTACACCCGCGAGGGGAAGACCGTCTGGACCGAGCAGCCAATGCTGGGACTGTAAATCGTCCGGCACGACCCCGGTGCGCGCATCCGGTGCGCACCGCGATGCGCGCCCAAGCCTGGATGGTGCGCATCGCACGGAGGTGGTGCGTGCACCGGTGCGCACCTGCCACGCACCCTCGCTAACTGGAGCGATCCGCGTTACGGGCCAGCTCCAGCGCGTACTTGGGCCACCACTGGCCGGCCGCCGGGCCGCCCTTGCAGTCGCCGTCCGACTCGCCGGGGCGCTTGATCCACAGATACGCGTCGACGAGTTCCTCACCGGTCTCCGTCGTCGGCGGCTCGCCGAGTGCCCGGCCCGGCGGGTTGCACCAGCGTTCCTGCGGATCGCCCTTGGTGTACGGGCCGTTGCCGTTCCGGCTGGTGTCGATCACGAAGGGCTTGTCGCCGACCATCGGCGAGAGCTTCTTGCCGTACGCGACATTCGCCTCGACGGTCTGGAAGTTCGAGGTGTTCAGCGCGAAGCCGTCAGCCTCGACGATGCCTGCCCGCTTCAGCGGCTCGACCAGCTGGCCGGGGTCGTCCTTCCAGCCGGGATTTCCGGCGTCCAGGTAGACCTTGACGTTCGGCAGCGACTGCAGCTTCCCGACAGCCTCCTTGAGCAGGGCGAACCGCTCCTCGTGCAACTGCGGCGGGGTGCAGGTGTCCACGACGTGAAGCAGTGCGTCCGGCTCCAGGATGACGGTGGCGCGGCGGTCGCCGATGCCCTTGATGGCCTTGCCGAGCCAGTCGCGGTAGGCATTGCCGTCCGCGGCCCCGCCCTTCGAGTACTGACCGCAGTCACGGTGCGGGATGTTGTAGAGGACCAGCAGCGCGTCGCGGTCGGCCTTGGCCGCGGCCTCGGTGAAGCCGCGGGCCTGGCCCTCCGGGTCCTCGACCCCGATCCACTCCGCGGCCGGCTGCCGCGAGATCTTCTCGATCAGCTTCGCGTCCGCCTCGCGCCCGTCCTTGCGGTAGGCGGCGGCCTGCTTGGCGGCGTTGCCGTCGGGGTTGACCCAGTACGGGGCCCTGGACTTGGGCTGCTGAGCCCCGCCGCCCTGGTCGTCGGTGCCGGACGAGGAGAAGCAGCCGGACAGGAGGAGCAGAGCCCCTGCCGCTGCCGCCCCCGCCGTGAGCCGGGCGCGCGCAGCGACGGGCCCTCGGCCGGTGTAACTGCCGTACATCCACTCCCCCTTGGCTGTACTTCTCCGGTGGCGGTGCCGCGCGGCACGCGCCGCGGGCCCCGGCCCCGGGTGGGACAAGACCGGTCGAATCCATGCTGACACACGGCACATTCGGCCATGCGCCCACCCATGCTTCGTCGACCAGCTGTTACACCCCACGTCCTGGCTGCCCGCCCCGCTGAGGGAACTGCGTCTCCCTCACCTCGTGCGGGCCGCGGTCAGGTAGGCCGAGACCACGACGTTCGCGGTGTACGCGTGGCGCTTGCGGTCGTAGGCGCCGCCGCAGGTGATCAGGCGGAGTTCGGAGCGGTGCGTGTCGCGCGGACCGTACACCCGCTTCGGGTCGAAGCGGTCCTTGGTGAAGACCTCGACCGCCTCCACCGTGAACTCCGCGACCGACCCGTCCTCCCGGTTCACGCTCACCCGCTCGCCCGGCTTGACATGGGCGAGCCGGTAGAAGACCGCGGGCTGGGACTCGGTGTCGACATGGCCGACGAGGAGGGCGGTGCCCGGGGCGCCCGGGGCGGGGCCGCCGCCGTACCAGCCGACCAGGCCGGGTGCGTCGTACGGCGGCGGGTCGACGGCCCCGTCCGCGTCCAGGCCGCGTTCGACGACGGGGGCCCGTATGCCCACCGAGCCGATCTGCAGCCGCTCGGGACGGGCCGGTGCCAGGGGCGCGTACGGCGGGGGCAGCGGGGTGCCGCCGGGTCGGCCGACCGCGGCCACATCGCCGGTCGCGGGCGCTGCGATGCCGTGGCCCTCGGTGATCCCCCGGCCCCACAGCCAGAACCCGAGCAGCACCACCGCCCAGGTCAGGCCGGTGACCAGGCGCCCCGCTCCGCCGCGGTCCCGGCCGGACACGGTGGACCGCCTGCCTCAGTCGCCCGCCGAGTTGGCCCGGCGGCGGCGCAGTGCGATACCGGCGACGGCGAGCCCGGCGCCCCCGGCGAGCCCTGCCGCGACGATGAAGTGGACGACCCCGGGGCCGTTCTGCCTCTCCATGGCATCGGCTCCGAGCGCGGCGGTGCCGCCGCCTCCGGCCCGCACCGGTGCGGTCGGGCTGCCCGTCGGGCTATCGGTCGGGCTGTCGTGCGGCGCGACGACGGTGATCGTGCCCTCGGCCTTGCAGTCGCACGTGATCTTGTACCTGCCGGGGGCCGCGGTGCTGCGGATCTTCGCCTCGGCGAAGAGGGCGCCGCCCGCGTCCGACGCCAGCTCGGCGTCCGCGACGAAGACCTTCGACCGCGCCCGGATCCTGGTGTCCTTGGCCCCCTTGACGCCCTGGACGCGGATCTCGACCTCGGCTCCGGGCGCGGCCGCGGAGGGGGTGACCTTGAGCATGCCGGACGAGGCGGCGACCCGGGTGCGGCCGTCCGCCGCCGCCTCCCAGTCGCCGGCGTACGAGCCGGAGGTGGGATCCGCGAAGGGATCGAAGAGCGTGCTGGAGCGGGGGGCGGAGGACGGTTCGTTCCGGGCGTCGCCGGGGTCGAACTCGGCGGCGTGGGCGGACAGCGCGGCCGCCGAGCACAGGGCGGCGGCCGCGGCGGTCACGGCCGTACACCGGAACAGATAAGACAGACGGGACAGCCGGGGCAGCGCCGGGGTCATCCGGGACCGCCGCGTCGTACGGCGCAGCCGCGACGGCCGGGAGCGCCTGAATGGCGGGTCAGAGCCCATCGTTGAACCTCCTCACACACCTGAAGGTTCACCGGCTCCCCAGCCGGTCGCACCCGCAGCGTGTCCGGATTGCTCCGTTCGGTGACGGGGCGCCACCGGCTGAGTTACGCACGGGGCAACCGGCCCCGTCCGAGCTGCGAGACCGTCAGACCTTCTCCACCAGATCCGCGATCGAGTCCACGACGGTCGAAGGACGGAACGGGAAGCGTTCGACCTCGTCCGGCTTGGTCAGCCCGGTGAGCACCAGGAAGGTCTCCATCCCGGCCTCGAGCCCGGCGAGCACGTCGGTGTCCATCCGGTCGCCGATCATCGCGCTGGTCTCGGAGTGCGCCCCGATGGCGTTGAGCCCGGCCCGCATCATCAGCGGGTTCGGCTTGCCGACGAAGTACGGCTCGCGGCCGGTCGCCTTGGTGATCAGCGCCGCGACGGACCCGGTCGCGGGCAGCGCGCCCTCCGCGGAGGGCCCGGTCTCGTCCGGGTTCGTGGCGATGAACCGGGCTCCGTCGTTGATCAGGCGGATGGCCTTGGTCAGCGACTCGAAGCTGTAGGTACGGGTCTCGCCCAGTACCACGTAGTCCGGCTCGGCGTCCGTGAGGACGTATCCGATGTCGTGCAGCGCGGTGGTCAGCCCGGCCTCGCCGATCACGTACGCCGTGCCGCCCGGCCGCTGGTCGTCCAGGAACTGCGCGGTGGCGAGGGCGGAGGTCCAGATGTGCCCCACGGGCACGTCGAGACCCATGCGCGCCAGCCGGGCGTGCAGGTCGCGCGGTGTGTACATGGAGTTGTTCGTCAGCACCAGAAACGGCTTGCCCGACTCGCGGAGCCGCTTGATGAAGGCGTCGGCGCCGGGGATCGGGATGCCCTCGTGGATCAGGACCCCGTCCATATCGGTGAGCCAGGACTCGATCGGCTTGCGCTCCGCCACTGAACTGATCTCCGCTCTGCGTGGCCGAATGTTCGAAGTCACAGGGTAACGGGGCGGGGCCGTGGACGACCCCGGTCGTCCACGGCCCGGACGATCAGGCGGTCCGGACGATCAAGAGACCCGGTTCAGCCCGTACGGTGCTGCCGGTCGCGGAGGTCGGCGAAGAAGGAGGAGTCCGGGTCGACGTCGGCGCCGAGTCGTGACGCGCGCACCACGGAGACATACGTGCTCTCGAGCCCGGCCCGCTCGCCGTCCGCCGGCGGCACCCGCTCCACGTGCCGTACGGGCCGGCTCGCCGCGCTCGGGGCCGGTCCCGAACCTCGAAGGCGGCGAGCCGGTCGGGCAAGGGAAGCGGTCGAGCTCGTCGAGCAGGCTGAGAGCCGGGGCCTGACGGCGTAGGACCTGGGGCACGCGTCCGCGCTCGGGGATGCCGGAGCGGACGGGTGCGCCGGGCGCCTGCTCGTTGGGGTGGTTCGGGGAGTTCGCTTGCGATGGGCGGCGCCGCCGGACCCGTACGGTACGGGCGGGCGCGGGGCGGTCAGCGGCCGAGAGCGGTCTGCCGCCGGCGCGGGGCGGTCAGCGGGTGCGGCGCCGGGCCAGGGCCACGAGGCCCGCCCCGGCCAGCAGGCAGACGCCCGCCACACCCGAGACCCAGGCCAGCACCTCCCGGCCGGTGCTGGCGAGTGCGCCGGACTCGGCGGTGGGCTGGGGCTCGCTGCCGTGTGCGTCCCGGGCACCCGGGCCGTCGGAACGGCGGTGCTCGTGACCCTGCCCGCCGGCGGTGCCGTCGTGCCTCTCCTCCTTGCCGGCCTCGTGCTCGTGTCCGTGCTCGTGCCCGTGCTCGTGCCCGTGCCGGTCCCCGTCGTCTGCGCGGATGGCGAAGTCGTAGTCGTTCGACTCGCCGACCCAGTCGCCGTCGTCCTCGCGCCGCTGCATGGCAGCGACGTTGAGCCGTACGCGGTCGTCCTCCGTACGGTCGTCGAAACCCATCCGCACCTTGACGGTGAGCGTCTCGTCCGAGGCCACGGTGAAGCCGTCGAAGCCGACGTCCTCGAACACGCCGATGTGCTCGTGCTCGTCGGTGGTCTCGAAGGTGACGGGCCGCCACGTACGGTCCCGGCCGTCGTAGAACTCCATCCCGATCCGGTCCTTGGCGAGCGCCCGCTTGTGGTCGACGAGCACGGCGACCGGGTGGACGGCGCGGCAGTCGGCGTCGGTGGTGTTGCGCAGATCGAGCTTCCAGGTCTTGGGGTCGGCGCCCGGTGCGTACGACGTGGGGCCACTGTGGATGCGCGCCTTGAGGGGAAAGTCGGCGCTGTCCGGGTCACCGCAGGTCGGCTCTGGGGCGCGGGTGCCCACCGCGGGCGGCGGGGTCGGGTCCGCGGCGGCCGTGCCCGCGGGCCCGCACAGGAGGAGCGCCGGGGCCACCGCGGCGGCAAGCGCGGTGGTGACCTTGGTGGCGATCGCGGGCGCCGTGGGCCGGGGGTGGACGGTGGAAGCGGCGGGAGCGGCGGCTGTGCGGAGGCGCATGGGCGGACCTTCGTGGATGCTCGCGGCGTTCAGCGGCGTTCGGCGGCGTTCAGCGGCGTTGGGCCGGCACCGGCGGCGGGTCCGGCCGGTGCCCACAGGACCCTGCCACGCGAGCCCCGATGGCCCTGCGCACCACGGCGGCGGGGCGAGCACCCTTCCCCCGAATCCCCCTCGATCAGCCTATGTTCCGCTGATCCGGCGGAGATCCCACTGCCTCCTCCGGCTCCATTGCATCCGGTGTGCCAGCCGCCTCCGTCGGCTCCGCGCGGCCGAACAGCGGGGCGAGGACGAGCTGCGCCGCCCCGTACGCCACGGCCCGCTCTCCGTCCGGGGCGACCGCGACCGGCACCGTACGCCCGGCGCCCGCACCCTCCCGTTCCGCGCGCTCGGCGAGCACCGCAGCCACGCCCCGTACGAACACCTCCGCGTCGGCGACGGCGGTCCGGCCGCCGAGCAGCACGCGGTCGAAGTCGAGCAGCCCCACGAGGTTGGCCGCCCCGGTCCCGAGGACGCGCGCCGCCTCCGCGGTGTCGCCGCGCGCGACGGCCGCCAGGCACAGCGCCTCGACGCAGCCGCGGCTGCCGCACTCGCAGGGCGGCCCGTCGAGCTGGATCACCTGGTGCCCGAACTCCCCGGCCCCGGTCCTGCTCCCCCGGTAGAGACCGCCCCCGAACACGAGCCCGGCGCCGAGTCCGGTGCCGAGGTGCAGATACGCGAACGACTCGCTCCCGGCCGCGCGCAGCGCCACGCCGAGGGCGGCCGCGTTCGTGTCCTTGTCGAGGACGACCGGGAGGCCGAGCCGCGTGGCGAGTGCGTCCCGCAGCGGGAAGCCGTCCCACCGCGGCAGTCCGGTGACCCGGCCGAGCACCCCGCTCCGGTGATCGAGCGGCCCGGGACACGCGACCCCGACCCCGATGACGGGACCGAGCCCGGAATCCGGCCCGCTGCGCAGCAGGGTCCGGACCTCCGTCACCACGGCGTCGAGTACGGCCTCCGCCCCCGCGCCGAAGTCGAAGGGCGCGGTCCGTACCGCTACCGGCTCGCCCGTCAGGTCGGTGAGTACGGCCGTCAGCTCGTCCCGGTCCAGGTGGAGCCCCACTGCGCTGCGCGCGCCCCGCACCAGGCGCAGCACCGTACGCGGCTTACCGCCGGTCGAGGCGCGGCGGCCCGCCTCTGCCGCCAGGCCCTCCTCGCGCAGGCGCGCCGTGATCTTGCTGACGGCCTGCGGGGTGAGCCGGGTGCGTTCGGCGAGCTCGAGGCGGCTGATGCCGCCCTGCCCCGCCGCGCGCAGCAGGTCGAGCACGAGCGCGGCGTTGTGGCTGCGCAGCGCGGGCAGATTGACCCCGGAGTTGCCCCTGTTCACGTGGCCATTCTCCCTTCCGCTTGCCGTTTGGCAACACCGTTGCTTAAGTGGGCCTCATGACAGGCACAGCCAGCACCGCCAGCACAGGCTCAGGCATGGGCACAGGCTCGGGCACGGGCTCAGGCGCTCCCCTCCGCGTAGGCCTCGTCGGATACGGCCTCGCGGGCTCCGTCTTCCACGCCCCCCTGATCGCCGCGACCGACGGGCTCGTCCTCGACACCGTCGTCACCTCGAACCCGGACCGCCAGGCTCAGGCGCGCGCCGAGCACCCGGACGTACGGTTCGCGGCCTCGCCGGACGAACTGTGGGGCCGCGCCGCCGGCCCCGCCCGTGGCGGCCGGACCAGCGAGGACGCGCTCGACCTGATCGTCATCGCGTCCCCCAACCGCACCCACGTGCCGATCGCCACCGAGGCTCTGAAGGCGGGCCTGCCGGTGGTCGTGGACAAGCCGATCGCCGCCACCGCCGCCGAGGCCCGCGCCCTCGCCGCGCTCGCCGACGAGCGCGGGCTGCTGCTGTCCGTCTTCCAGAACCGCCGCTGGGACGCCGACTTCCTCACCCTCCGCACCCTCGTCGCCGACGGTGACCTCGGCGAGGTCCAGCGCTTCGAGTCCCGCTTCGAGCGGTGGCGGCCGCAGCTCAAGGGCGGCTGGCGCGAGTCCGGCGATCCGGCGGAGGTCGGTGGCCTGCTCTACGACCTGGGCAGCCACCTCGTGGACCAGGCGCTGGTCCTCTTCGGCCCGGCCGTACGGGTCTACGCCGAGTCGGACGTCCGCCGCCCCGGCGCCGAGGCCGACGACGACACCTTCATCGCGATCACGCACGCGAACGGCGTCCGCTCCCACCTCTGGGCCAGCGCCACGGCCGCCCAACTCGGCCCCCGCTTCCGGGTCCTGGGCAGCGCGGCGGGCTATGTGAAGTACGGGCTCGACCCGCAGGAGGCCGCCCTCCGCGAGGGCATGCGGCCCGCGCCCGGCTGGGGCGCGGAGCCGGAGTCGCTGTGGGGGCGGCTGGGCGCGGGTGAGTCGCCGCTGACCGGCGGCGGCACGCCGGTCCGCTCGCTCCCCGGCGACTACCCTGCGTACTACGCGGCGATCGCCGCAGCGCTCAGGGACGGCACCCCGCCGCCGGTGACGGCGCACGAGGCAGCGGCGGCCCTGGACGTACTGGAGGCCGCTCTCGACTCGGCGCGCGAGGGCGGCCGTACGGTCGCGATCGGAACAGACACGACAGGAACAGACACGGTCGGAAGAGGCACGATCGGAACAGGCACGATCGGAGGTGACGCGTGATGGCTCCGGCACCGGTGGAACGAGGAGGACAGGTCGCCCCTGGCGGCTCGGGCGGCCCTGGCGGCTCGGGCGGCCCCGGCGCGGGCGGCCCCGGCGCGGGCGGCCCCGGCGGGGGTGGCCCGAGTGGCGCCGGCTTGAGTGGCGCGGGCCAGGACACCGGCGGCGCCGCCGCGACGGGCGCCCGGACCGGTTCCGCCCCGGAACACGCCCCCGCCCCCGGCGGCCCGACGGCACCGGTGGAGCCCGGTGCCGCCCCCGACCCCCGCGAGGCGGCGAGCGCGCTCATTCCGGAACTGGAGGCCCAGGAGCGCCGTCTCGTGCTCCGCGCCTTCACCCACGACGACGCCTGGCACCTGGGCTCGCTGCTGGTGGAACTCGCCCGGATGCGCCATGCGCCGGTCGCCGTGGACATCCGGCGCGGCCCGCAGCAGCTCTTCCACTTCGCTCTGGACCGCGCAACGGCGGACAACGACGCCTGGATCGACCGCAAGCGGCGCGTGGTCGAGCGCTACGCCGAGAGCTCGTACCTCGTAGGCACCCGCTTCCGGGCCAAGGGCACCACGTTCGAGGAGTCCTCGCGGCTCGATCCGGACCGCTATGCGGCCCACGGCGGTTCGTTCCCGATCACGGTCGAGGGCGCGGGCGTCGTCGGCACGGTCACGGTCTCGGGCCTGCCGCAGGCCGAGGACCACGCCCTGGTGGTGGAGGCCCTGGAACGCTTCATCGCGGCGGGCCGCGCCGGTGCGGCCACCAACGGAGGCGGACTGTAGCCGCCAACGGAGGCGGGCTGCAGAGGAGAGGCGGGGTGTGGAGGACTGCCTTGCCCGGGGCCTACGCCCCCTTGAGGACCTGCCGCTGCCGCCCGAGCCCGTCGATCTCGAGCTCGACCACGTCCCCGGCCCGGAGATACGGCTTCGGGTCGGGGTGTCCGAGCGCCACGCCCGCCGGCGTACCGGTGTTGATGACGTCGCCCGGGTACAGCGTCATGAACTGGCTCACGTAGCGCACCACTTCACCCACGGGGAAGATCTGGTCGGCGGTCGTGCCGTCCTGCTTGACCTCCCCGTTCACGCTCAGCCTGAGCCGCAGGGCCTGCGGGTCGCCGACCTCGTCCGCGGTGACGAGCCACGGGCCCAGCGGGTTGAACGTCTCGCAATTCTTGCCCTTGTCCCACTGGCCGCCACGCTCGATCTGGAATTCGCGCTCGGAGACGTCGTGCGCGATGGCGTAGCCCGCGACGTGCCCGAGTGCGTCCTCGGCCGACTCCAGGTACCTGGCCGTACTCCCGATGACGACGGCCAGCTCGACCTCCCAGTCGGTCTTCACGCTGCCGCGCGGCACGAGCACCGTGTCGTCCGGGCCGACGACGGTGTCCGGGGCCTTCATGAAGAGGATCGGCTCCTTCGGGATCGCGGCGCCCGTCTCGCGGGCGTGGGCGTGGTAGTTCAGCCCGATGCACACGATCTTGCCCATCCGGGCGACCGGTGGCCCGACCCGCAGCCCCGCGCCGTCGAGCGCCGGCAGCTCCCCGCTCGCGGCGGCCGACCGTACGCGGGCGAGCGCGGCCTCCTCGGCGAGCAGCTCCCCGTCGATGTCCCGCACCAGGTCCGACAGGTCGCGCAGGATCCCGTCCTGGTCGAGCAGCGCCGGGCGCTCCGCCCCCGCCGTTCCCACACGCAGCAGCTTCACAGTCACTCTCCCGTGGTCAAGGACCGCCCCGGCCACACACTGCCGGGACCGGCTCAACCGATGGGTGGCGGCCATCGGTCGAGGATCGGTCGATCCTCCAAGGGCTGGGTCCACTCCACAAGACCCCGTTCACGTACTGGACCATCAGTTGGCCCGCTCCGCGCTCCTGAATCCGCCGCGCCCCGGCCACCGCTGGGGATGCCGGATGCCCCTCTATCCCCTCTACCCCCTCTATCCCCTCTATCCCCTCTATCCTGTCTATCTCCTCTATCCCGTCTATCTCCTCTATCCCGTCTATCTCCTCTATCCCGTCTATCTCCTCTATCCCGTCTATCTCCTCTATCCCGTCTATCTCCTCTATCCCGTCTATCTCCTCTATCCCGTCTATCCCGCAACCAGGGCTCCCAGCCCTGGACCAGGGGTCTTGTGTTGCGGAGCAGCCCCCGCGCGGCCGACCGGCAATGGTCGGCCGCTGCGGCGCGCCGCCGAGCGTTCTTCCAGGTCAGCCGCATCACCGCCGCGACGTGAGCGACGGGACGGCCGGAACGGACGCCCGCCGGAGACGGGCGGGGCCTGCGCACTGCATGATGGCCGGATGAGTGATCGTGAGGAACTGCCCCAAGCGGTGGACGCAGAAGCACTTCTCGCCCTGGCCGATGAGCACCACGCGCGCACCACACGGGCCTTGGGTACGCGCGAGGCCGGTGGTCATGTGGTGAAGGTGTACGCCCTTGAGGCGCCGGGCCGTGTGGTGACGGAGCGGGACGAGGCGGCGGCACTGCGGATCGCCGGAGCACATCTGGGGCTTGGGCGCTCCCGCGGGTCACTCGGGCTCGCCGTGCTGATCGTGCATGCGGGCGGCGACGGGGACTACGTCCTCGTCCACAGCTGGATCGAGGGATACATGTCCGACCTGGCGGTCTTCGTCGGCCCGGCCGGGCAGCCCGACCAGCTGCGACCGGGGCGAGTGGGGCTTGCGCCCTGCGTTTGGGAAGCCGCCGTCCTGGCCCATGAGCGCGACGCGTTCACGCGGCATGTCCTCGACGGCAGCGGCCCGCTCGCGAACCGGCTGGCCGCGTGGGGCGCAGACACCACGGCGGGAGGCGTCCGATGACGGGCGCTCCATGCGTGAGGCATGCGCGCCCCGCCGACCTGTCGCGTATCGCCGAACTGGTCGCGGAGCACGCCTCGTACGAAAAGGCCGCACCGCCGGTCCCTGACCTTGCGGAACGGCTCGCGGTCCTCCTCTTCGGCACCCCGATACCGCGGTTGCGCTGCCTCGTGGCGGAGTTGCCCGACGGCGAGGTCGTCGGCCATGCCACCTGCGCGCCCGAACTCTCCACCTGGAAGGGCCGTGAGTACCTCCACATGACTGTCTCTTCCTTCGCGCCGGCAACCGGAGCCTGGGCCTTGGCGCGGCGCTGATGGACGCCGTAATGGCCGAGGCGCGGGGCCTCGGTCTGACCGAGGTGCAGTGGCAGACCCCCGCATGGAACGAGGGCGCGGCCCGCTTCTACGAGCGCCTCGGCGCACGCGCCAAAGAGAAACTCCGCTACTCCCTGCCCGTTCAGAGCTGACCTGCCTGCCGCGCAACGCCGCCCGGACCCGGCTCCGTGCGATGCCGGGGGCGGCGTGCTCACGCAGGGCCGGGGCTTGTCTTCCTGATCTGAGGTATTGATCAACTTGCCCGGGTGGTGCGCCGGCCGGGTTGCCAGAGTTCTTGGGTGCCTTGATCCGCCCCGAGAGGGCGGGGCCCAACTGACCCGTGGCATGGTTACCCACATGGGTGATCATGCACATCGCGACCCCGTACGCCGCAGCTATGACACCGTGGCCGAGGAGTACGCGGCCCGGCTGCACGACGAGCTCGCCGGGAAGCCGCTCGACCGGGCGCTCCTCGCCTGCCTCCTGGAACAGACGGAACGAGGGACCGCGATCGCCGACCTCGGCTGTGGCCCCGGGCACGTCGCGGCCTGGCTTGCCGAGAAGGGCGCGCGTACGGTCGGGATTGATCTGTCCGCGGGCATGATCGAGGCTGGCCGCCGCCGATTTGCACAGGTGGAGTTCCGAGAAGGCGACCTGCTGGAACTCCCCGCCGAAGACGGCGAATTCGGCTCCGCCGTCGCCTTCTACACGATCATTCACCTCAATCCCGGCGACCTGCAGCGCGCCTTCGAGGAGACAGGGCGGGTACTGCGCCCTTCCGGACTTCTCCTCCTCTCCTTCCACATGGGTGAGGAGATCCGGCACCTGGACGAGTTGTGGGGACATGATGTGGACCTCGATTTCCGCTTTCTCGAACCCGGGCACGTTGCCGGACTGCTCGAAGCGGCCGGGTTCACCGTGGAGATGCGCATGGAACGCACTCACTACGCCCACGAAGTCGAGACCCGCCGGGCCTACGTTCTGGCCCGCCGCACCTGACGCTGCCGTCGCAACTTCGCGCCCCTGCAATAACAACGGGACAAGCTTGAGGTTCTGCCGGCGGATCAGCTGCCCCAGGGGCCATGACCGCCCGGACCGTCTACCGGACTTGGTTGCGGGCCGCCGCCTGGACGTGGTCGCCGCGCTGCAGCCAGGCCCGTTCCGCCGCGGTCCAGGCTGTCGTGGTCACCAGGTACAGCCCGGCGGCGAGTGGCACGACGGCCGCGGCGACGAGCGTCCCGAAGGACAGCAGCGGCAGCACCTTGGTCATGCCGCCGGGCAGGGCCCCGATGGCGGGGCCCGCGCCGGCTGCGCCGACCGCCGCGGGCGCGGCCGCCATCGCCTTCCGCGCCCGGACGTACGTCCAGGTGGCGACGGCCGCGATCGCCGCGAACAGTCCCAGATACACCAGCCCCTGCGCCCCGAAGACGCCCCCTTCCGCAAGCGCGTCCGCCCACCGCCCGCCGAGCGGCGCCCCGAGCAGCGCATGGCCGAGCACCTCGCTGCCTTCACCCCCAGTCGCGCCCCTGCCCCCGAAGAGGCGGTACATCACGAAGAACACCGGCAACTGCACAAGCATCGGCAGGCACCCGGCCAGCGGCGAGGCCCCCGCCTCCGCGTACAGCTCGCTCATCGCGCGCCGTAGCCGCTCGGGATCACGGCCGTACTTGCGCTGCAACTCGTCCATCCGCGGCGCGAGCGCGGCCCGCGTCTTCTCACCCCGGACGGCCGCCCGCGCGAGCGGGTGCAGCGCGAGCCGCACGCACAGGGTGAGCAGGACGATCGCGGCGGCCGTCGCCGACGCGCCGAAGAGCGGGTGCAGCTGGTCGGCAAGGTGCACGAGCAGCGCACCAAGGGACGTGAAAACGGACATGGTTGAGCCCTCCCGGGTCTCGTCGTACCGGAAATGTCGGATTTCGGTGCGACGAGCCGCGCGGGCTCCCGTACGAATCTCTCGTACAGATGGATGCGAGGGAACGCCTACGCGGCCGCCGTCGGAAGGCGGCGGCCCGGCGCTCGGGGCCGCGGGCGTCCGGAGGCATCGGGATCGCGCTGCGGCAGAAAGGCCGTACGGCGCTCCCGGTCCCGTATCGCGGTCCGTATTCGCCCCGGCGGCACGGCCGGTGCGAGGCCGGCCGAGAGGACGGCGCCGCAGAGCAGCACAAGGGCGGTGGTCGCGGCGGCAGCCGTGAGGGCGGAGAGCGGGCTGAGCGCGGTCGCGATGCCGCTCTGGCCGAGCAGCAGCCCGAGGAGGAGGAAGAGCAGCCCGCCGACGTACGCGCGCCGACCACTCACGATGCGCACCATCGGGCTCCCCCTCCCTGGTGTTTCCCGCCCGGTTTTTCTGTCCCGCCCGCGAGCTTAACTGCCCCCACCGACAACGGCGATGGCTACCGCTGTCCTGCGCCCCGCGCCTCAATGGCCTGGAGCCGGCCCCAGACGACGAGCCGGTACGTGGAGGTGTACTCGGGGGTGCAGGTGGTGAGCGTGATGTAGTAACCCGGCTCGCCGAACCCGTACTCGGGCCGTACGGAGCTGCGGGGCACCTTGCCGATCACGGTGGAGTCGACGGCTGAGGTCTGAGGCAGCGTCTTCTCGACCCGGTAGGTGAACAGCCCCTCGCGCGTCTCGACGCGCAGCTCGTCGCCTTTGCGGAGGCGGTTGATGTACCGGAAGGGCTCGCCGTGCGTGTTGCGGTGCCCGGCGAGCGCGAAGTTCCCGACCTGGCCGGGCTGGGCGGTCTGCGGGTAGTGCCCGACGTATCCGCGATTCAGGACGCCGCCCTTGCTGATCCCCTGCGCGACGGGGGCCGTGACTCCGATGCGCGGAATGCGCAGAATCGCGTAGGCCTGGTCCCAGCGCGGGGCGGCCGGTTTCGCCTGCCGTTCGCGGGAGTCCCGGCCCCCGCTCGGTGGCCCGGAGGCGTCCCCTGCGGTCTCCGAGGGCAGCGACGGCTCCTGGACCGTTCCGGGCGCCGTCCCCCACTCCTCCTCCAGCGCCTGGACCTTCCGCTCGGCGCCGACACGCGCCTGCCGGTTGGTCCACCAGAGCTGGTGCACGACGAGCAGCAGCACGACGAGGCCGATGGTCACGGCCGCTTCGGCGGCGCCCCACAGCACGCGCGCGAGGAGTACGCGTCGCGGGGCCCGCTGCCGCCGCTCCCCCGGGCTCTGCTCCTGGCCCTGTCCCTGCGCGTGTCCCTGGCCCTGTCCCTGCCCCTGTCCCTGGTCCTCTGCCTGCCCCTGTCCCTGCACGACGACCGGCACTGCCGACCCACGTACGAGCCCCCGCTCCCGCACCCCGCACCACCTCCCGGCCGCCGCCGCACCATAGGCCCTTCCCCGCCAACCCACCAGGGCGCGGACCTCTCCGAGGGCGGCACGCTGCGTGAGGGCGCAGCCGTGCCTTCGCGACGCCGGCCGGGGGCACGACCGGGGCACGGCCGGGTCACGACCGGGCACGACCGGGGCACAACCGAAGGGCAGGACCGGGAGGCGCGACCGCCCGCGTACCGCAGTACGGTGTGCATCATGCCGTCCGAGACCACCTCCGCCCCCCACGCGTCGGAAGCCGAGCGCCTGGAGCGCATCGCGGTGCAGCACCCCGAGGACAGCGAGCTCCTGCTCCTGCAGGCCGCGGCCCACTGGGAACTCGCCGACGAGCGCCCACGGGCCTCCGCCCTCTACGACCGGCTCCTCGCCGGCACTCCCAAGAACCCTCTGCTGATCAAGGCCCTCAACGCGGCGAACCTCTGGGAGTACGGTCACGATGCCGAGGCCCGCGTCCTCATCGACGGCATCCGCGCCGCCGCCCCGCGGGACGCCGCCCCCTGGGAGATCATCGCCGAGGCCCTGGAAGCCCACGACGAACTGCAGGCCGCCCATGACTGCTTCACGGCGGGCGCCGCGCTCCTGATCGACGGCGACGAGGTCCCGTACGAGGCGGGGCTCCTCCTGGCGGGCCGCCACCGCGTACGCCGCCTCCTCGGCAGCCCGCACGACGAGTGGGACGCCCTCGCCGACGCCCACCACCCGGGCGACATCTCCCTGGACGAACTCCACGACCCCAAGCGCCTGTGGTCCCTCGGCTCGGACAACCCGGCCGAGCTCCGCGCCGAGATCGCCCGCCTCCGCGCCGAACTGGTTGAGCGCCGCGCGGCGTTGTCCCGCCCGTATCCGGTGGCGGTCCTGCACTGGCCGGAGGCCGAGCTGACGGAACTCCTCGCGGCGTATCCCGCGCTCGCCTCCGAGTACCCCTCCCACTCCGAGCACCTGGCCCGCATAGAGTCCTCGCTCCGCGACCTGGCCTCCACGGGTGCCCAGGCCTTCGGCATCGTGACGGCCACGGTCCCGTCGTATGAGGCCTTCGCGGCGGCCGAGCAGACGTCCCCCGCCACGGTCACTTTGCTCCCCGAATACGCCACAAACCTGGCGGCCCGCGGCCGAGCCACCCCCTGGCCCCCGCCCCGCAACGCCCCGTGCTGGTGCGGCTCCTCCCGCCCGTACAAGGACTGCCACGGCGTCCCGGACCTGGCCTAGGAAATCACACGGCTCGGTCAAACTGACTCCTCGTTTAGCCAGTCCCTGGGTTCAGCAGGGCAGCCGCGGACTCAAGGTGCCGGTACGACGGTAGATGGACTCTGCCAAACTCAGTAGCAGGACTCAGTTCAATCGACTCGAATTCGAACCGAGGAGTGACATCTGCCAGCAGTTGCTCGGGAGGTGTCTTCCGGCCATCACGCTCTCCCTCACGGAACTTCTTGTTCCCGACTCGCAAGCTAAGCGCTTTGCGCCCCACCCACGCATCCACCCTGAAGAGCGCGTCCGCTAGGGGATGGACACGAAGGTCAACACCTCGGCTGCGTAGATTCACAACTGTGTAGACCTCTCGTAAGAAGCTGTAGTAAGCATTCCCCACCCTCCACCTCATTGCTGCCCTGGCCAAGGTAGCTGGGATCTCCGCTGCGACAACCTCACGCACCTTCTCTCGCGCGGGGATCCCCAACATCTGTTTCCCTAACGAGTCACGGTCCGCGAACTCGCGGAACTCCTGATAGGTGGGCAGGCTGCTCCTCTGTTCCATACAGACATGGAGCATGTGAGTGAAGGCAAAATCGGGATGCCAGTCGACAATTGCCCGCACCGCTTCACCGTCAGCACGTCGCACCTCTCCGAGGGCATGCTCCGTCCGCCTGCAGACCGACTCGACGTCAGTCGGTACAAGCGTGTAGATCAAGCGCGCCCGATGCTCCAGCACGACAGGTGCCACGTTGCGTCGACGGGGGTCCCGTCGCCAGTTCTCAAAGATCTTCTGAGTCCCTGGCGAGATGCAGAACTGTCGGAGCACGTCTTCGGCAGTTGTCACCAGCTCAGTCACGACAGCCTCTCTTGGCGGTGAACTAGACGAAGAACGAGCCTAGTTGGCACCACCGACACCCCCGTGCGTGAGTCGAGCGCTACCCTTCACGAGGCGTGGGCGCCCGACCAGGAGAAGCAGTGCTGATGACCAGCGGCTCCAAGACGGTGATGCTCCCGCCTCTGGTGAGGCTCAGACCTGCGAGGTGACACGACGTGGAGCTCTTCGACCTGGATAGACCTGCTCCGAGCCTCGACGAAGATCCGGAACTTGCGCAGGTTCAGAAGCACATCCTCAGTCTCGATCCGGACGGGCGCAGGTTCGCCACCGTCCTACGGGACACGATCGACCAGCTCCTGGACGGCGAGCACACTGGGCGCTACGACTGGCAGCAGCTCTTCAAGACTGAGAAGACCCATGCCGGGACGCTCGTCGAGATTAACTTGCAGCGCGAGTTCGAGTTCGACGACGGCGACAAGATGGACTACTCGATCCAGGACATCGACGTCGACTGCAAATACTCGCAGAGATTCGGAGGCTGGATGCTGCCTCCGGAGAGCATCGGCCACCTCTGCCTCCTCGTGTCAGCAGACGACTCCAAGAGTGTGTGGAGTGCCGGGCTGTTGCGCGTAGATCGCAAGCTGCTCACACAGGGCAGCAACCGAGACGCAAAGCTGCAGCTCAAGGCCCAACACCGCGTTGACATAACCTGGCTATGGCATGAGGCCCCACTACCAGAAAACGTGCTATTGCACATGGGCCAGCAGGACCGTATGGCTATCTTCACCCCGAAGGGCGGCCAGGCACGGCTCAACGAGCTATTCAAACGCGCGCAACGACGTCGCATCCGCCGCAACGTCGTACGCACCGTCGCTCAGCAGAAGGACTACATGAAGCGCGTACGCGGCAATGGCGGCTCCCGCTCAGCTTTGCGCCCGAACGGAATTCTTATCATGGGCGACTACCGGAGCCACCAGGAGATAGCTGCACAGTTGGGCCTCCCGGTGCCTCAGGAGGGAGAGTTCGTCAGTGCTCGGGTCATCGAAGCCAAACCACACCACTGCGGCCACCACCGAACCGTGCTGGATGGGCGACGGTGGGTGCTCGCCGATCCCAGCGATCCAGAAGAGACTGCACCACTGCTCCCCGAGCACACAGCAGCGCGCAGCGTTTGAGTAGTCAGAAGCGCCACTCAGTGTTGCTACCCGATTCAGTCAGCCACCTGAGATCCACAGCACAAGGCGACAGATCAATGTCAGAAATCGTCAACGCCCCGCTGCCAGATCCGGACTCACCGGAACTCATTCAGCTCCTCCCCAGAGAGTCTCTTCGCGCCCTATATAGATTCCTTCACCAGCACCGTGATGACCCGCCGACGACTCACGACATCCATGCATTCATGGCTCATGACTTGGGAGCGTCTCAGTCTGAAGCTATTCGCCGTGTCCGCGAGCTTCGCGGACATTTCCAAGTCAAGACGCTCCGTGAAGGCAATAAGCATCGATATCTACTCATCGGCCGGAATCAGACAGACAAGGGTGGGGTGAGAAAATCCCTAAGTGCCAAAATTAAGGCTCAAGTGCTAGCCCCTCAGCGTTGCGCACAGTGCGGCAGGACGCCGCTAGATCATCAAATTGTGCTGGTTGTCGACCATAAAATTCCGAGAGACTGGGGCGGCACCGACAATGTCGAAAACCTGCAGCCGCTCTGCGAAGAATGCAATTCAGGGAAGAAAGCCTTCTACGCCACATACAATGAGTACGCGAGCGAGATCCACACTGCAGCCAACTACGACGAACCGCACCGGCGAATCGGCGAACTACTCAAGGCATTCAATGGCAACTGGGTCCCATCCGAACTCATCAGCATCGTTGCGTCCATGCGGCAATATCAAGAAGACTGGCAGAAACGCCTCCGGGAACTCCGTGTACTCGGATGGGTAATCAAGAATCGAGTAACGAAGGACCCCGCCACAGGCCGGTCAGCATCTTGGTACCGAGTGGTGGACTGGGAACCCTGGCCTGACGGCTCGATCCGCAGCGAGATCAGCCGACGTGAGGGCCGTAGGAAGGGAGGCCACTAAGCTGCACTTGCACCCGACCCCTTCACGGCGAGAGACATGGTCAACGACTGGACACCTCCGGACGGTTCGTGGGCATCATCGGCGGCCAGACGCCGGAACATGCAAGCCATCCGGAACCGCGACACCAAGCCAGAATGGCTCATCCGTCGGCTGGTGCACGCGCAGGGGTTGCGCTACCGCGTTGCCGCGCAGCCCCTCCCGGACCTCCGCCGGACGGCTGACATGGTCTTCCGTCCCGCGAAGGTCGCAGTGTTCATCGATGGCTGTTACTGGCATGGCTGCCCAGAGCACTATGTGCCCCCTCGGACCAACCCCGGTTACTGGTCAGACAAGGTGGCCCGCAATGTGGCTCGTGATCGCGAGACAGATCAGCGGCTCACTGACGCAGGCTGGACCGTACTCCGCTTCTGGGAGCATGAGTCAGCCGACACTTGCGCGCTCAAGATCGCTGCCACAGTCAGCAAGCTCCGCCCGAAGCGGCGCTGATGGCCCCGGAACGAGATCAAACAGCACCTCCTCTTGAGCCGCCTCTGGTCTGGCCTTGAGACCGGCTTCGAGGGCTTGCTTAATCTGGATTCCCACGGCTTTCGCTACCGGCGGCGGAAAAGCATTGCCCACTTGTCGGTAGGCCGCGGTCTTCCGACCTGCGAATTTCCAGTTGGCCGGGAAACCCTGGATGAGCGCTGCCTGCTCGACAGTTAGCATCGGACCTCGGTCGCTATAGAGATCGCGACCGCGATCGCAGTCTCTGGGATCGTTCGCCACCCCGAGCCCATTCACCCCCAGCGCTTTCCAGGCTTCTTTGGCTCGACTGGGGCCAAGATCTGCGCCGCCGTGTTTCTTCGATCCGCCAACTAGCGTCGGAGCGATGCCCTGCTTGGCCTGGCGATACCACTTACGGTAGGCGGCTTCCCAACCGTCGCTGCCGTCGTCCTTGAATCGCTTGCGCATTGACGTGCGCAATACCTCGCCAACGGTGCGCATCTTGCTGTTCTCGGGGTTCGGCGCTTCATAGTGCTTCGCAAACTCCGGGCGCATTGCAACGAGGATCGCCCTCGGGCGGAGCTGCGGTACCCCGTAGTCACAGGCTTCCAGTACCTCCCACATGCAGATCTCATAACCGGCTTCCATCAGACGCCGTTTGATGACGTTCTCACGGTAGTCATGGAATTTCTGAGGAGGCTCCAACAGCCCCCTGACATTCTCAATCATCACGGCCCTCGGCTCCAGGAAGTCCACGAGATCAAGCATTGTCGGGAAAAGGTCTCGGTCATCATCAGGGCCGAGCTGCTTGCCAGCCACGGAGAACGGGGGGCATGGGACGCCACCCGCCAGGAGATCAAGTTCGCCCCTTTTGAGCCCAAGAGTCCTAGGGTTGAGCTGGGTCAGGTCGCGCTTCAAGACTCTGCAGTCATCCCACCCGCGTTTCTCCTTATTGAGCTCAAGAGTCTTACATGCGTTGTCATCGATCTCGATCAAGGCAAGGTGCCGGAACCCCGCCTCGTGCAAGCCGACAGCCTGCCCGCCCGCCCCGGCGCAGATCTCCACCGAGGTGAACTTGGACTCAGTGCGGGTCATGCACCCTCCCTTCCAGACTTGCCACGGCGGACACTCATTGCAATCCGCCCTCACAGAGGGTGACAGACCCCACTGACAACGCGACCTCCCCAGTGTGCAGTACGCCTCGCGCTGCTCCGCAGTCGCACACGCCACAACGAACGCCCATACGATATTGCCCATGCGAAGCCCTGCGTGGACCACCTGGGACGAACTGCTGCTGGCCTGTGCCCTCGTCGTCGAGAACGACTGGCGTGAGCTGAGACAAGTCGATCGCCCGGTTCGAGAGCTCTCCGACCTGCTCCGCGCCCTGCCGCTGCACGGAGTTGCCGCCCGCAAGATCCCCGAGTTCCGATCCACGGGGAGCGTCAGCCACAAGACCGCGGACCTCGCCACGAACCACCCCGCCTACGCCGGGAAAGCCACCAGGTGCGGCCGCCTGGACAAGGAAGTGATTGCGGCGTTCATGGCACGTCCGACCGAGATGCTGCAAGCCGCGAGCGCGATCAAGGAAGGCATCGGCTCCGGTGAGCTCTCCCGAATACCCGAGCAGCCAGACGAGGCCGCGGAGGATGGGACCACCTCCCTCGAGGGGCGTCTGTTGGCTCGGTGGGCAATCTCCCGTGAACGCGACCCCAGGCTCCGGCGCTTGAAGATAGAGACGGCGCGCCGCCTCGGCCAGCCCCTGCAGTGCCAGGTCTGCGCATTCCACTTCGGTCGGCATTACGGAGCACTCGGGGAGGGCTACATCGAAGTGCACCACCTGCTGCCCCTCCACATATCTGGGCTGCGAGAGACCAAGCTGGATGATCTCGCCTTCCTCTGCTCTAACTGCCATCGCATGTGCCACAGAAGCCGACTCGGGGAATCATGGCGCACCCCGGCAGACCTCCGTGCTGAGATCGCAGCAGCTGACAGGATCGCTGACAGCCAGTAGTTCCGCAGCCTCCCTTCGCTCCATGGTCAAGCCGCCTCGGAATCGGCCTCGTAGTGCATCTGGGCACGGTCGAGGAAGTCATCGGGGTCACCGCCCTGGGCCACCAGCCAGTGGAGGAGGTCAGCAATGAGATTCGTCGCGACGTCTTCCAGAGCGGAGAGGCAGCGGATGGGCCACTGGGTGAGCTCGGCTACCTCACGCCCATAGGACTCAAGAACCGACGCAGCCCGCTGGATGCGGAAGCAGTTCTGACCGGGCTCAATGGGTAGCTCACACCAGACTGCCTTGCCACTTGCTGTCAGGAGTGTGCCGCAGTCGCGCGCCATCGCGGCAAGCATGTGCAGACCCCGTCCACACTCTTCATCGCACGTGGCCTGAAGCGGCGTTGGGACCTTCTGGCTCTGGTCGTGGAGTTCGACGCGGACACGTCCAGCACAGCGCTCCAGGACGAGTGTGGCCGGCGCTCCCGCCCCCACATGCTTGATGATGTTGGTAGCGAGCTCCGTGATCGCTAGCTGCACGTCTCCTACAGCAGCCGTCAGCCCCCATACGGCAAGCTGCGTTCTCGCGGCTCGTCGAAGAACGGACAGTTCAGCCGGGTCCGCCTCGAAGGGCAGTACGCAGCGGAGTCGGTTTTCAGTGGCTTCATATCCGGGCATGGCCAGACTCCCTCCCGCGCCACGACGGCACGGCGCCCGCCGTGTTTGTACGGCTGCGCTGCGTAGCGCTACGACTGGAGTATGGCATTGAGAAGTCTTGCTGTGTAACTTCTCACGAAACCCGATCGGGTGAAACTGGGGCTCCGTCAACTTCGCAGCGCCATAGCCTGATTGCTGCTGGCCCGGTGACAACCGGGCCATGAACAGGAGGTTTCCGTCATGCCAGCGAGGGCGACCACACGTCGGCGTCAGCTCGGCGCGACCATGCGCAAGCTCCGAGCCCGCAAAGGCATGACGCTGGAAGAGGCAGGTCGTCTCGTCGGCGTATCCAAGGCGACCGTAAGTCGCTACGAGACACAGGAAGGACCAGTGAAGTGGCTCGTAGTGGACGCCCTCTGCCGTGAGTACGGTGCGACCGAAGCCGAACGCGAGGCCGTCGTAGCACTGGCCAAGGATGCGAGGCAGCAAGGCTGGTGGAATTCCTTCGCCGACTCCATCCCCGAGAGCATGAATCTCCTGCTCACCCTGGAGGACGAGGCCGTACGCGAAGATCACTTCGCCTGCCTCTACGTACCTGGGCTCCTCCAGACCCGCGCCTACACGGAGGCCGTGCAGCACGCCTCCGAAATGCGGCTCGCCCCGGAGGAGGTCGATCGTCTCGTCGACATCCGCATGAAACGCCAGGAGATCCTGCGTCGCCCCAAGCCTCCGCACCTCTGGGCAATCCTCGACGAGTCAGTGATCCGCAGGGTGGTGGGCTCGCGGAAGGTGATGCGCGAGCAGCTCGACCACCTGCTCGCGGCCAACGAATCACCGGACATCACGCTCCAGGTTCTGCCGTTCGCCAAGGGCGCCCACTCGGCAGCCATGGGGAGCTTCGTGATCCTCGGCGGTGCCGAGCCCTCTCTGGACGTCGTGTATGTGGACATCCATGTCGGATCGCTGTTCATGGAGAAGGAGGAGGAGTTGGACCGATACCGGCTTGCCTTCGACTACCTCCGTGCTCAAGCGTTGGACATGGCGGCCTCGTCCGCCCTCATTGAACGCGTCCGTGAGGAGATGTGATGCTCGAGGGGTCCCCGGCGATACCGACTGACGGCTGGTTCAAGTCGTCATACAGCGGAGCCAACACTACTGAGTGCGTTGAGGCCGCTTTCATGCTGAACGGGACTGCCGTACGGGACTCGACAGACCCGCACGGGACAGTGCTGACGTTCTCGCGCCAGGCATGGACTGATTTCTTGGCGGCCGTCCGGCTCGGGAAGTTCCGCTGAAGCCGCGCGCCCTGCTGGCCTCTCTGGGTCGCCGCCAGTACCCAGTACAGGCTCTAGAGAGGTCGAACCCATCGTCAAGGCGGGCCTGTTGTACCGGTCGGCTGAGCCCGTGCTTCGACCGCCCAGCGGCACACCCTGAAGGCGATGACAGGTAGCGTCGCGGATCTACGAGCGCAGCGCGTAGATGCCTTACGTCGAAAGCACATTGAAGAAACCCATAGCGGAGTCATCGAGCGTTCCGACCACCAGGGCGCGATCGAGGAAGCGATTGAACTCCTCGCACGCGGTCTCGGGAAGCAGCGCGCAGCTGTGGCAGGCGGCGAGGTTGCACGAGTCCGGCCCCTGGCCCCGGCTGTCGATGCACACAGGGTCGGCGGAGCACCAGCCTGCGGTGGACACGGCGCTGCGGAGGGTCGGCTCGAAGCGGCCGGGCTGGCCCATGCGTACCAGGCCGCCGAGGGTGCCTTCCGAGTCTCCGGCCGCGGTGTAGATGAGCATGCCCGCCATGCCGTCGTGGCCGTCTTCCACGTAGAGGCGTTCGCGTAGGGAGGCGGAGCTGTAGCCGCACTCGTACGTCAGCTGGTTGATGAGGAGGTGGGCGAGGGTGTGCACAAGCACCAGCCTGGGTGTGATCTCGCGCTCACCGAGACGGCGTTCCTCTGCGGCCTGGTGGAACGCGGTATTCATGGGCTGCAGCCGGGTCCGCGCCTGCTCCTCCCATGCTGCCAGTCTGGTGGAGTCGAGTTCGAGGTAGATCCCCTCACCGAGGACGGTATACGCGGGCAGCCAGGACTCGTGCGGTGGGGCCTGTTCGCGGCGCAGAAGGGCGAAGCGGCTCGCAGTCTCCGTGTCGTACTCGGCGAACACTCGGTTGAAGCCCCAGAGTGCGCGGGTCTCGCGGAGCTTCTCTACCAGCCGGATCCGCGGAATGAGAGCGGACACTGGCGCCTCGTACACATTATCCGCCTGGCGTACGACGAGGTCGGGCGATTCGGCGGTGTCCCGGATGCGCTGATACTCCAGACGCCGGAACGGTGCTTGGCTGCGGTCGGGTACCTGCGCGAGAGCGCCTGGTGGGCTCGCTTCCTGCTCACCGGGCTCGTCCCGCTCGACCACAGCCAGCGCCGCCTCGAGCTGCTCGTTGTCGAACGGCTCGAGGAGGTAAGAGGCGCTGACTTTCGCCGCAGCCTTCCGGAGCCTTGCAGCGGTGATCGGGATTCCCTCTTCGTCGAGGATGTCGTGCAGCCGAGACCGCACCCGGACGATGACACGCTCCTCGAGGGCGGCGACCACCGCCGGGTCCGCCGCGCCAGCGGTTGCTTCCTCGGGGATGAAGATGGAGCTCTTGATCAGTGCGTAGTACACGTTCGCCGCGCCGCGCAGTGCCGCGCGAAGGGGCTTGCCGCACGGTTCGCCGTCCGTTTCGGAGATGCCTAGCCAGGGTGCGGCACCACGGCAGGAGTACTGCGCGCCGTGCTCCAAGTGCTCCGTTAGGTAGCTGGATTCGTCCCCATCCGAGGAGCGGACGACGGAGGTGATCCCTTCCAACGGGCGGCGCTTGTCACATCCGGTGCAGATGACCGTCTGCGATGCCAGGGTGCCACCTCCGGAGGTGCGCAGCTCCAGTCGCATGCGGGGGCACCGGTGGTCGGCGGTGCGGTGCACCCACTCCGCCCAAGGGAAGTCCTGGAGATGGCCGCGCTCGCACAAGGCGATAAACGGCACTTGGGACAGGAAGGGGCCCCTCTTGCGCTGGCCGGTCATGCAGTTTCCACACCAGGGGCGCTCCTGGTGGTGCAGGGGGTGCCTGGTGAGTCCCCGGCAGCGGGGACAGAAGCCCCATGAGGGAAAGCGGAGGACGGGGACGGAGAGGCTGAGGTTTTCCTCGTCGTGATTGTACTTGGTAGGTCGGCGATAGTCCGGCGGCGTGTACAGGGCGTTCACGCCCAGGTGGCGCTCAAGCCGCCATTCGTCAATACGGAACTCCTCGCGGTCGACATGCCGGTCGGAGTTCGGAGCGAACCAGTGGTCGAGGCCAGCGGTAATGACGGAGGTGCCGTCGGCGAGAACCTGCATGGCGCCAGGGCCGAAGGGCGCCACGAACTGGGAGCGCCGCACTGCACCTCTGATGATCACTGCTGGGCTCCTTTCATTGCGTATAGGAGGGTGATCTCGGCACGGCAGTCGGCGTCCGCGCCGCGCATCGACGTCGGGGTCGGCCAGCTCATCGCCGCGATGTTCTCGTCGACGTGGCGGCCTACGGGGTGCATAAGCTGATTGGGGTGTACCTCGCCGCCGGGCGTGCCCCAAACGGCGGGCTGCCAGTGGGTCCACTGCCGACGGAGACGGGCGAGGGCGTCGTCGACGCGGTGGCGCTCGGCCGCGTCACATACGTTTGCCCGCTGCCGCAGCAGCTCTGCTGCCTCTTCAAATCGGTTCTCGTCGAAGGGGAAAGGGGCGAATCCACTGGGGGCAGTTTGCCGGATGTACGCCACGAGCGCGGCGTGCAGCGCGCGGTCGAGGACAGGGGGCGCGAACGGGGTGGCGCTGGTGGGCTCGACCTGGGCGTACAGGCGCTGGTGGTAGCTACGGAAGCGCTCGAAGTGCGAGCGGTCTCTCGCCTTTGCCGCGCCGTAGAGCGTGACGACGAGCCCGGGGCGGTCCGGGCGGCGTCCCACTCGGCCGGTGACCTGGATGTACTGGGAGGTGCTCTTGGGCTGGCCAACGACCGCCATTAGGGACAGCCGGTCGATGTCGATGCCCACTTCGATGAGGCTGGAGGCGAGGCAGACGTCCACGGCCTTGCCGGTGTCCTCGGCGAGGGAGAGCTTCTCCATGGACTCGGGAACCTGGTCCTGGCGGAGCCGACTCGTCATCTCCTCGACGGCGTCGAGGTAGCGGAGCGCGGTGCGGTCGGCGACAGAGCGGTTATTGATGGTCTTGAGGTAGTCCGGGATGTCGGACTGCAGCAGAGAAAGCGAATTTCCCAGCTCCCGGAAGCTGTTGAAGAAGGCCATCAAGGTCCACCAAGGGTCGCGCTGACCGCCCTGGGCGTCCTTGGCAGCCTGCAGCAGGGCCGCAAAGGAGCGGACCTGGGTGGTCTGCATCGAGCCGAGGGCGGGGGCGTGCACCCCGACATACATACGCCCGGGGAAGAGTTTGCCGGTCTCGCGGTCGCGGGCGTACACGGCGAAGAATGAATCAGAGGCGTCCAAACCGTGGGGTGGGAATAAGCGTACCCTGTCGCGCCCGTACAGCGCCTTGACCTGTTCCTCGTAGCGGCGGATGGTCGCAGTGGATGCCACAAGCTTGGGCGGGACGGGGGTGTCGCCTGTCCGGTCGGTGCACAGCTCCTCGATGACGCCTTCGTACAGTCCGGCCATGGACCCGAGCGGGCCGGCGATGAGATGGAGCTCGTCCTGGATGACGAGCTCCGGGGGCGAGTAGGCACGCTCCCCGTCCTGGTCGAGGCCGAACAGGGCGCGGGCCTCCGGGCGCCAGGCCAGCAGAGCGAACTTGTCGATGGTGCCGATGACCATCGAGGGGCGTTTGGCGTAGACGTCCTCGTCCACGACGTAGACGGGGAGACGGCGGTTCTCGGCGGAGAACTCGCAGCTGCGGTTAGGGCATTGGAAGACGACTCGGCCGCTGTACGGGACGTAGCCCGCGACGGCGGTCTTCTGCTGCCGCGAGCCGGCGCTCCGCCGACGGCGGCCGCGGGGCCCAGCATCCGGTTCGCCAGTGCTGGTGACCGGGCCCATCTGCGCGGCGCACCAAGGGCACCGCAGGAGCAGGAACGGGTTGTCACCGCCGCTGCCTAGTCTGTTAAGGGCGGAGACGGCGTCGGTATGCGAGTTGGGGGTCGATTCGCCACCCACCCAGATGCCGATAGAGAACGGTTCACCGCCGAGGTCGTCCCGCCCGCGCCGGATCACCTCCAGGGCACACACTAGGGCTGCGGCGCGCAGGAACTGCTGGGTCGTCAGCAGCCGGAGCGTATAGCGCATGAGTACGGTGACGCTGCTGTCGCCGCTGTCGCGCAGACGCCGAAGGACCATGGCGAAGGCTGACAGGCCCAGGTAGGCCTCGGTCTTGCCGCCGCCCGTGGGGAAGAAAATCAGGTCGACACTGCGGCGGTCGGGGTGGGCCGGGTCCGCGGTGGAAGGGAGGGATGCGAGCAGGAAGGCTATCTGGAACGCCCGCCATTGGCCTCGAACGGGCCTCTTATCCCCTTCATTCGGTGCGCGTGCAGGCTGCACCTGTACACGCCCGGATTCGACTGTGGTGGGGCGGCGCTCGGCACCGGAGCGCTGCTGCTGGTCGTGCATGGCCTGGTTGGCGATGCGGAAGGCCCTGGCGATGTCGCTGTCCTCGTCGCTGATCAGGGCGAAGCCCTCACGCATCCGCTTCAGCGCCGTCTCACACTGCTCAACGTGCCGCTTCGCAGTGGCATGGAACTCCCCTTCGAAGAGGTCGGCTTCGCGACGGCGGGCGCTAATCCAGCTGTCGTAGGCGAACAGCAGCTCTTGGAGCTGCGCGAGACCGCCACTGTCTGGCCGAGCGAGGTCGGCCATGGAGACGGTCAGAGGCGTGCCGTCCGCGCGCCGGATGTCCGGGGTGATGCGGGGCACTTGGTATTCGGGCAGTGGGTCGGCCTTGACCCGAGAGGGGCTGCTTCCACGGTCCGGGTCCTTCCACGATGCGGCGCAACCATGGCCGACGGCGTAGGTGCGGGCGTGCCGGTACAACAGACGGAAGGAAGCGTCGTCGGGGTGCGGGCTGGCGTCACCCGCCTCTGGGTAAGGCAGCAGGCTCCCACCACGCGGCGTGGCGGTGAAGCCAGTCTGGAAGAGGCAGCGGGCCGCAAGCGCCCGCCGGTCCATGCGCGAGTTATTCGTCAGGGCCAGCGTGACGAGCAGCCCGTCCGGGTGCTGGCGCAGGTTGGCCGTGAGGCGCAGGCCTAGCCCTTCAAGTCCATAATGGTCATCCGCTGAGGGCTGGAGGTCGCGCAGTACCGCGGGCACGGCAGCGAGCTGCTGCGGGCTGAGCTGCCATACGGCGCGAACCTTGCTGCGGACCCACCAGGTGCGTGTGCCCGCGCCCGGGATGTCCACGGGAAGCTCGCGGTACCGGCCGGCGTCGAGTTCGACCTCCAGAGCGGTGCGGTCGCCGCGCTCAAGCAGGAAAGAGAGGCCCATCGCGCTAGGCTTGCGCTCGTTGGCACCGGCCAGATCGAAGTCGGCGTCGTCGGAATTCCCGGTGTGCTTCGGGTCGGGGGCGGTCCAGCGAGCATTGCCTGCCTCTCCGGGCTCCTCCGCCGCCAGTCCCGCAACCACGGTGCCGTCGGGGTCCTGAGCGGATGAGTCAGTTACGCCCGCGGGGTAGAGGACGCCGACGCCGTACCGCACGAGAGGGTCGCGTTCGAGGACCTCCTCGCCGGTCTCCTGGTCCGTCCACGGTCCATAGGACGACTCGCGGTCACGGAAGGGGACGTCGAGGGGCTTGCCCGCAGGCGCTGGGCCGAGGAGCTCCTGGCGCAATGAATCGATGATGAAGTCCCGGCCGGCGGTGGGGTGGGGCACGGTCACTCTCCCAAGACAAGTCGGCGGAGGTCGGGGCGCGCAGTGCGGGCGGCGAGGACGGTTAGGTCGTCGCGGGCGCGGGAGGACGCGATGTAAAACAACGACTCCTCCTTGGGGCTCGCGATCCGCTCGAAGTCGGTCACGATCGCTGCTGGGGCGTCCATGCCCTTGAAGCCGTGGATGGTGGCGTACGGAATCTGGTTCCCGGCGGCGCAGTCTGCGGGCGCGAGGCGGGAGGCCCAGCGAGGAGTGCCGCGGAGCCCCTCGGCGGCGCTTCCGGTGCGGAGCGGGGAGAGGACGACAATCTCGTCGGCGTCAAAGCCGTCGCTGAGGAGCCGCTGCAGGTGCTCTTCGAGGAGGCCGACTTGCTCATCCCGGGTGGACCACAGCCGCTGGACGGTCTCGCGGTCGTTCTCCGGCCGGAGGTACCCAGCGTAGCCGGGGTCCAGCCGGGAGCTCGTCTCCACGTACTGCGCCACGGCGGGGACGTTCCGGCAGTTCTTGGCAAGGTGGAAGGTCGCGCTCGACATTGTCCGGTCAAGGAGGAGATGGAGACCGTCGCCGGAAGAGTCGTAGATCGCCTGGTTTGTGAAGTCGCCGAAGAACAGCCACTGCCCTCCGGCCAGGCCGCTGCCAACCGCGGTGTCGAACACATCCAGGTACGCGTCGAGCATCAGGTCCTGCGCTTCGTCGACGACCAGGGCGTCGAACGGCGGCAGCTCGCGGTCGAGGAGTGCCTCCAGTGCACGGTCGGGCAGCTCCCGCTCGAAATAGTCGTGGGGCCTGGCCCCCTGCCTTCCACCGTCCTGGCCTGCTAGCGCAGCGAGGTAGCTGTGCAGCGTTCCCGCGGTGATGCCCGGTGCGGTCACGGTCTCCTCGCGCAGCCACTGGCCGAGCAGCTTGTTGTAGCAGCACAGCAGGACCTGGCGGCCTTCGGCGGCCAGCCGCCGCGCGGCTTCGAGCGCGATAAACGTCTTTCCGGTGCCGGCCGCACCCTTGACGGTGCAGCGCGGATTTCCGGCGATCATGTCGAGGAGCTGGAACTGCTCCTCGGTGAAGCGGGCGACCTCATCTTTGCGCCGGTAGCGCTGGATCTTGGGCGATTCGGTGAAATCGAAGGCCGGACGTAAGTGTTCGGCGATCCGCTTGGCGTCGTCCTTCGAGGGTTCTGCCGCGTCCGGGCGGAACCAGCCCCTGGCGCTGCCGGAAGCTGCTAGGTGGGCGCGGTGGTTGCGCAGGATTCCCAGGACAAGGGCGGAGACGGGGCGGCGGTGGAAGTCGGTCGCATCGAAGTACTGCCAGCTGTGCCACTCGCCGCAGTCTGGTGGGGCGAACCGGGTGTGCGTGAAGGCGACCGCCGAGGCGATAGGGACGGGCGGCAATCCGGCCGCGGAATTCCTGAGCTGCTTCTTGACGGCGTGCATGGCCTCATCCGCCTGGATGAAAGGGCTGCGGACCGTAGGCTGCTTGCTTCCGAGCTTCCAGAGGCCGTCGCTGAGCCGCTCGACTCGGCGGTACGCCTTGACCTCGATCACGACGATGCCATGCCCGGGGACGATGACAACGAAGTCCGCCTCCCCCTGGATTTGCCGCGGGTGCCGAGCAATGCCGAGGGAGTGCAGTGCGATCCAGCCTTCTGTCGCCGGATCGTCTCGCAGGCGCTCGAACAGCTCACGTTCACCAGGGCTGGGGGTGGAATCCGGGTCGTAGTACGGCGGGATCATCCGGGTCATCAGAGGTCCTCGGATACGCGGAGGGAGCACAGGGTGTACGCCGGCACTTGGTACACGCCGGGAAGGAACTGGTCGATCCGGGTGACAGATACGGTCTCGTGTGAGGAGGGCAGGACGACTTCGTCGTACCCGGATTCCGCGATGCGCCGCACGTCGCACCTGGCCAGGGCCGCCTCCAGATCGGCCTCGTACCGGTGCCCGGCCCGGCGGTGGGCACTGTCAATCCTCGTGAGGTCAGCCCAAACGGCCTCGGCATCCTCGCCGCGCCCGAGGTAACGCATCACAACCGCGAAGTCGTCCTGGCTGCGAGTACGGATGCATGGTTCGCTGATCCAATAGGCGACGTTGGCAGTTGCAGCGCCACGCCGCCGGAGATCCTCGGCGACGCCGGGGATGCCCCTTGCATGCCGGTCCACCCGCTCTTGCAGCTGCCGTTTCCAGGCAGCCTGCACCTCGCGCAGCCTTGGTCCGTCAGCGCCGAGCAGAGCGTCAGCCCGCTCGCGCACGTGCCGGTCGTGGGAGGACCGGCGCAGGGCCAGGAAGTCCCCGCAGCTCAGGTCAGCGGCGAGGAGATGCGCGACGCGCCTTCCCGGCTCTGCACCAGTGTCCACGGCGAGGACCCGGGCGTGCGCTGCCGCAGGAATCAGTACGTGCGAGCCGTCGCTGAGCACCGCGATGCGCGCCTCTACATGCACGTCCCGCGCGTCGGCGCCGCCACTCCGGCCGCCCCTTCCGCTTAGCCAGGTGAGGATTTCCTCGGCAGGGGAGCATTCATCCGCGGCCAGCGGGGCAGCCCCCTCCGCAGCGGCACTGCCGATGGAGGCGGGGGCCTCGACCGAGTATGGTCGCGCGCGCTCGACCGGACGGCTGACGGCGCGCCCCGCAGCGGCTCCGTCGAAGGCGGACGCGAAGAGCGGCTCTTGGGCAACCTGCTCGCGGAAGAAGCCGTAGTGCACGACTGCGAGGTTCTCGGCGCGCGGCGCGTCAAGCAGCCATGGCGGCAGCCAGGCAGGCCCTCCCACCGCGGCAGCGGCCTCAAAGACGTCGTCTTGCCGCAGTACGGAGTAGGTCTCCACACGCACTGGCACTCCGCGCCGACGCATGGACTCCGCCACCGGCACGGTGAACTTCCGGTCGGCGAAGACGAGGACAGCACGGTCCAGCCTCCCCAGCACAAGGAACTCGCGCGCGCAGTCGCCGAGTGGGTCCGCGCTGCCGCGCCGGAGCGTCTCCAGAGCGGCGATGGCTTCGAGGAGTTCCTCGTGCGCGGACACCGCGAGGCCTGACATGCCGTCGGCGAGCTGGCGGAGGCGTACGGAGCTTCTGGCGAAACCTAATTCGGGAGCGTGGAAGGGCAGCGGGACAGTGCAGGTGAGCCGACGGCAGGCCCGCAGGAGCCCAGCCGCCTCGCACCACAGCGGCGAGTCGGCCGAGTCATCAAGCGAGCGCAACAGGCGCGTGGCGCTGAAGACGAAGTCACGTGCGGGCCGGTACTCGACGACCTGGTCCCAGGTCTCGGCGGCCTCAGTGCAGCTGTACAGCAAGCCCGCCTGATTGAACGTCATATATGGCCTCCCTGATGGCGCCACGCAAGAACCTCGATGCCGACGGGAACACCCGCCAGGTCCTCGGGGAGGGCAAGGTCAGCCTCGCTGCGCGACCGCTGCTCGTAGAGGGCGTCGGTCGCAGCGTCGGCGCTAGGCGCGGTCCGCTCCACCAGGGCGATGGCCACGGAGGCCATGGAGCCCGCGAGCCACCGGCTCACAGCCGCGGCACCGTCGAGGACACAGACGGCGGGGCGGCGGCGAGCGACATGCGGCGTCATCTCCTCAGGGTCCTCCTGGGCAGACAGGACCAGGCTGCGGTAGGGGCGGGCTGGTCCGTGAACGCCGCGGGACCGCAGGAGGCTCTGGAAGTCCACGGCCTCAGCATGTTCGTGCGCAGCGACAAGCTGGGAGGCCTCGTCCAGGATCTGCGTCCGGTGCCCGACGAGGACGCAGTGCAGGGAGCTGAATCCATGAAAGTCCACGGGATCGCCCGGCACCAGCGGCCGGGATCCCTCCGGCACGTGGAGGTTTTCCCGGAGCAGCGGCCTGCCTTCGATGTCCTCGGACCGGTCCGGCCACGGCAGTACGTCGATGCGGTACCGGTCGGCAGGCATAGAGCTGCCGCTGACGCGGTAGTAGGCACCCCGCACAGTGGTTAACGCACCGAGGAAGATCCCAGTGTGGATGCTCAGGCCCCGTACCGGCACAAGCCGCACCAGCGTCCTGGCAGGCAAACGCCGTGCACGCTCGAACTGCTGGGATCCCGCAGTAGGGTCGAACTGAGGGCGGAAGTCGGCGTACACGGCCCCACATCCGGCGAGCACCGCGGCGTACCGGCGTGTGGGCAGGGAGAGAGCGATGGTCGCCTCGACTTGAGAGCGCGCCAGATACCCTGCCCATGAGCCGAGTTCAGCTAGCCAGGCCGCCCAGCGAGGCATTGGGGTGTAGTCGCCGTCGTCGCACAGCAGGGCAGTACTCAGCGGCGTACGTGCTCGCCCCGACACCAACTATCCCCCACGGTGGCGCGCCCGACATCCCTGAGATCGCCTCTCAGGCCGCGCCGTGCGCGCAAGAGTACAACAATCGCCCCGCAGCATGCAGGGGGTATTCCGAGATCACGTAGACATGGCTGCTCCGCACTGAAGTCGCGTACCGCACACCCTCAAAGCGCTGTGGAGCTAGATGCGGTGACGGGTTGAAATTCCATCGTATTCATGAGCACGGAACGAGCCAACAGCGCGCATTCGACGAGCTGGGCTACGTGTTGGTCCTGACGGTGGAGAATCTGTCGACCGTCACCCGGATCGAGCGGCAAGGCACCCCGGACGGTGGAATTGAACTCTCGTGTCGGGCTCCTGACTGCAGCGCCACGTTGGCGTGACAGGCCAGGGAAAGACGTGCGGCAAGAGGTTGGGGACCCATTCTCGATTACTTGATTCCGGGCAAGTTCTCTACAAGAGGCAGGCCGCCCGAAGCACTCCATGCCCCAGGTCAATGCGACGGCCCGCACGCGCTACGCGTGAGGCGCGAGACGAAAGAGGAAGACAGCCGACCGAATGCACTACGTCGGCAACTCAAGCTCGTAGCCGAAGCCGAGGCGGAACCCGAAATAGAACCAGCATCCCGGAAGTCGCGTGACCCAAAATCAGACCAACATCGGGAGCAAGACCTTTCGTTTCGAATGCGGGGACTTACTCCAGAGGGCAGCAATGAGCCCAACCAAGCTTGCTGGTTGCCTAGCCCGCGAGGTAGGTAGCCGCTGTTGGCACGACAAGCGCGAGCGCGGTGACATCGACAAGAAGCAGGTAGGCAGGATCGCGCACCCTGAGTCGCGCAGCAATGGCGCCGAGCATTATCAGAGCCAGGCCGCTCAAGGCGAGCAGACCGAGAAAAAAGAGACCTCTTCCGAACAAACCCGCCGATAGCCCCGGCAGACTCCAGTAGCCCCACCGCACGCCAGACCCCGGGTGCCATGCCGAAGTGGTCGCGCACGGCCAGGCTTTGGCGTAGGCCGATCAGCTTCACATCCGCCCGCGACGACGAATGGGCGCCGACGACAACCGGCAACACGCCGCTACCACGCCGTGCGCACCCCGCTAACTTTGATGGTGAAGGGACCAACGCCCGAAGATCGGCCGTGGCGGCACGGACCTAGAGCCAACTGTGACCAAGCCCAAGACATCGGAGGTGTTCCCGCCGCCCCCACGTCCGGTCGGCACGGACAACGCCCACCGCCGCCGCTGTGCCCCGGCGAATGTTCCGGTCACAGCATCAGAGACGCTCTACGGGTGGGCTGACGCCGTTCCCGGCGCCGGATGACGGCTGGCGCGACCTCGACCGCGTAAGGCAGGCTTCGCCAGCTCTGACCGTGGGCGACGCGCGCCATGGATGATCCACAGGCGCCGCCGGGCCGGGCGGCGCAGACTGGAGTGAGAGTGCGTGAGCCGCTCGCGAGGTGATGCCCATGAGCCGCATCCTCTCCGCAGGGTCCGCCTGCCTCCTGGCAGGAACAGTGGCGGTGGCGGGGGTCAGTGGCTGCGACTCCTCCGGCGGGGAGAAGGGGGAAGGAACGGGGCAGACGGTCACCAGCACGCGCGCTGGTTGATCGAGTTCGGTAGGCGGTCTGTCGCACGATGATCGTCGTGAGGGAGATCAGTTCCCATGGACCTCAACACCATCACCGAAGTCATCCGGCGACCGTCCGATCGGCCAGGCGTGGACTGGCGCGAAGGCGACGCTTGGCTCGCAGGCGGAACGTGGCTGTTTTCCGCGGAGCAGCCAAGCCTGCGCCGCCTCATCGATCTGACGGCGTTGCGTTGGGATCCCCTCGTCCCGAGCGACGCGGGCCTCGAGATCGGCGCAACGTGCACCATCCGCGACCTGTATGCCTTTGCGCCGCCAGGTGATTGGATCGCGGGAACCCTTTTCACGGAAAGCTGCGAGGCGTTCTTGTCCTCGTTCAAAGTCTGGAGCTCGGCGACCGTCGGAGGCAATATCTGCATGTCTTTGCCTGCCGGCCCAATGATCACGCTGACGGTCGCACTCGAGGCAAAGTACGAGCTGTGGGCTCCTGACGGGTCCGCGCGCAGCGTCGATGCCCTCGACTTCGTGACCGGCGACAATCGGAACATTCTTGCTCAAGGGGAAATATTGCGGCGCATTGACATTCCGGCGCACGCCCTGAGGAAACACGCCTCGCACCGCCGCTTCGCGCTGACCCACCTCGGCCGTTCGACGGTATTCCTCATCGGTACTCAAACGCCAGGAACGAGCGACCTGCTGCTCACCGTCACAGCCGGCACGACACGGCCGGTGCGCATTGCTTTCGACACCATGCCCGATGCCCGAACTCTGCAGCAGTGCATCGACGTTATCCCCGCCGACGTCTGGTTCGCCGATCCCAACGGGAGCCCCGACCACCGTCGCCACCTGACAAAGCACTTCGCCGAAGAGATTCGTCGCGAACTCATGGCTGGGAGCGTGGCATGACATACATCGTGAACGGCAAAAGCTTCGACGAAGAACCAGACCCCGGTCAATGCCTGCGCACTTTCCTCCGCTCACTCGGCCACTATGGCGTCAAAAAGGGTTGCGACGCAGGCGATTGCGGCGCATGCACCGTGTGGTTGGACGGCAGTCCGGTACACAGCTGTATCACCCCTGCTTTCCGCGCAGACGGTCGTGAGGTGACGACGATCGAGGGTCTCGGATCACCCGGCAATCTGCATCCAATGCAGCTACAGTTCCGCGACGCCCCGGGGTTCCAATGCGGTTTCTGCACCGCAGGGATGATCATGACGTCGGCAACGTTCACCGAGGCCCAGAAAGAGGACTTGCCACGGGCGTTGAAGGGCAACCTCTGCCGCTGCACGGGCTATCGAGGGATCGAGGATGCCGTGAAGGGCGTCGCCGGCGTAGAGACCGCGGCGCCAGGAAAGGCCGTCGGGACGAGCGTCAGCGCGCCGGCAGCCAACGACGTGGTAACCGGCCGCGCCGAGTTCACGATGGACACCCACATGGAAGGCATGCTGCACCTCAAGGTGCTGCACTCACCACACGCGCACGCCCGGATCGTCTCGATCGACAAGACCGCTGCACTCGCAGTTCCCGGCGTGCATCGGGTCTACACCTGGGAAGATGTGCCGCGCAAGCGTTTTACTACGGCGATCCACACCGACCATCTTGTCGATCCGGACGACACCTTCATCCTCGACAACACGGTCCGCTTCGTCGGCCAACGCGTCGTTGCGGTCCTGGCCGACACGGTCGGGGCGGCAGAAGAAGGCTGCCGAAGGGTCGTCGTCGAATACGAGGTACTGCCGGCGGTATTCGACCCCGAAGAAGCAATGGCCGAGGGGGCGCCACAGCTGCACGGCGCGGACGATCCATTCGTCCGCGATCCCGTCCACAACATCTTGCTCGAGCTCCATTCGCACATCGGCGATATCGAGGCAGGGTTCGCCGAAGCCGACGTGATCCACGAAGGCACGTACTTCTCTCCGCGCGTACAACACGCGCATCTTGAGACCCACGGCTCGATTGCCTGGCTGGAGGACGGTCGTCTGAACGTCCGCACCAGTTCGCAGTCGCCGTCGATCGGGAAAGCCAAACTTGCCTATCTGTTCGCGCTGCGCCCGGACCAGCTCCGCGTGTTCTGCAAACGCGTTGGCGGCGGCTTCGGCGGCAAACAGGAAGTGATCTCGGAGGATCTGGTCGCGCTCGCCACCGTGGACACCGGGCGACCTGTCTGCTTCGAGTACACCCGCGAGGAGGAGTTCACAACGGCTTCGCCACGGCATCCGATGACGTTGACGGTCAAGCTCGGCGCGAAGGCAGACGGAACGCTCACGGCGTTCCAAGTCCGCCATGTGTCGAACACGGGCGCCTACGGCAACCACGGCGGCGAAACGCTCTATGCGGGCGGCGCTGCTGTCATGATCTACCGCTGCCCCAACAAGAAGTACGACGCGTTCTCCGTCTACACGAACACCGTTCCCAGCGGGGCACTGCGCGGTTACGGATTGACGCAACCGGCGTTCGCCGTGGAATCGGCGATGGACGAACTGGCACGCGCATTGCACATCGATCCGTTCGAACTGCGACGACGCAATATCGTGCGACCGGGTGATCCGCTCGTCGTCACGCATGAGGGCCCCGACGACGTGGTGTTCACCGAGGACGGACTCGCGAAGTGCATCGATCTGGTGGATGACGCCATGGCCCGTACAGCCGATGAGCAGTCCCCTGGCCCCGAGTGGCTCGTCGGGGCCGGCGTCGCGAGTTCGTTGCACGAGACCGCGCCCCCAACCGAACACACCTCCGAGGCCTGGGTCACGCTTGGCGACGACCTCATGTACGAGTTGGCCGTCGGAACAGCCGAATTCGGCGAGGGTACGTCGACCGCACATGTCCAGATCGCGGCCAACCAGTTGGGCACGACGCCGTCGCGGATTCGCCTGGTGCAATCCGACACCGATCGCACGGGATTCGACACCGGTGCCTTTGCGAGTGCAGGCCTTTTCGTGTCGGGCAACGCTGTACTACGGGCGGCCAATGCTGTACGCGACCGCATCCTGGAATTCGCTGCCGCGCACACGGGAATCCATCTCGTAATGTGCTCGATGGACGACGAGGGTGTCGTCTGCGGCGACCAGCGCATGTCGTTGGCCGAGCTCGTCGCATTGGCCCGAGCGCGCGGAATTCGATTCACCGCCGCCCGCAAGGCCTACGGCTCGCCCCGAAGTGTCACCTTCAATACGCAGGGGTTCCGAATCGCCGTCCATCGGGTGACGGGTGAGATCCGTATCCTTTACAGCGTCCAGGCGACCGATGCCGGCGCAGTCATCAACCCCGCGCAAGTCCGGGGACAGGTGGAAGGCGGTGTCGCCCAGGGAATCGGCTTCACGCTGACCGAGAATTACCAGATCGACGCGGACGGTGTCATGGTCAACCCGAACTTCCGCAACTACCGCATCCCCACCTACGCCGATATCCCCCGCACCGACGTGCTCCTGGTGGACTCGGCGGATTCCGTTGGGCCCTTGCGGGCGAAGGGGATGGCGGAATGCTGTATCAACCCGGTGGCCCCCGCGTTGGCGAATGCGCTCCACGACGCCACGGGAGTCCGCTACCGCGCGCTGCCCTTGACTCCGGAACGGATTTACAGTCGGCTCAACGAAAAACTGTCGGTGCCGACGGCCTGAACGGAAGGCGGACACGGATCTCCGCAAAGGCCGCCTGAACCCCAACCGGCGACCGGCCTGTCCAACCGCAGACCGGCCCCAGAAACCCCTTCCCCTCTTCCCGTAGCCCGCCGCTTTGCGCCGAAGGCGCGAGACGAAAGAGGAAGACGGCCGAGCAGAATGCCGCGCCCCGTTGGCAACTCAGGCTCGCAGCCGTAGCCATAGCCGTGGCCGAAGCCGGGTTGCTTGTCGCCTGGCGAGCCCAACCAAGCCTGCTGGTGGCCTAGTCCGCAAGGTGGGTAGCCGCCGTACCCACGACAAGCGCAAGTGTGGTGACATCGACAAGAAGCAGGTAGGCAGGATCGCGCACCCTGAGTCGCGTAGCAATGGCGCCGACCATCACCAGGGCCAGGCCGCTCAAGGCGAGCAGGCCGAGGAAAGTGACCTTGATTCCGAGCAGCACGCCGATACCGCCGGCGGACTCCAGTAGCCCCACCGCTCGCCAGACCCCGGGCGCCATGCCGAAGTGGTCGCGTACGGCCAGGCTTTGGCGGAGTCCGATCACCTTCACCCCGCCCGCGACGATGAAGAGGGTGCCGACGACAACCGACAACACGGCCGCTACCACGCTCACGTGCGCACCCCGCTGACGTCGATGGTGAACGAACCAACGCGCCGATGATCGGCCATGGCGGCCAGCCGTAGGGCTGACTGTGACCGAACACACGACATCGGAGGCGTTTCCGCTGTCCCCACATCCGGTCGGCACGGACAACGCCCAGGCCGCCGAAAGCCCGGCGCACGTTCCGGGTCACAGCACCAGAGACGTTCTACCGGGGGGTGAACTTGATCTTCCAGAAGTTCAGGGGTGGGGAGTTTTGCTGAGCGGCGATCTCGGGCGGTTCAGCCGCCAGATCACGTCGGTCCCGCAGTCCGAGGGAGCCGCGGGCGGTGTTACTTGTTCGCGCCGGATCTCGGTGAAACCCAGGCGCCTGGGAATGGCGCCGCTGGCCGCGTTGGCCAGGTCGTGCACGATTTCCAGGTGCTCCACGTCCGGTAGCGCGAACGCCTCGGTGACCATGGCCGCTGCGGCCCGGGTGGCGATACCCCGTCGATGGCGGCGGGGTGCAGCCAGTACCCCAGGAAGCGGCCCTGTGGCTCGCCGGTGCGGTAGATGGAACAGCTGCCGACGAATGCGCGGTTCACGGTGATCGCGTAGTTGTACGCGTCGCTGCTCTGCCACTTCGGATCGCAGCCGGCAAGAAAGTCGCGGACGTGCTGCCGACTGTGGCGGGCCACCCACGGCATCCACGGCCTCAGGTGGTCGAGTGACTCTTCGATCATCCGGAATAGGGCGTCGAAGTCGCTCTCCGCCCGCCAGCACCGCAGGACAAGGTCCTGACAGTCAATGGTCTCATTGCGGGTGCACAAGATAACGCTGACCGTCGTCACACAGAACCGCGCCGCCCATCGCGTCTACCAGAAGGTCGGTTCGTCGAAGAAGGCAGGCTGCGCCAGGTCTTCCGACGCGACGGCCAGTGGTACGACATGTTCACCATGGGCCTCCTGGAGGCTGAACTCCGTCAGGACCTGCACGTTGCCACGTATGAGCGCCCCTCCCGGACCGGGACGCCCCTCCCGGACCGGATCGGACCTCAGGGGGCCCGGTCCGGGAAGGGCAGGACGAGGCGTCAGCCGCAGTGTTCGGCCTTCTCCTGCTCCGTCATGGGGCGGGTGTGCTGTGTCTTCGTGCTGGGCGCGTCCGGCTTGGGGCCGGTCGCGTCGAACGGCACGTACCAGATGTAGTGACCGTGGAACCTGTCCGGGAAGTGCAGCTCGTACGTGCCCGTGACGCGCTGCATCTGGGACTCGCGGGTCACCCAGCCGACCTCGCCGGGGCGGACGTCCACGTTGGTGGTGTCGGTCTCGGTGTGCGAGCTCTCCCAGGTGTGCCCGTAGGAGGTCTCGATGCTCACCTTGAAGACCTCGGCGAAGCCGTACTCCGCGCTGAGCGAGACCCCGACGCTGTTCGACTCGCCGGTCGTGTCGGCCCACGCAATGCTTGAACGCTGCAGGTCCTGGGTGCAGTTGTACGCGCTGTCGCCCACCTGGTGGGCCTCTCCCATCGAATCCGTGGCCGGGCCGTCGGGGTGGAAGACGCAGGAGTCGGTGCCGTTGTCGCACTTGTCGAGCAGCTCGCGGGTGGTGGGCGCCGGCTCGTCGGCCTGCGCGGCGGGGGCGAAGGCCATGCCGCCCGCGGTGGCCATCGTCGCCAGCAGGACGGCTATACGTGTACGGGTGATCATGCGTGATCTCCAGTGGGGGGTGTGGAACTTGTGGGGGGATACGGCGTGCATGCGGGACCGCGTTGACGGGTGGCGGTCTAGCTGAAGCCGATGGACTGGGTCCGGTCGTTCATCATCTGGCCGACGTCGGCGGTGTTCTCGTCGAACGGTCCGTCGCGGTCGCCGCCGAGGTTGGGCTCCGGGTAGAGCCAGATGGAGCAGTTGGCCCAGGGCTGCACCGAAGAAATCCGGTTCTTCCAGTCGTCGGCGAGGTCGTGCTGCCAGTTGATCCAGCCGTCCTTCTCGCACAGCTCAGGCCCGGTGATGGTCAGCGAGTCACCGGAGAAGCCCTCCTCGTCGAAGAACGTCCCCTGGACGACGTCCCCGGCCGTGCCGGCGTCGCCCTCTGCCCTGGTGCCGATCCGGGATATCTGCGCCCGGAACGTGCGGGACTCGACGGCCGCCTGTGGGGTGGCGGGGGCGTCGGTGATGCGGCCGCCGGTGGCGCGGTCGACCGCCTCGGTGAACGTGCCGAAGCAGCGCTGCTGTCCGGACTGCGCGTCAACTGCGCAGTGACGCGCGGCGGGTTCGCCGGCCGCAGCCGTCTGCACCGAGGGAGCGCAGACCAGGCCGGCGACGACGGCGACCGCGGCCCCCGCTAACCGGGTGCGGCGCGTTGTCCGTATGGCCATACGGACACCTCCTTCTCTGTCGTGGGCGTGGGTACTTCCCCTGCCTGTCTAGTGGATCTGGTCCGTACCAGGCACACGATTCCCGAATTGTTTGGCACCTCGGGCGAGTTGAGCCAAACTCGGGCAGCTCTGGTGCCCACTTCGGGCACGCCGGTGAGCACTTCGGGCATGCGATTCCCACTTCGGGGCATGGCGATTTCCCACTTCGGGGCTGCCCACACCGACCCGGCGGGCGCACGCCGGTGCAGAGGTTTATTGACCGCTCATTTGCATATGGTCATTTTGCTGGCCGAACGCATCATCAGCATTGCGTATGCGCCTTCTTCATGCCTGGCACGGACCTTACCGTCAAATGGGTCCAGCACACTCGACGGCGGCTGCTTTGACCCGAGCGAGGGGATTTGCTGCCTCAAGGAGAAGCCATGTCCGGAGTCGTACAGCAGCAAGGAGACGTGTCGTCCTCAGGTTCCTCGCCCCACCAGAGCATGGGGGATTGGCCCGGCGGGGGCGGGGGCGGGAACTGGCCCGGTTATCCGAGGCTTTATCAGGCAGTTCCGGACTCTGGGCCGGTCTCCGGAGGTAACACCGTCCTGCTCACCGGGGTGAATTTGCAGGGCGCCTACAAGGTCACCTTCGACGGCACGCAGGCCACCATCGTCGCCCAGGACCCCTCCGGGGCCTCGGTCACGGTCATCGCACCGCCGCATGCGGCAGGCACCGTGCTGGTCGTCGTCACCACGCCGAAAGGCGTCACCAACTCGGTGAGCTATACGTACGTTGCGGCACCGAGTGGTCCGACCGTCAGCGCCCTCGTGCCGGGCAGTGGGACCACCGCCGGCGGCACGGCGTTCGCCATCATCGGCACGAACCTCACCAGTGCGACCGTCACGTTCAACGGGGTCCCGGCCACCGGAGTGTCCGTCGACGCCGCAGGTACCGTCCTCGTCGGCTTCACCCCGCCGGGAGCCGCCGGAAACGTACCCGTCGTCGTCACCACCTCGATCGGCAGCACCACCGTCACCGGCGGCTTCACCTATACGGCGCCTCCGCCGCTGCCCGTGGTGACGTCGCTCGCGCCGAACTCGGGGAGCACTGCGGGCGGCAGCGCATTCGTCATCACCGGCACCAACCTCACCGGCGCAACCGTCACCTTCAACGGAATCCCCGCCACCGGAGTATCCGTCAACGCCGCAGGCACCACCCTCATCGGCTTCACCCCACCTGGAGCCGTCGGCAACGTGCCCGTCGTCGTCACCACCCCGGCCGGCAGCACGACCGTCGCCGGCGGGTACACCTACGTGTAGGCATCTACCTGTAGGCGCCGCCCATCAACGGGGCCGCGCGAACACGAGAATGCCCCCACCAAGGCGCTCTTTCCACAGGCGGCTGGCCCCATAGGGTGTCCTCGCGCCCATGCCTGAGGGGCCCGGACGCGGGGAGATGTCCGGGCGCCTCAGGTGCGCCACTGCGTCGCGGAGAGCGCAGGCTGTCGCTGTCAGCCGACCCCATCCACGGCTGTCAGCACGATGAGAAGCTCCGAGGACTCATCCTCATGATCGCCATAAATCTCGACTCGATGGCAGCTGCCGTCCACCGGGAGTTGCATCTGGACCACACCATCGGGGTCATAGAGGGCCAGGCTCTCCTCCGGCAAGGACAGCTCGCCGGAGAAAAGCAGGTCGATCTCGGATGGCACATACGGACCCTTTACGCAGGCGACGTCCACGAGTCCACTCGCCGCCGACTGTACGGAGATGTACAGGGAATCCGGCCCCGCGTGGATGGCCTCGGTGGCCGGATCCCAGTCATCGTGCGCATCGACGCTGCCGGGAGCGGAGACGACCAGCAGGCCGTGCGGGAATCGGGCCACCGTCCCACCGTAGAGCCGGTCCTCAAGATCCCCTTCGCCCAAGTACCGGAAATACCTTGTACCACCCTTGCTTGAGGGCATTGACAATCCCACCCTGCTTCTTTGTGCAGGCCTTGCAGTGCGGATAAAGCGTCCAGGGCCCGTTGGGTGCCAGCTTGTTCGGAGGGACGTGGTCGCCTGTCCAGTGACCGTCTGCGTAGCCTGACGTCGTATTCGTGCACGAAGGGTTCGAGCAGCCGTACCTGTTGCCGGCTGCATTGATCATTTCTTGCTCGTGCGGCAGAACCCTATCGCCACGCTGAGCTGAGACTCCTTGGGAACTCTGGCCACGCAGGTTGGGGCCAAGCGTCAGGTCGCAGATATCCCCTTCATCAGCGTTATGGGCCAGAAGCGGGGTCGTGCCGGCCAGGACGTAGTACGTGTGGACACCCGCGACGGTGAGATTGTGGACCGTCAGTCGCTGGGTCCGCTGTTCAATGTCCGTGACCTGTGCCCACGTGCCCCAGCGGGTCTGGATCCACTGGCCGGACTCGAGATCCTCGGCATCCACCCACTGGGCCACATCCGGGCTCCAGAAGGGGTGGTTGTCCGTCGCCGTGATGGTGCCCCTGCGGTCGCCGTCGCGGCCGTCGGTGCCCACCGTGATCGTGACGAGGCGCTTGGCGCCCTTCCCCGTGATGGTGTCCGTGACCGTACGCGCCCGGGTCTCGTCAGTCTCCACGTCCGCGCCGGCCACCTTGTCGCCGACCTTCACATCTTCGATCGCCTTGGTCGAGCCGTCGGCCATCAGGACTCGTGTCCCCGGGACGAAGCTGTTCGGTGCGCGACGGCACGTCGCGCCGCTGTTCGGTGGCGCCTCCGGCGCCTTCTGGGGGGACGCCGGGGCCGGGGCCGGGTCCTTTGCCGCGGGCGCCGGGGCCGGGTCCTTCGCCGCCGGGGCCGGAGCCGGGTCCTTCGGCGCAGGCGCCGGAGCCGGGTCCTTCGGGGCGGGGGCCGGGGCCGGATCCTTCGGCGCGGGAGCCGGGTTGTCCGGGGTCTTCGGGGCCGGCGGGTCGGCCTTCTTCGCCGTGTTGGCGGCGTCCACCGCCTTGCCGCCGTACCTCGCGCCCTTCGCCGCCGTCGCCGCGTACCCCGCGAACGGGATCGCCGAGGCACAGGACAGGCCCGCGTCCACGGCGTTGCCCTCCGCCGCGTACCAGCCGCAGTTCGCGAGGTCCGCGAACTCGCCGAGGCCCGGCACCAGCCCTGCGACATCCAGCGCCGCATGGCCGATGTCCGAGATCGACAGGCCGAAGAGATGGCCGTCGATCTCGACGAAGCTGATCGGGTTGCCGCCCGCGAAGGCATAGCGGTTGCCGGTGAACGGGTCGGTGACCAGGCCCATGTCGGCGAGCGCGCCGCCGTACATGTCGCGGGTCAGGAACCGGTTCAGGCCGGGGTCGTACGTCCGGAACCCCATGTCGTACGAGCCCGACGAGGTGTCGTAGCGCTGGGCGTTGAAGCGGTAGGAGTTGTACGGGTCCTCCTTCTCCTCGCCGTCCTCGCCCGGCTTGTCGACGCCGCTGAACTGGGCTGTGTCGTTCTTGCCGTACGCCGTGTAGCCGTACGTGGTCTTGGTCGTGCCATCCGCCTTCGTCAGCGCCTCGACGTCGCCGTGCGGGTGGTACGTGTACTGCGCCGCCTCCTCGTCCTCGTCCTTCTCCTTCTTGATCTGGGTCAGCTTCTGGCCCCAGGGTGAGTACTGGAAGGAGGTCCTGGACTCGTCGGCGATCTCCTCGCGCAGCGACTTCGACGTGATGCCGAGATAGGTGAATTTCTTCACCTTCGCGTCGTCGCCGCTGCCCGTCCGCTCCTGCGTGGTGCGGTCGAAGGGGTCGTAGGACAGGGACTTGGTCTTTTTCGCCGCGCCGGTGCCCGTCGTGGTGGACGCGATGCGGTCGAACCCGTCGTAGCGGTGCTTCTGCTGGACCTCGCCGCCCGAGGAGACGGTGTCGAGCCGCCCCAGCGGGTCGTAGTTGTACGTGGTCGAGACGCCGTCGGCTGTCGACGTCAGCAGCCGGTTGCGGTCGTACTTGTGGGTCGTGGTGGTGTCGTCCGTGGTCTGCGAGACGACGTTGCCCGCCGCGTCGTGCGTATAGGACTCCGTCGCTTCGCTGTCGCCGGACTTGGTGACCTTGGCGACGCGGTCCTGCGGGTCGTAGGTGTACGCGTACGTGTTGTCCTTGGTGTCGCCGCCTGCGTCGGCGTCCATGAGCTTCAGGACGTCCTTGGACTTGTGGCCGTTGGCGTTGTAGGTGAGCCGGTGGTCGGAGACCACGCTGCCGCCGTCGGTCTTCTCCAGCTGCCGCTCGGTCGCGCCGTCCAGGTAGTAGGAGTAGCTGACGACGTTGCCGTTGGGCTTGGTCTGCCTGGCGAGCTCGCCGCGCGCCGTGTACGAGACCGAGGTCACCTGTTTGTCGCCGACGTCCGGCGAGTCGGCGTTGGTGATCTTCTTGACCCGGTCCAGCGAGTCGTACTCGAGCTTGCTCCAGGTCAGATCGTGCTGCGTGGTCAGCGTGTTGCCGTTGGCGTCGTAGGTCAGGTCCGTGGTGTTGCGGACCGCGTCGCCGTCGTGCTCCCGCACCCGCGTGAGCTGGTTCAGGCCGTCGTACGCCATCGTGTAGCGGTCGGCCTCCGCGCCGGGGCTGCGGTCGGTGACCTCGGTCTGGTTGCCGTTGGCGTCGTAGTGGTAGGTGAAGTCCTTGGCTTCCCTGTCCGTGTCGCCGGAGTTGTCGCGGACGAGCCGCACGGCGTCGGCGACGACCGTGCCGTCGGCGGCGTCGGTGAGCGTGACGGCATGTGCGCCGTTCTCCGTGAAGTCGTACGACCCCAGGGACCGCCATTCGCCGGGCTTCTCGGTCTGGTCGACCTTCTTCTCGGCCTCGCCGTCCTTGTGCTTGATCTCGAAGGTGGCGTCGGTGGCCGCGCCGTCCACCTTCGGGTAGCGGACGAAGACCTCGTACTTGCCGCCCTTGGGGATGTTCAGCTGCCAGGCGAAGCGGGCCTCGCCACCGCCCTTGCCGTGGGTCTGGGCGTCGTAGCCGTACGAGCCCGGGGCACGGACCGCGTCCCATGACCCCTGCGTCGCCGTGTTGTTGATGTCGGAGTTGTCGACCAGGACGGCGTGCAGGCCCACCGGCACACCGTCGTCGGAGCGGGACTTCATCGCGCCGCTCGGATAGAACGCCGTGTCCAGCGTCCGGGACACCGACCCGCCCGCGCTCGTCAGCGTCGTCTGGATCTGCTGGCCGAGCTTGTTGTACTCGTAGGAGCTGACGATCCCGAAGGTGTCGGTGGACTTCTTCGTCCAGCCGTTGTCGAAGTGCGCGTACGTGGTGTCGTTGCGCACGCTCTGCCCCTGGGAGGGCGGGGCGCTCACCTTGCTCAGGTTGCCGACCTCGTCGTAGCTGTAGAACGTGCGGTCCGGCTTGTCGTAGCGCGGGTCGTCCGGGTCATACGGGGTCAGCGTCTCCTTGACGCGGTTCAGCTCGTCGAAGACGGTCTCGGCGGTGAAGTCGGCCGGGTTGCCGGTGTTGACGCCCCGCGGGCTGACGACCTTCGTCTGGTTGCCGGCCTCGTCGTACTCGTACCGGGTGGCGTTGTACGAGATGCCGCCGTCACCGTCCTTCGCGTGCGGCACGCGCTGCTCGACGAGGGAGCCGCGCGCGTCCAGCAGCTGCGAGGTGCGGTTGCCTTCGGCGTCGGTGGTGGCCGTGACCAGGCCGTCCCAGTCGTAGACGCTGGTCGTGAACTTCCCCGCCGCGTCGGTCGACTTGGTCAGCTGGTGGTTGAGGTCGTAGGCGAACCTGCTGCTGTAGTCGCCGGGGTCCGCGCTCTCGTTCTTCAGCGGGTCGGTGACCTCCACCAGGTTTCCGACGTCGTCGTACTTCGAGGTGGCCTTGTGGCCCTCGGCGTTGACGACCTCCACCGGCTGGTACAGCTCGTCGTAACGCGTGGTGGTCGTGAAGTCGTCCGGGTCATCGGTCAGGTTGCCCCTGGGCTCGGTCTCGGTGAGCCGGTTGCCGACCTTGTCGTAGGTGTAGGTGACCTTCCGCTCGGGGCCATCCGGCTCGTCCTTGGGCTTGACCTCGGCGGTGAGCTGGTCGGCGGCGTCGTATGTGCTGGTGGTGGAGGCGTTGTTGGGGGCGGTGAAGGTGACGGTGTTGTCGTTGGCGTCGTACTCGGGCGCCGGGGTGGTGATGAACTCCCCGGCCTCCTGGTCCTTGGGGACGCGGTGCTCCAGCGGACGCCCGAAGACGTCGTAGGTCTGGCTCGTCTTCGCGCCGTTGGCCTCCTCCAGCTCGGTCACGTTGCCGCGCACGTCGTACGTGGTGACGGTGCGGTTGCCGAGCGCGTCGGTGGCGGCGCGGGGATAGCCGACGGGGTCGTAGTCGCTGTAGCGGGTGGCGTGGCCGTTCGCGTCCGTGGCCTCCGTCAGCCGGCCGAGCTCGTCGTAGGCGTACGTGGTGGTGTAGTCGCCGTCCTCGTCGCTCTCGACGCCCTTGGGGTCGGTGACGGACGTCAGGTTGCCCCTGGCGTCGTGGCCGAAGAACCACTTGCGGCCCTCCGGGCTGATGCGCGACGCGAGCTCCGCGACGTAGCCGTCCTCGCCGGTCGCGTAACTCATCCTGGACGCGGGCCGGTTGCCGGCCACGGCTTCGGCGTCGCGGATCTCCAGCGGATAGCCGGTCTTCGGGTCGTATCTCCAGGTGCTGACAGCGCCGTTGTTCTCCTCGAGCCGGGTGACGTTGTTGTCGGCGTCCCAGCCGAGCTTGGTGACGCGCTGCTTGGCGTCGGTCAGCCGCGTCGGGCGGCCGTAGCCGTCGAGGAGCTGTTCGGCGGGGTTGCCCTCGGCGTCGGTGACCACCGACCGGATCGCGCGGCCCTTGTGCCCGTCCGGGTCGTAGTAGGCGTACCGGGTCTTCCCGCCGAGCCGGTCGGTGACTTCCTTCAGGTGCCCGGAGAAGTGCTTCTGCTCGTCGTCGTGCGGGGAGACGTAGTCCAGCGCGGTGGCGTGGCCGCGCGGGTCGGTGACCTTGTCGAGCTTGCTGATCGGCAGGCCCCAGGCCTTGCCGTAGTGGAAAGAGAAGACCTTCGGCTGCCGCGATCCGGCGCCGTCCTCGAGCCTGCCGAGCTGCCCGTGCCGGGTGTGCGTCAGCTCGACGCGGCGCCCTGAGATGTCGGTGAGGCTCTTGACCTTGCCGATGATGTGCGGATTGAGCAGGTGCCTGCCGGTCCTGACCTCGCCGTCCTCGTCGACGTAGCGGTACGGCTCGAGCTTTTCCCAGTAGTCGACGGTGAGGGTGCGGCGGCCGGAGGCGTCGGTGATGTACTTCAGCTGCTTGCCGAGGACGCCGAGCAGCTTCTTCTCGTACGTGAACTCCATCCGGTTGCCGTTCTTGTCCACCATGGCCGTCGGATGGCCCTGGCAGTCGTAGAGGAACCGGGTGCGGTCCGGGCGCAGCATCTCCCACGCCTCCCGCTCGTCCGAGACGATCGGCAGGCACGTCTTGACCAGCTGCTTGAGCCGCAGGTTCACGCCGGCGGGGGCGCGCCAGGTGTGCGTCCTGACGTCCTTGCGGAAGACGTGGCTGGTGCCGTCGCCGTCGGTCATGGTGACCTTCAGCGGGAGGAGGCCGGCGGGGAAGAAGTGCAGCGGGGTGCCGAGCCGCACCGGGGAGGACAGCTGGAGCGACCAGCCGCGGCCGGCGGGGGTGCTGGAGAAGTCCTGGGAGTTGTAGGCGAGGCGGGCGAAGGTGGAGAAGCCGAGGGAGGGGTTGGAGAAGGCGTTGTACGACCAGACGGCGTTGCCCGAGCGGAGGTTGCCCATCAGCGTGGAGGCCGCGCCGGTGTTCTTGCCCGCGTAGGAGTGGAACTGCTCCAGGCCCAGTTCGTCGGAGGTGGGCTTCTCGACCACGACGTCGTGGGTCGAGGGCGGGACGTCGTCGGTCTCGGACAGCCACTTCTCGGTGACCTTGTCCCGCAGGTCCCAGTGCAGCTGGTACTCGACACGGGAGGCGAGCAGATCGCCGAGCTTGGGGATCTGCAGCGTGGCCTTGAAGGTGGCGCTCTCGCCGGGCGCCAGGTCCTTCGGCAGCTCGGTGGACTTCTGGTTGAAGAGGTTGGAGACGTCGTGGCCGTCCAGAGTCCAGCGGTACGACAGCACGCGCCGGTCGGCCTTCCAGACCTGGTCGGTGGTGTTGGTGAGCGTCGCTTCGACGGTGAGCCGCTCGCCGGGGATGGCACGGGCGGGGGTGTAGGGGAGGTGATAGGTCGACTCGGCGGCCGGGTCGCGGGCCTGCTTGCGGTCGTCGCCTTCGCCCTTGAAGAGACTGCCGAGGAGCGGGAGTTCGAAGGACCGGGCGGGGCTGGTCAGCAGCTTGCCGTCCTTGGTCCGCGCCGCGATCAGGTAGGTGTACGTGCGGCCGCCGTTGCCTCCGCTGCCCTTGACGGCGGGCGGGGCGGCGCGGTCGGAGAAGCTGCGGGTGTCCGGATCCAGCGGTGCGACCAGGGTGGCGGCCGAGGGCTTGAAGTCCTTCGCAGCACTGCGGTGGACCTCGTACTCGAGGAGGTCCTTGCCCTTGTACGGGCTCCAGGACAGGTCCGCGCCGGTCGCGTGCAGCAGATCAGGGGTGTTCAGCCGTAACCCGTCGGCGGTGCCGCTCACCTTCCAGGCGCCCTGCCCGGAGCCGGCTCCGACGGAGCGGTCGAGCCGGATGCGGGGCGGCGCCGGCGTATCGGTTTCCCACTGGCCTCTGGCCTTCTCGCTGTTCGGCCGCCAGCCGTCCCGCGGATCGGTACGGGACCACGCGGGCCCGGTGCCGTCTGTCGATGCCGAAGTCAGGGCCGAAGGGGCCACGCCGGTCAGCGTGACCACTAAGGCGGTCGTGAGCGTGCCGATCAGTGCAGTACGGAGCTTTGCCATCCCCCGGGCTCCTTGTCGCCGCAGACGTGAGAGGTGTCAGTCGTGGTGCGCGCGATCCTGTCGTGGACACGACAGGCATCCGTGTCTAGTGACATCACGGAGGGCGGTCAAGGTCACGACAATCCGTTTCGGCCATGCGTCATACGCCGGAAAGGTCCAGTGGCGCGCGCTGATAACCCGGGCAAAAGCCCCGCACCTGAGACGTATCCTGCGTGCGCCCGATACGGGCGTACGCGTGGATCCTGCCCGCCGTGCCCCCCACCGGCAGGCCCGTACGCATCCCGGTCGTCGCCGTCGTCGGCTTCCAGAACACGGCCGTTCGAGCGAGCACATCTACGGGGACCAGGCCGCGATGCTCGCGCAGACGCGGCTGCTGGACGCGGAGACGGGGCGGCGGCTCCCCGTCATCGCAGCCCCCGAGGACGTACTGGAGGGCCGGAGCCCCCTCAACCGCCTCGCGGAGCCACGTCCCTGATTCCTCTCAGGAAAGAACCGCTCGGCAGTCCTGCCACGCCTGCTCGCTCAGCAGAGGACGGAGACCCGGGAGAGACCGGCGAGTTGGAGAGCCGGGCGGGCGCCCCACTCGGCGAGTGCTTCCTGGACGCGCTGCAGATGCGCCGACAGCGATCCACCCGGGTGGTCGACCCGCTCGGCGCCGAGCCGGCGCAGTAGACCGACCGCGTTGGCCGCACCTTCCCCCAAGAGCATGGCGGCTCCTTCCCCACGATTCTTCAGGGGTTACCGCGGATTCCTACGGACTCTCCCGGACTCCCCCGGACTCCTGCGGATTCCCTCACGGAGGGTCGGCACCCGTCCCGCTGTCGTCGCAGACGTCCGGCCGAGAAGGTCTCCGCGACAGGACGGAACGGGTTGCCGCCCCGGGCCCGCCACCGATCGTCGCCCACCGGCGAATTCCAAGTCAATCCTCGGGTTCCCTGGCAAACACCCAAGCTCTAGCTTGGGTTTGTGACTCTCGACGACCTCCGCGTCTTCGTCGCCGTGTGCGACTCCGGCAGCCTCAGTGCCGTGGCCCGCAGTCTGTCCTGCACACAGTCGGCCGTGAGCCAGCACGTCAAGCGCCTGGAGCGAGAACTCGGGCTCAGCCTGCTGGAACGCCGCCCCCGCGGTGTTACGCCGACCCCCGCCGGGCGCATACTCCAGGCTGCGGCCGCCGACGGCCTCGGCGGCATCGACCGCGCGCTGCGGCAGCTCCGCGACCTCCAGCACGGAGGCGGCGGCTCGGTGCGGATCGCTACGGGCGCGACGACCGTCCGGCACTTCATGTCCGACGCCGTCGTCACCTTCCGCCGCCGCTTCCCCCAGGTGAGCCTGGAATTCCAGACCGAGAACTCCAGCCGCGGCTGCTTCGCCGCGCTCGCCGCGGGCGACGCCGACCTCGCCTGGATCACCATTGACACCGCCGTACGAGTCGCCACGGCCGTACGAGGCCTCACCGCCGTACAAGGCATCGAACAGCGCCCGGTCGCCGACCTCCCCTGGGTGCTGGCCGTACGAGCCGACGACCCGCTCGCGGCCAGGAGCAGCATCGACCGCCAGGACCTGGCCCGGATCCACCACATCGGGCTGCCGGAGAGCTCCACCTCGCACGCCCACCTGCAAGCCCAATGCGAGGAACTCGGGGTCCGGCTCACCTCGACGACGGGCGTGGCCGACTGGGACACCGCCATCCTGCTGGCCGAGCTGGGGCTCGGCCACGCCATCGTGCCGGAGCTGCCGGGCTGGGCGGCCGCCCGTGCCGATCACCCGGGTGTCCGGCTGGTGCCCATACCCGGACTGTCGCCGCTCTCCGTCGGGTGGGCCGTCCGGCAGTGGGACGCACTGAGTCCGCCCGCCCGCGCCTTCGCCGACACCGTGACGCAGAGCCTGTGCGGGGGGCCTACTCCTGGCGCGCGTTCTCCGGATGCGTGAGGTTCACCCCTGTCGACGGGTCGAAGATGTGCGCCTTCCCCACGTTCAAGCACAGCTCGAGGCGCTCGCCCTCCCGCGCACGGGTGGCCGCGTTGAGGCGGGTCACGATCTGCTGGACCTGGGTGCCCGTGTCCCTGAGACCGGAGTCGGCCGCGAGCTCCTCCAGTTCGGCCGTGACGGCCCGGTGGCCTTCCTCCAGGAAGTACACGAAGACGTCGGAGCCCACCGACTCCACCACACCCACCGTCGTGGTGAAGGTGAGGAAAGGCCCGCCCCGGCTCGTATCCACCAGCGACGCGTCCTCGAAGTCCTCGGGACGGAAGCCGACGATGAGATCCCGGGGCGCGTTCTGCCGCTCCAGGGACTGCCGGGTCCTGTCGTCGACGGGCAGATCGCCCAGCGACGTACGCAGCACGCTGCCCTCGGGCCGGTCCTCCAGCGTCGCGTAGAGGAAGTTCATCGCGGGCGAGCCGATGAAGCCCGCCACGAAGAGGTTGCGCGGCTCGTCGTAAAGGTGCTGCGGCGTGCCGACCTGCTGTACGACGCCGCCCCGCAGCACCACGACCCGGTCGCCGAGCGTCATGGCCTCGGTCTGGTCGTGCGTCACGTAGACCGTCGTCGTGCCGAGGCGCTGCTGCAGCCGGGAGATCTGGGTCCGCATCTGGACGCGGAGTTTGGCGTCCAGGTTGGGTTGGACAGCGGCTCGTCCATGAGGAACGCCTTGGGGTTGCGGACGATCGCGCGCCCCATGGCCACCCGCTGCCGCTGCCCGCCGGACAGGTTGGCGGGCTTGCGGTCCAGATGCTCCGTCAGGTCGAGGATCCGGGCCGCCTCCTCGACCTTCTCCTTGATGGTCGCCTTGTCGACTTTGGCCAGACGGAGCGCGAAGCCCATGTTGTCCCGCACGCTCATGTGCGGGTAGAGCGCGTAGCTCTGGAACACCATGGCGATGTCACGGTCCTTGGGCGCCTTTTCGTTGACGACCTGGTCGCCGATCCGCAGCGTGCCCGCGGTGATGTCCTCCAGGCCCGCGATCATGTTGAGCGTGGTGGACTTGCCGCAGCCGGACGGGCCGACCAGGATCACGAACTCGCCGTCCGCGATATGGAGGTTGACGTCCTGCACGGCGAGGGCACCGTCCGGATACCGCTTGGTGATTCCTTCGAGAATGATCTCGGCCATCGGTTCAGCCCTTCTCGGTTCAGCCCTTCACCGCACCGGAGGTCAGTCCGGCGACGATGCGCCGCTGGAACAGCAGCACGAAGACGATGATCGGCACGGTGATCACCACGGCGGCCGCGGCGATCGACCCGGTGGGCTGCTGGAACTGCGAACTCCCGGTGAAGAACGCGAGCGAGGCGGGCACGGTCCGCGCCGCCTCGGTCGAGGTCAGGGAGATCGCGAACAGGAAGTCGTTCCAGCAGAAGATGAAGACGAGGATGGCGGTGGTGAAGACGCCGGGAGCCGCGAGCGGAGCGATCACCATCCGGAAGGCCTGCGCGGGCGTGGCGCCGTCGACCTTCGCCGCCTTCTCCAGGTCCCAGGGGATCTCCCGGAAGAACGCCGACAGGGTGTAGATCGCCAGCGGCAGCGAGAAGGTCATGTACGGGATGATCAGCCCCGGCCAGGTGTCGAAGAGGCCGAGGATCCGCTCGATGTTGAACAGCGGGGAGACCAGGGAGATCGGCGGGAACATCGCGATCAGCAGGGACATGCCGATCAGCAGCCGCTTGCCGGGGAAGCGCAGCCTGGCCACCGCGTAGGCGGCCATGGTGCCCAGGGCGACCGCGATCGTGGTGGCGATGACCGCGATTCCGATCGAGTTGATCAGGGCGCGGGTGAACTCGGAGGTCTCGAAGATGCCCCGGTAGTTCTCCCAGGTCCACTTGGTGGGGACGAAGTTGCCGTCCGAGAGCGTGCCGGGGTCCTTGAACGAGAGCGCGGCGATCCACCACACCGGGAACAGCGCGTACAGCACCACGACCAGGTTGACGACGTTCCAGCCGAGGACGTGCCTCTTGCCTGCCGCGGCCATCAGCGACTCACCTCCGTGCCAGGGGCGGCCGTGCCGAAGAGCTTGATGAAGACGAACGCGATGACCGCGACGCAGATGAAGATCAGCACCGAGACCGCGGACCCGATGCCGAGGTTCAGCGCGGTGAAGAGGTTGTCGTAGCCGAGGATCGACAGCGAGGCCGTGTCGTGGGCGCCCGTGGTCAGCACAAAGATGTTGTCGAAGATCCGGAAGGCGTCCAGGGTCCGGAAGAGCAGCGCCACCAGGATCGCGGGCTTCATCAGCGGGATCGTGACGAGGAACAGCCGCTGCCAGACGCCCGCGCCGTCGACCATGGAGGCCCGCAGCGTCTCCTCGGGTACGAGCGCGAGCCCGGCGAGGAGCAGCAGGGCCATGAACGGGGTGGTCTTCCACACCTCGGCGAGGATGATCAGCCCGATGGCCTGCCACTGATCGGTCAGCGGCGCACTGCCCTCGGGGAGCAGGGACGCCAGATACCCGGTGCCGGGAGTCCAGGCGTACTGCCAGGAGAAGGCCGCGACGACCGTGACGATGCCGTACGGGATGAGGATCGCCGTTCGGACGGTGCCGCGGCCGAAGACGGTGCGGTGCATGACGAGGGCGAGCGCCATGCCGAGGACCAGCTCGATGGCCACGGAGACGACGGTGATCAGGATGGTCACCCAGAACGCCTGCCACCAGAACCCGGAGGACAGCACCGCCCCGTAGTTGCTCAGGCCCACGAACTCGGCCATCGCGGGGAAGCGGAGGTCGTAGCGCTGGAGGGACAGGTAGACGGCGTAGCCGATCGGATAGGCCGTCACGGCGAGCATGACGACGACCGCGGGCGCGCACAGCAGCCAGCCCAGGCGCCGCTCCTGCCGCGCCCCGGCCGACAGCGTCTCACGGCCTCCCGCGGGGGCTGCGGCCGCCGGACCGCCGGGTTCGGGGCGAGCGCTCGGTTGTGTGGTCACGGGATCAGCCCCTTGGACTGCAGCGCGTCGTTGATCTGGCCCTTGATCTCGGCGACCGCACTCGCCGGACTGATCTCGGAGGGGGGCGAGAGGGTGTGGGAGATGACGATCGAGACGTTCTGGTAGGCCGGGGTCTTCGGGCGGACGCTCGCCGTCTCCAGGGCGCCCAGCACATCGGCGGCGAAGGGGTAGTCCTTGACGAGCGCCGGGTCGGTGTAGAGGGCGCGCAGGGTGGGCGGCAGGCCGCCTTCGAGCGCGGCGGTCAGCTGGTTCTCGCGGTTGCGCAGGCACAGGGCCGCCTCGAAGGCCAGGTCGGGGTGGCGGGAGTGGGCGCTCACGGCGAGGTCGATACCGCCGATCGTGGGGCGGGCCGGCCGGTCCGCGTCGGCCCTCGGGTAGGGCGCCCAGCGGAAGTGCTCGAAGAGCTCGGGGTTGTTGGCCTTCATCGAGGGATAGACGAAGGGGTAGTTGAGCTCGAAGGCGGCGGTGCCGGACTCCATCGCCAGCCGGTTCTCGTCCTCCATCTGATTGGTCAGCGAGGGGTCGGCCGCGGGCGAGGTCGCCAGGTCGCGCATGATCCCGGCGGCCCGGTCGGCCGGCGGGCCGAGCGAGGGCCGCTGCCCGTCCGGTGTCATGATCGAGCCGCCCGCGCTCGCCACGAGGGTGTTGAACCAGACGGTCAGCCCCTCGTACTGGGCGCCCTGGATCTCCACGAAGTGCGGCTTGCCCTGCCTGGCGAGCGCGCGGGCCATGTCGAGCATCTCGGCCCATGTCTTGGGCGGGGTGGGCACCAAGTCGTCCCGGTACCAGAGCAGTTGGGTGTTGGAGTTGTACGGGACGGCGTAGAGCTTGTCCTTCCAGGTGCCCGTCTCCAGCGATGTGCGCAGGGTGTCCTGGGTGGCGCGCTGCCGGTTCTCCCCGGTCCACGGAAGGATCCAGCCGGCCTCGGCGAACTCCGGGGGCCACGTCACGTCGAGCCCGAGGATGTCGAGCGAGGTGTCCTCGGCGGACAACCGGCGTACGAGCTGCTGCCGCTGGCCGTCGGCGGTCCGCGGGAGCTTGTGGTACGTGATGGCGTAGCGCCCGTCCGAGTCCCGGCTGCACGAGTCGGCCGCCTTCTGCAGGGCGCCGGAGTCGTCGGGGAAGTTGTACCAGTTCAGTGTGGTCCGGCCGGCCGAGTCGCCTCCGTCGCCGCCGCACGCGGCGAGCGGCAGCGCGAGGAGCGGCAGTACGGCGAGGGTCCGCCACCGCCATGCCCGCCGGGCTCGTCGGTCCATGCGCCCTCCACCTCAGTCCCGGAGCCGGCGCTTCACGGGCGCGCGGTGACCCTCCGTACCGTCTTCGGGATCGGACACTAGACCTCGGACAAACCGATATCAAGCTCTCTTATGGGGCATAGGGGAACGATCAGCGCTGGCGTGGCGCACCGTCGTCGCCCTGCGCGTCCCCATGAGCGGCCCGGCGAACCGGCGACGTCCCCTGGCTGCCCCGCGTACACCGCTCGTACGGGATGCCAGGGGACGTCGCCCCACTGCTGACCGATGCTCGCTGACCGGCGCCGGCGCTTATCACGACGGCGTCAGATCAGGCCCGGCCGCCGTTCGCGCGGCGGCGCATGACGATGAATCCGGCACCGACGGCGGCCGCGGCAAGCGCTCCGCCTGCGGCGAGCTGCGTGGCGCCCAGGCCCTGGGAGCCGCCCTCACCGCCCCGGGTTCCGCCGACGGGCCGGCGGGTGACCCTGATGGTGGTGGTGGCCGTGACCCGGTCACTATGGCCGGCGTCGGCACGAATGTCGCCCGAACGACCGTCGTCGGTACGGCCGCCCCAGTCGCCGCCGCCGTTCCAGTTACCGCCGCTGTTCGAGTTACCGCCGCTCCAGTCGTCACGTCCGTTTTCACGTCCGTTCTCACGACCGTCCTCACGCATGTCGTCACGTCCGTTCTCACGACCGTCCTCACGCATGTCGTCACGACCGTTCTCACGACCGTCCTCACGCATGTCGTCACGACCGTTCTCACGACCCTCCTCGCGCCCGTCGTCACGCCCGTCGCCGCCCCGGCCGCCGATGCAGGTGGCCCGGACGGTGTACGTGCCCGGCGCGGTGTCGCGGTGCACTCGCAGAGTGCCGTGGAAGACGCTGTGCCCGGAGTGGTCGAAGCGGACGGTGCCGGCCCGGGAGCTGCCTTCGGCGCGTTCGGCGTCACGGGGGCAGAAGAGGGTCAGGCTGACGGTCCCGCCCGGGCGGACGCTGTCCGGGTGGGCGATGAGGCGGGCACGGGACGAGCCGCCGGGATCGTCGGACAGGGGTGCGGCGGTGGCGACCGGTGCGGCCATGCTGACGAAGGCACCGGCGGCGAGGGCCACGCCGGCTGCGCGATGGAGGCGCACAGGAACTCCTTCCTGCGGACGCGAGTGCGGGACGGATGTCCCGCGGGTTGTGGGCGCCCGCGTCCTACGGGGTCCAGGGAAAGTGCTGCCGCCCGGGCCCGCGCGCTGACGGCCCGTCAGTGATCACCCGCCAGTGGCGGACTCCTTCACCCGACGGACCGTCACCTCTCCAGGTCAGCGACGCCCTGTCAGCCATTCGCGCTATGGCTGAAAATTACTCTGCACAGGCGACAGGCCACCGGCCTCCGCATGAGGCCGTCAGGGGCCACTGGCTCATTGTCGCGTCCTCGTCATCCAGTCCATCCGGAGACGGCGATTATTTCGATTCGATGAAATTTCCGAGACAACTGTGAATTCAGGGAACCGTGTGGCGACCTTTTGCGTCAGGCGGGTTTCCCGGCCCGCCCGAGTGAGCCCGAGTCAGACGGGCTTCTGAATGAGCTTGCCGTCGGCCGACACCACGAACCATTCGCCATCGAGACCCTGTCCGTTCAGTTCTCCGGGTGCCGAGTCGCCGACGTAGTAGTACAGCGGCCAAGCGCCGTAGGTGGCCTGTTCGACACCCTCGGCGCGCTCGGTCTCCCGGAGCAGCGCGGCCTTCGCGCCCTTGCCCGGCTTCACCTCGGACCCGCTCGTCAGGGCGGGCCAGACGGCGATGCAGTCGGCGTCGCAGCTGCTCGCACCGCCCTTGTCCTTGGTGAATCCGTAGAGGGTGCGGCCGGACTGGTCGACCAGAATCGGGCCGGCTTCGGAGTCGGCCACCTTGACCGAGACGGGCCGGTCGGGCTTCGCCCCGGCCTTGGATGCGCCGCCTCCGGCGCCTTCACCGTCCCCGGCGTCGCCGCCGCAGGCGGAAAGAGCGAGCAGTGCGAGCGATACGAGTGGTGCCGCGAGCAGCGCGGTTCGTGTGCGCATGAGATCTCCCCGTTCAGGTGTTCGTGTTTTGTGCCGGACCGTCAAACCACGGAAACCACAGGGGCACGGCCCAGCCGTGCATTACTACGAGGCCCACTGACACCCTGTTCAACAGAAATCCGGATTCCTTTGAGCAATCCGCGGAGCCGGTGCGTAAGTCCGGGTAGCCGACGGCAACCTGAAGTCGGTCTCGGATTGATGACGGAAGGATGAACTCAATGCGAAGGCGCATTCTGGCGCTCGCTGCCACCGCGCTCGCTCTCGGGACCATAGGGGTCTCACCGGCCGCCGCCGACCACGGGGGCCACAGCGGCTCCCACGGCAGTGACAGCTCCCACAGCAGCGGCTCCCATGGCAGCGGTAGCGGCAGCGGCCACAGTTCCGGCGCCACCCCCAAGACCCCGGCGCGGGGGCCGTCGGTCTTCCTCGCCGCCGAGCTCTCCGGCGCCGACGAGGTGCCCGTGCAGGGCGGCCCGGCCGTGAACGACCCCGACGGCAAAGCCGTCGCCCTCGTACGCGTGAAGGGCGACCGGGTCACCTTCGCCCTGCAGTGGAAGGGCATCGGCGCTCCCACGCTCGGCCACATCCACGAGGGCAAGGCCGGCGCCAACGGCGGTGTCAAGGTCACCCTGTTCGGGACGGCCATGCCGGACACCGTGCACTCCGCCGCGGGCCAGGTCGCGGTCACCGACGCCGCGCTGGCGCAGCGGATCCGTACGAACCCGGCGGGCTTCTACGTCAACCTGCACAGCAAGGAGTTCCCGGGCGGCGCCGTCCGCGGGCAGCTGGAGCCGCTCCGGCACCCCGTCAACCCGCTCGACATCATCAAGGGCGGCAAGCTGCGTGCCCTTTCCGACGGCGGCCAGGAAGTACCGAAGGACGACGCCTCGAAGGTCGGCGACCCCGACGGGCACGCCGTCACCTTCCTGCATCCCAAGGGCACCCGGGTCGACTACTCCCTGGCCTGGGTCAATGTCGCACCGCCGACGCTCGGCCACATCCACCAGGGCGCCTTCGGCAAGAACGGTGATGTGAAGTTCCCGCTGTTCGCCACCCCGGTCCCGGAGAACATCTTCGCCGTCTCAGGGACCCTCAAGGACCAGGACCAGGCCGTCGTCAAGCGGGTCCGCAAGAACCCGTCCGACTACTACGCCAACCTCCACACCGCCGAGTTCCCCGACGGCGCCGTCCGCGGCCAGCTGTTCCGCTAGCCGCCGCCCGCTGGGGGCGCGGTCCGGGGCCTGGGAGGACCCCGGCTACGCCCCCAGCGCGCGCGACACCGCGTAGATGACCAGGCCGGCCAGCGCACCCACCACCGTGCCGTTGATCCTGATGAACTGCAGGTCCCGGCCGATGTGCGCCTCGATCTTCCGCGACGTGTGCTCCGCGTCCCAGGAGGCCACCGTGTCGGTGATCAGCGATGTGATCTCGTCCCGGTACGTCGTCACCACGTGGACCGCCGCGTCCTCCAGCCAGCGGTCCACCTTCCCCTGCATCCGCTCGTCCGACGACAGCCGCCCGCCCAGCGACAGCAGCCCCGAGCGCGTACGCAGCCGCAGCTCGCTGCGCTCGTCCTCGGAGGCCGCCACCACCATCTGGCGCACCGCGCCCCACGCCGAGGCGATCAGCTCCTGCACCTCGCCGCGCCCCAGCACCTCCGTCTTCAGCCGCTCCACGCGCACCCGCGTGTCCGCGTCCGTCTGCAGATCGCCCGCGAAGTCGGTGAGGAAGCGGTCGATGGCCCCGCGCGCCGGATGGTCCGGCATGTCGCGCGTCTCGCTGATGAAGCGCAGCAGCTCCTTGTAGACCCGCTCGCCGACCCGCCTGTCCACGAAGCGCGGGGTCCAGCCGGGCGCCCCGCCCGTCACCGCCTCCATCACCGAGTCGCCGTGCAGCACGAGCCAGTCGTGGGCCCGTACGCACACCAGGTCCACGACCTTGCGGTGCCCGCCGTCCGCGACGATCTTCTCCAGCATCGTGCCCAGACCCGGCGCGATCTCCTGGGCGTCCGCCCGGCGGGTGACCGCCTCGCCGACGACCGCCTGCACGTCCGAGTCCCGCAGCACCTGGAGCGCGCCGCGCAGCGCGGTGGACAGCTCGGCCGTCACCCGGTCGGCGTTGGCGGGCTCGGCCAGCCAGCCGCCCAGCCTGCTGCTGATGCCGACCGCCCGCAGCCGCATCCGTACGACATCGGAGGAGAGGAAGTTCTCGCCGACGAAGTCGCCCAGGGTGCGGCCGAGGGTGTCCTTCTTGGTCGGGATGATCGCGGTGTGCGGAATGGGCAGGCCCATCGGCCTGCGGAACAGCGCGGTCACCGCGAACCAGTCGGCCAGCGCACCGACCATGCCCGCCTCGGCCGCCGCGGCCACATAGCCTGCCCAGGCGGGCTCCGCCCCCGAGACCTGCCGCCACTTCGCCAGGGCGTAGACCAGCGCGACGAGCAGCAGAGCCCCGGTCGCGATGGTCTTCATACGGCGTACGCCGCGCCGCCGCTCCTCGTCCGCCGCGCTGTAGGCGAAAGCGCTCCGCGGGACGGCGGATGCGACGGCTCCCGGCCGGGCAGCCTTCACCCCACTGGCTTCATCGCCTTCGCCCGACTTCGTCCGGTCCATGCGCTCCACCCGTTCGCGAGCTTTCTCTGTGCATTGTCCTTATGTGACGCACTACATGACCTACTACTGGAACGCACCAGGAGTTCCCGGCGTCTGTCAGAGCGGGCCACCGACGGGCCCCTGCGGGCCATCCCCCGGGGGACCCCCGGACCCCCCGCCGGGCGGCCAACCGACCGTGGGATCATGATGGGCCCGTCGGACCGCGCGCCACCGCAGTCGCCGCCGACCGCTTGTCCACGCTGCCGAACCGGAGCCTCGGTGCTCCGCTGTCCGAGGAGATACGCCGAGCATGACCAAACGCCATGGTTATGCCCTGCTCGCCGCGCTCGCGGCAGTAGTGGTCCTCATCTCCGCCGCGATATTCATCGGGGTCGGCGGCAGCGGCGAGAAACTCAACGAAGCCGCCACCCGCAAGCCCCGCGGTCCCGCCGCGCCCGCCTCGGCAGGCGCCTGGGTCGGCACCTGGGCCACCTCGCCCGCAGCCGCCGAGCCGAACACACCCGACGGCTACGCCGGGATGTCCATTCGGAACGTGGTGCACACCAGCGTCGGCGGCACCAGCGCGCGTATCCAGCTGTCCAACCTGTACGGGAACAGGCCGCTGACCATCAGCCACGCCTCGCTCGCCCTCGCCGCCGCGCCCAGCAACCCCACCGCCGCGGCCGGCACCATGCGCAGGCTGACCTTCGCGGGCAACACATGGGTGACGATCCCCATCGGGGAGTCCGTGATCAGCGACCCGGCCCGGCTGAATGTTCCCCCGGCCGCGGACCTGCTGGTCACCACGTACTCCCCCACCGCCTCGGGCCCGGTCACCTACCACCCGCACGCCCGGCAGACCTCCTACCTCGCGCGCGGCGACCGCGCCGAGGACGCCGCGGGCACGGCGTACACCGAGCAGACCCCCTCCTGGCGCTACCTCACCGGAGTGGACGTCCTGACCACCGAGGCGCGCGGCGCGGTCGTCGTCCTCGGCGACTCGATCACCGACGGCATCACCTCCACCGCGGGAGCCAACCGCCGCTTCACCGACTTCCTGGCCGACCGGCTGCGCAGCGAGCCCGGGGCGCCCCGCTACAGCGTGCTCAACCACGGCATCAGCGGCAACCGGGTGCTGAGCGACGGCAACCGGTTCCCGCCCGACAACCCCAGCGCGCTCAGCCGCATCGGCCGCGATGTCCTGCGCGCCACGGGCGTTCAGGCGGTCGTCGTCGAACTCGGCCTCAACGACATCCTGCGCACTCCGCAGGTGACCGACCCGCAGAAGATCACCGACGGGCTGCGGCAGCTGGTGCAGCAGGCGCACGCCCGCGGGCTACGGGTCGTCGGCGGCACGCTGACGCCCTTCGGCGGCCACCGCGGCTTCACGCCCCGGCTCAACGCCGTACGGGAGCAGGTCAACGCGGAGATCAGGGCGGGCCGGGTGTTCGACGAGGTCGTGGACTTCGACGAGGCCCTGCGCGACCCGGCGCAGCCGCTGCGGCTCTTCCCGCGCTACGACTCCGGCGACCATCTCCACCCGAGCGACGACGGCTATCGGGCGATGGCACAGGCCCTCAACGTGGCGTACCTGAAGGGCTCGGCACCGGCCGAGCTGTGAGGAGGCGGGCGCGCCGGTCGGCTGTGAGGCGGAGCGCCGTCAGCGATGAGCCTGTGAGCCGGTCAGCCGTGAGGCGGGCGCGCCGCTCAGCCGTGAGGCGGGCGCGCCGCTCCGCTAGGAGCCCGTGAGCCGGTCATCCGAGCTCCTTGCGCTGCCTGCGCTCCTCCCTCTCGAGCTGCTTGCGCTCCCTGCGCTCAGCCTTCAGCTGGTCCCGCTCGGCCCTGGGCAGCTTCCGCTCCACGCCGACCCCGCCCCAGAAGGCGAAGCCGCTGACCACGACGCGAGGCGCGCCCGGTTCGCCGGGAGCGCCCGCCTGCGTGTGGTCGAAGCCGCCCATGATGCCGATGCCGCGCACGTCGACCTCGACGCCCGGCGGCACGATGACATTGATGCCGCCCATGATCGCGAAGCACCGGATGACGACCTCCCGCTCCTCGAAGCGGGCCTCGCGCAGGTCGATCTCGCCGCCGCCCCAGAACGCGAACGAGGTGAAGCGGCGCGCCACGGTCCACTGCCCCTTGCGCTGGAAGCCGCTCATGAAGGCCATGCCCGCCGTCGAGCTCGCGCGGCCACCGATACGCCCCGCCCAGGCGCCCGGGACTCCCGAGGGCGCGGGTTCCGGTACGGCCGAGCCGGCCGCGGGCAGATCACGGGTCAGCGGCTCCAGCTCGGCGTACGTACGCGCCTTGTACGCCGCCCCCAGCCGCTCGTCGAACTCCTCCATGTCCAGGCGGCCTTCGGCGACGGCGTCGCGCAGCACCTCGGCGACCCGCTCACGGTCGGCGTCGGAGGCCCGCAGCTCCGGCAGTTCAGGGCGTTCGCTCATGGCATCAGCCTATGCGGGCCGTGTCGTTCATCACAGCGCCGGTCTCAGGGCCGCTCACCGCGCGGAGGACAGGACCGGCCACGGAGCCCGTCAGAGCGCGGACCTGTCCGCGTAGAGCTTTGCGACGACCTCCTCGATCGCGGGCTCCCGCACCGACAGGTCCACCAGCGGATAGCCGTCCGCCACCGCCGCGACCACCGGCGCCGCGCTCTCCGTGGCGGGGAACGCCAGCCACTGCCGCGGCCCCTCCACCCGCACCGTCCGCGCCCCCGGCACCCCCGTGATCGGCGGCAGCTCCCGCTCCAGGTCGACGACGAGCGTCCGCTCGCTCTCCCCCACCGCGTGCAGCCCGTCGAGACCGCCGTCGTACATGAGCCGCCCGTGGTCGATCACCATCACGCGCCGGCACAGCTGCTCGATGTCCGTCAGGTCGTGGGTCGTGAGCAGTACGGTCGTGCCGCGCTCGGCGTTGATCTCCCGCAGGAAGCCGCGCACCCTGGCCTTGCTGACGACGTCGAGCCCGATCGTCGGCTCGTCGAGGTAGAGCACCTCGGGGTCGTGCAGCAGGGCGGCCGCGATGTCGCCGCGCATCCGCTGGCCGAGCGAGAGCTGCCGTACGGGCACCTCCAGCAGCGCGCCCAGGTCGAGCAGCTCGACGCAGCGGTCCAGATTCGCCCGGTACCGGTCGTCGGGGATCCGGTACATCCGGCGCACCAGGGCGTACGAGTCGCGCAGCGGCAGGTCCCACCACAGGGTCGTGCGCTGGCCGAACACCACGCCGATGCGGCGGGCCAGCTTGGTGCGCTCCCGGGACGGGTCGATGCCCGCCACCCGCAGCCGGCCGCCGCTGGGCACCAGGATCCCGGTCAGCATCTTGATGGTGGTGGACTTTCCCGCGCCGTTCGGCCCGATGTAGCCGACCATCTCGCCGCGCCGGACGCTGAAGGTCAGCCCGTCCACGGCCCGTACCTCGCGCTTCTCGCGGCGCAGGAATCCCGCCTTCCGCCGTACCTCGAAGACCTTCTCGACGCCGTCGAGCTCGATGAACCCGTCCCCGGACCCGTGCCCGAACCCGTCCCCGAAACCGTCCACTTCTTTACCTCAGCTCCCCGTGCTCCGGTACGAACGCAGCCCCACCCGCCACGCCGCCCCCGCCAGCGCGCAGCACACCACCGCCACCACGGGCGGCGCGAAGGCCGGCCAGTCCGGCAGCCCCAGCGGATCCGGGCGCCCCAACACATACAGCGCGGGGAGCCAATTGACGAAGGCCAGCGGCACGACGAAGGTCACCCCGCGCACCAGGTCGTGTCCGAAGACCGTCGGCGGGTACTGCAGCAGCGTGCTGCCGCCGTACGTGAAGGAGTTCTGCACCTCCGACGCGTCCTGCGCCCAGAACTGGAAGGCCGCCCCGGCCACGAACACCGCCGAGAAGATCGCCGCGCCGCTGACCACCATCAGCGGCAGCATCAGCACCTTCACCGGCGTCCAGGCCACCTCCAGCTGCGCCAGCGCCCAGACCAGCACCAGCAGCCCCTGCGTGACCCGGCCGAGCCTGCGCAGCGCGAAGCGGTCGGCCGCCACCTGCGCCAGCACTGGAGCGGGCCGTGCGAGCAGCGTGTCCAGCGTGCCGTCGCGGACCCGCCGCCCGAGCCGGTCCATGCTGCCCATCACCAGATCCGCGAGCCCGAAGGCCGTCCCCGACGTGCCGTAGAGGAAGGCCACTTCCGGGAGCGTGAATCCGCCGAGCGTCGTGACGTGCGAGAACATCAGCAGAATCGCGACGAAGTCGAGCCCGGTCGCCGCGAGGTTCCCGAACGCCGTCATGGCGAAGGACGCGCGGTACGCCAAGGTGGACCGGATCCACATCGCCACGATCAGGCCGTACGCCCGCAGGCCCGTTACCAGGACCCGCTCCCCGCCCGCGTCAGCCACCCTGGACCACCACCTTCCGGGTGGCGACCGACTGCAGAGCCCGTCCCGCCAGGAGCAGGGCCACCGCCCACCCGGCCTGGAACCCGTAAGCCTCCAGCAGCCCCCACCCCGCGTACGTGCCGAGGTACACATCCGCCGGGACCTGCATCAGCGCCGACCACGGCAGCGCCCGCGCCAACTCGCCCAGCCCGCCCGGGAACACGGTCAGCGGCAGCAGCATCCCGGAGAAGAACATGCTCGCCAGGCCGGCGATCTGGAAGACGCCACCGCCGTCCAGCAGCCAGAAAGCGGTCAGCACCACCAGATAGCGGATCGCGAAGCTGACGACCACGCCGAGCACCACGGACAGCAGGAAGGCCGCCCAGGTCAGCGGATTCGCGGGCAGGACGAGGTCGAAGACCAGGGCCGCCGCCAGCATTGGCGCGATCCCGCGCCCCAGCAGGTGGAAGGCCGCCCGCCCGAGGTCCCCGGCGAGCCACCACAGCTGCAGATCGGCCGGCCGGTACAGGTCGATCGCCACGTCCCCCGTGCGGATGCGCTCGTTCAGCTCGTCCTGGAAGCCGCCGCCCATCATGGCCATCGTCATCAGCAGCGCCTGACCCAGCCACACATACGTGAGGGCCTGGGCCAGGTCGTAGCCGCCCAGGTGCGGTTTCTGCTCCCAGAGCGCGATGTAGGTGTAGGCGAGGATGAAGCCGAAGACCGTGTTGGTGAACACCCCGGCCGCCGTCGCCACCCGGTACGTCGCGTAGCGCCTGAAGCCGCTCACGGCCACGGCCCCGTACAACCGCATCGCCCACGCCCCCCGACCGCTCGGCCCACCCGGCATCCAAAGGGGAGGAGCCTAGTCAAGATGGGAACGGGCTGCCATCGGGTATTCACGCTAAGGAGTGGCCGGAAGGAGCCGAACGGCCCGTCACAGAGCGGTCACAGGAGCGCGCCGACCTGCCCGTACGCGACGGAGGATGCGACAGTTCGTTACGGGACGGGCTTACCACGCGAAACGGAGTCCCGCCGATGACCAGCCATCCGCAGCGGCCGACCACCCGCGGCACGGCACCTCCTCAGAGCTGGGCGCCGGGGGGCGGCGCCCCGCAGCGGCCCCCCCGGCCGCCCCGGCCGCCGTGGACCGGACTGCGCCGCTTCCTGCCCACCTGGCGCACGGTGCTCGGCGGACTGCTGCTGTTCCTGCTGATCCTGACCGGCGGCTTCATCGCCGGATACATGCTGGTCGACATCCCGCCCGCCAACGCGACCGCCGTCAAGCAGTCCAACGTCTACCTCTACGCCGACGGCTCGCCGCTCGCCCGCGACGGCGAGGTCAACCGCGAGAGCGTGCCGCTCACCCAGGTCCCCAGGACCGTGCAGCAGGCCGTGCTGTCCGCCGAGGACCGCGACTTCTACTCCGAGTCGGCGATCGATCCGCAGGCGATGGTCCGCGCCGCCTGGAACACCCTGACCGGCAAGGGCACGCAGTCCGGCTCGACCATCACCCAGCAATACGTCAAGAACTACTACCTGGCGCAGGAACAGACCCTCACCCGGAAGGCGAAGGAGTTCTTCATCGCGATCAAACTCGACCGCGAGAAGAGCAAGGACGAGATCCTCACCGGCTATCTGAACACCAGTTACTTCGGGCGCAACGCGTACGGCATCCAGGCCGCGGCCCAGGCGTACTACGGCAAGGACTCGGACGAGCTGACCACCGCCGAGGGCGCCTACCTCGCCGCGCTGCTCAACGCCCCCAGCGCGTACGACGTCTCGGCCCACCCGGACAACAGGGCCAGGGCCGAGGCCCGCTGGAACTACGTCCTGGACGGCATGGTCAAGGAGGGCTGGCTCGTCCAGGCCGACCGCGCCGCGCTGAAGTTCCCCGTGCCCGGCAGGAGCAAGGCGCCCGCCGGGATGTCGGGGCAGCGCGGCTATCTCGTCGAGGCCATCAACACCTACCTCAGCGGCAGCGGCGCCATCGACGAGGACACCCTGCAGGCGGGCGGCTACCGGATCACCACGACGCTCCACAAGGGCAAGCAGAAGGCCATGGCGGAGGCGGTGCAGGACCAGCTCATGAGCAAGCTGCGCGACTCCCGCAAGGTCGACACGTACGTCAGGGCGGGCGGCGCGTCGATCGACCCGGACACCGGCAAGGTCGTCGCCATGTACGGCGGCATCGACTACACCAAGCAGTACGTCAACAACGCCACCCGCCGCGACTACCAGGTCGGCTCCACCTTCAAGCCGTTCGTCTTCACCTCGGCCGTCGAGAACGGCTCCACCACCCAGGACGGCCGCAGGATCACCCCGAACACGGTCTACGACGGCAGCAACAAGCGCGAGGTGCAGGGCCGGAACGGCCCGACCGGCTACCGGCCCGCGAACGAGGACGACGCCGACTACGGCGACATCACGGTCGCCGAAGCCACCGACAGGTCCGTCAACTCGGTGTACGCGCAGATGGGCGAGGACGTCGGCCAGGGCTTGGTCAAGGAGACCGCGACCGACCTCGGCGTCCCGAAGGACGCCCCCGGCCTCGCCGAGGCCCGCCAGTCCGTGGCCCTCGGCGTGGTCAACGCCAGCGTCCTGGACATGACCAAGGCGTACGCGACGCTGGCCAATCACGGCGAGCACGGCACGTACTCCCTGGTCGAGAAGGTCACCAAGGGCGGCCAGGACGTGTCCCTTCCGGACCGGGACCCCAAGCCGGCCGTCTCCCGCGAGGCCGCCGACACGACGACCTCGATACTGCGGAGCGTCGTCGCGAGCGGCACCGGCACCGCCGCCCAGTCCGCAGGGCGCCCGGCCGCGGGCAAGACCGGCACCGCGGAGGAGGACAGAGCCGCCTGGTTCGCCGGCTACACCCCCGACCTGGCCACCGTCATCGCCGTGATGGGGCAGGACCCGGACAGCGGGGAACAGAAGCCGCTCTACGGGGCCACGGGGCTCGCGCGCATCAACGGCGGCGGGTATCCGGCGCAGATCTGGGGCCAGTACACGGCCGCGGCCCTGCGGAGCAGCCCGGCCGAGTCCTTCGATCTGGAGCTCCAGGAGGGCGCGGAGACGACGAGTCCGCCGTCGTCGGAATCGCCGTCCGGGGACCCGTCGGGATCCGGCAGCGCGTCGCCGCCCTCGGGTTCGGCGAGCCCGTCGGGCACACCGTCGTCGGCACCTCCGACATCCGGCAGCCCCACCTCGCCCACCACGGCTCCCCCGACCTCACCGACCGACGTCCCCAGCTCACCGATCACCACGCAGGACGAGGACGAGTTCTTCCCGGACGGGATGTAGCGGTTCGGGGGTGCGATAGCGGCGGGGTGCGGGCGTGCCGGGGCCGACGCCCGGCGCGGGTGCGGCCAGTGCGGCTAGAGGTAGAGCCCGGTCGAGTCCTCGGAGCCCTCGAGCCGCTCGGCCGCGACCGCGTGCAGATCGCGCTCGCGCATCAGCACGTACGCGACGCCGCGGACCTCGACCTCGGCCCGGTCCTCGGGGTCGAACAGCACCCGGTCCCCCGGCTCCACCGTCCGTACGTTCTGCCCGACCGCGACCACCTCGGCCCAGGCCAGCCGGCGACCGACGGCCGCGGTCGCGGGAATGACGATGCCGCCGCTGGAGCGGCGCTCGCCCTCAGGGATGTCGGTGCGGACGAGCACACGGTCGTGCAGCATCCGGATGGGCAGCTTGTCGTGGGTAGCGTTCGTGCTCACGCCAAGACCGTACCTGGCCGCGCGGGGGCACGGCGCGCGGAGGGCCGAGCCGACTGGCCGCTCAGCGGTGGCGGCGGCGCGCGGAGACCGCGAGCAGCCCCACTACGGCGACCGCCACCAGGGCCACCGGCACAACGCGCTCCAGCCGCGGCGAGCCGTCCGCGGAGACCAGCGTCGCGCGCACATCGGACACGGCGCGGTTGACGGCCACGTACGCCCGGCCCGCCGTACGGTCGATCGTCGAGGCCGCCCTCGCCTTCGCGTCGCCCACGATCGTCTTCGGGTGCACCCGCACCGCGATCTCGTCGAGCGTCGCCGCGAGCGCCTCGCGCCTGCCGGCGATGTCCGCCTCGATCTGCGCCGGGGTCCTGGCTTCCGACACCGCGCTGCCTCCGTCGTCTTGACTGTCCGTGGTGGACAGTCTGTCAGCTCGGCAGGGGACGCGCGCCATGGCACCCCCGCGGCCGCGGCTAATCTCTGGGGTAGCCGCAGACCGACGAGGAGAGCCTTCAGCCATGAGCGAACGACTGCAGCCCGGCGACACCGCCCCCGCCTTCACCCTGCCCGACGCCGACGGCAACGAGATCTCGCTCGCCGACCACACGGGCCGCAAGGTCATCGTCTACTTCTACCCGGCCGCCCTGACCCCGGGCTGCACCAAGCAGGCCTGCGACTTCACCGACAACCTGGAGCTGCTGGCGGGTGCGGGCTACGAGGTGATCGGCGTCTCGCCCGACAAGCCGGAGAAGCTCGCCAAGTTCCGCGACAAGGAAGACCTCAAGGTCACCCTGGTCGGCGACCCGTCGAAGGAGACCCTGGCCGCGTACGGCGCCTTCGGCGAGAAGAAGCTCTACGGCAAGACCGTCACGGGCGTCATCCGCTCGACGGTGATCGTCGACGAACAGGGCAGGGTCGAGCGGGCGCTCTACAACGTGAAGGCCACGGGCCACGTCGCCAAGCTGATCAAGGACCTGGAGATCTGACGTCGGAGAAGCGCACGATGACGGCCTGCACACCAACCCCGCCACCAGCCCGCTAACATGGCTGGCGGCTAGCGGCGGTGGCGCAGTTGGCGACGCAGCAGACTTAGGATCTGTGGCCCTTGACCGGGCTTGAGGGTTCGAATCCCTTCCGCCGCACCCGGAATGGCCTGCGACTCAAAGAATGAGTCGCAGGCCATTGCTCGTCCCTCCGGCCCCCCGGACTCACCCCAGCAGTTCCCGGATCACCGGTGCCAGCGCGCGGAAGGCGCGGCCGCGGTGGCTGATCGCGTTCTTCTCCTCCGGGGTCATCTCCGCGCACGTCCTGGACTCGCCCTCCGGCTGCAGGATCGGGTCGTAGCCGAAGCCGCCCGTGCCCGACGGGGCGTGGCGGAGGGTGCCGTGGAGGCGGCCCTCCACGACGCGTTCCGTGCCGTCCGGGAGGGCGAGGGCGGCCGCGCAGGCGAAGTGGGCCTGGCGCTGCTGGTCCGGGATGTCGGCCAGCTGGGCCAGGAGCAGGTCGAGGTTGGCCTTGTCGTCGCCGTGCCTGCCCGCCCAGCGGGCGGAGAAGATGCCGGGCGCGCCGCCGAGGACGTCCACGCACAGGCCCGAGTCGTCCGCGATCGCGGGGAGTCCGGTGGCGCGGGCCAGGGCGTGGGCCTTGATGAGGGCGTTCTCGGCGAAAGTGACGCCGGTCTCTTGGACGTCGGGGACATCGGGGTACGCGTCGGCGCCGACGAGTTCCACGGACACGCCGGCCCCCGCCAGGATGGCGCGGAGTTCGGTGACCTTGTTGGGGTTGCGGGTGGCCAGGATCAGTCGCTGCATGGGCCGATTATCCCGGCGGGCCCGTTCCGGCCTCATCCCGGGGAGCAGACCTTGGTCAGCTCGTCGGCCGCGTCCGTGACCGGCGTGACGTCGGGGTTCTTGCCCTGGTCGACCGACTCGCGGACGTTCTTCACGGCCTGGGTCAGGTCGTCAACCGCCTTGCTCACATCGGCGTTGTCGGTCTTGTCGTTCAGGTCGCCGAGGTTCTTGTCGATCCGGTCGAGGGCCCGCTCCGCGTCCGCCGGGTTCTCGGCGGCGTCGGAGGCGGCCTGCTGGAGGTCGTCGACGCTGGTGAGGATCGCGTCGGCCGTCTGGGCGCAGTCAAGGGCCTTGTTGACGGCGCTGCACGCGGTGGTGACGGGTACGGCGACGGCGAGCACGGCTACGGCTGCGACGGCGGTCATGCGGCGGCGATGGTGGTGGCGGTGGGCCATTGGGTCGGGTCCTCCCCTGGTGTACGGGTGGTGTATGGACGGGTGTGCGTACGGCCGCACGGTGTTTCCGTACGGGCGGACGGTGTTCCCGTACCGCCCGTACCCGTAAGAACGCTCGGAACCGCGTGCGAGGTTGCGCATGCGGGCGAGTCCTGGCGGGTCGGCTCCAGCGGGCCCGCTAGAGCGGTTTGGCGAGCGCCTCGCGCTGCGCCGAGTCGAGCTGGGCGCAGCCCGCGACGGCCAGGTCCAGCAGCGAGCCGAGCTCCTCGCGGGCGAACGGCGCGCCTTCCGCGGTGCCCTGGACCTCGACGAAGCGGCCGTCGCCGGTGCAGACGACGTTCATGTCGGTCTCGGCGCGGACGTCCTCCTCGTAGCAGAGATCGAGGAGCGGGACGCCGCCGACGATGCCGACGCTGACGGCCGAGACGGTGCCGGTGAGCGGCTTGCGGCCGTGCTTGATCAGTTTCTTGGCCTGAGCCCAGGCGATGGCGTCGGCCAGCGCGACGTACGCGCCGGTGATGGCGGCGGTGCGGGTGCCGCCGTCGGCCTGCAGGACGTCGCAGTCCAGCACGATGGTGTTCTCGCCGAGGGCCTTGTAGTCGATGACGGCGCGCAGTGAGCGGCCGATGAGCCGGGAGATCTCGTGGGTGCGGCCGCCGATCTTTCCTCGTACGGACTCGCGGTCGCCGCGGGTGTTGGTGGAGCGGGGCAGCATCGAGTACTCGGCGGTGACCCAGCCCTCGCCGCTGCCCTTGCGCCAGCGCGGCACGCCCTCGGTGACGCTGGCGGTGCAGAAGACCTTGGTGTCGCCGAAGGAGATGAGGACCGAGCCCTCGGCGTGCTTGCTCCATCCGCGCTCGATGGTGACGGGGCGCAGCTGGTCGGGGTTCCGACCGTCGATACGAGACATAAGGATGACCCTATCGGCTGTGCAGAGGGCCCCGTTCCGGGTTGGGAACGGGGCCCTGTGGCGTGCGGCGATGGCTTACATCATGTCTTCGATGTCGGCGGCGACCGGGTCGGCGTCGGTGCCGATGACGACCTGGATGGCGTTGCCCATCTTCACGACGCCGTGGGCGCCCGCGGCCTTGAGCGCGGCCTCGTCGACGAGCGCGGCGTCCTCGACCTCGGTGCGGAGGCGGGTGATGCACCCCTCGATCTCGACGATGTTCTCGATTCCGCCGAGCCCGGCGACGATCTTCTCAGCCTTCGTGGCCATGTCCCACTCCTGCGTGTTTTCGGGGCTTCGGTTCCGCCGCCCGACCGATTCAGACGGTAACGCACGTTTGGCCCAGCTTCCCGGGCACGTATGCGCCATGTGTCGAATGATGACGACCACTGGTTCCGTGCCCGCGGAGGCGGCGCCAACCGCGCTGGCGACTGGTCTACACCAGTATGCCGTCCCGGCCAAACCCCAGTCTCCGGGGAGGATGTCGATGAGCACCGGCACTGCCGCCGCGGCGCAGCAGCCACCGAGCAGGAAGTGGACGACGAGCCTCTTCCTGGGGCTGCAGAAGCTGGGGCGGTCGCTGCAGCTGCCCATCGCGGTGCTGCCGGCGGCGGGCCTGCTCGTGAGCCTCGGCAATCTCTTCTCGGCCTATCTGCACGGCGACTTCTGGACCAGGACGGCCCAGGTTCTGACCAGGGGCGGTACGGCCATCCTGGACGTGGAGCTCGGTCTGCCGCTGCTGTTCGCGATCGGGGTGGCGATCGGCTTCGCGAAGAAGGCCGACGGGTCCACGGCGCTGGCGGCGGTGGCGGGCTTTCTCGTCTATCACGGTGTGCTGTCGGCCTATCCGGCGCCGGGCTCGGTCACGGCCGACAATCCGGAGGGCGACCCGCAGAATCCGGGCGTGCTCGGCGGCATCGTCATCGGCCTGCTCACCGCGGTGATCTGGCAGCGCTACCACCGCACCAAACTGGTGGACTGGCTGGGCTTCTTCAACGGCCGGCGCCTCGTACCGATCATCATGGCGTTCCTGTGCTGCGCCCTCGGGGTCGCCTTCGGGCTGCTCTGGGATCCCATCGGGGACGGGCTGACGACGTTCGGCAGGCAGCTGATCGATCTGGGCGCCTGGGGCGCGGGCATCTTCGGCGTCGCGAACCGGCTGCTGATCCCGATCGGCATGCACCAGTTCCTGAACACCTTCTTCTGGTTCCAGGCGGGCCAGTTCACCACCCCGGACGGGAAGACGGTGCAGGGCGACCTGACCCGCTTCTTCGCCGAGGACCCGAACGCGGGTCTTTTCATGTCGGGCTTCTTCCCGATCATGATGTTCGGTCTGCCGGCCGCCGCGCTCGCGATCGCCCACTCCGCCCGCCCGGAGCGGCGCAAGGCCGTGATGGGCATGATGATCTCGGTCGCCCTGACCTCGTTCGTCACGGGCGTGACCGAGCCGGTCGAGTTCTCGTTCCTCTTCGCGGCACCGCTGCTCTACGGGATTCACGCCCTGCTCACCGGCGCCTCCATGGCGATCACCTGGGCACTGGGCGTGCACGCGGGCTTCAGTTTCTCGGCGGGTCTGATCGACTACATCGTCAACTGGCACCTGGATACGAAGCCCTGGCTGATCATCCCGATCGGGCTGGGGTTCGCGGTGGTCTATTACGTGGTCTTCCGCGGCCTGATCAGCCTGCTCAGGCTGCCGACGCCGGGGCGGGAGCCGGAGGACGTGGAGGCGGAGACCGAGCGGGACATCACGAAGTAGTGGCGGTGAGGAAAAGTCCGGGAACCGCGGGTTCCTTATCCCGCCTTCACCGTGCTACAACATGGTCTAAACCACTGACTGGTGTAGACCATGCGGTATAGACCAGCGGTGGAACCCCGTCCCCGGGCCGGTCAAAGCCCGCCCGCTCGCGCTCCGAAGGATCCCCCTATGAGTACGACGACCGCGAACGCGGCGCCCGCCAGAAAGCGGGGCGCCGGCCTCTTCCAGGGTCTGCAGAAAGTCGGCCGCAGCCTGCAGCTGCCGATCGCCGTCCTCCCGGCCGCCGGGATCCTGCTGCGCCTCGGCCAGCCCGACGTCTTCGGCGCCGAGGGCCTCGGCTGGGACAACGTGGCCAAGGTCTTCGCCGGCGCGGGCAGCGCGCTGCTGGACTCCTCGCTCGCGCTGCCGCTGCTGTTCTGCATCGGTGTCGCGATCGGCTTTGCGAGGAAGGCGGACGGCTCCACGGCGCTCGCCGCGGTGGCCGGCTTCCTCGTCTACTACTCGGTGATCCACCAGTTCCCGGTGGCAGGGCCCGACGGCGCCACGTTCGTACAGACCAGCTTCCTCAGCGGCGCCTGGCAGAAGGGCTCCGAAGTCACCGCGGCGAGCTACCAGAACCCGGGCGTCCTCGGCGGCATCATCATGGGCCTGCTGACCGCGGTCCTCTGGCAGCGGTTCCACCGCACCAAGCTGGTGGACTGGCTCGGCTTCTTCAACGGCCGCCGGCTCGTCCCGATCATCATGGCGTTCGTCGGCACGGGCATGGGCGTCCTGGTCGTCCTGGGCTGGCAGCCCATCGGCGAGGTGATCACGAACTTCGGCGAGTGGATGACCGGCCTGGGCGCTGCGGGCTCCGGTCTGTTCGGCCTGATCAACCGGGCGCTGATCCCGATCGGCATGCACCAGTTCGTGAACACCGTGTCCTGGTTCCAGCTCGGTGACTTCACCAACGCCGCGGGCGAGGTCGTCCACGGTGACCTGAACCGCTTCTTCGCGGGCGACCCGGCCGCCGGCCAGTACATGACCGGTTTCTTCCCGATCATGATGTTCGGCCTGCCGGCCGCCGCACTCGCCATCGCGCACTGCGCTCGCCCCGAGCGCCGCAAGGCCGTCCTCGGCATGATGGTCTCGGTCGGCCTGACCTCGTTCGTCACCGGCGTCACCGAGCCGATCGAGTTCTCGTTCATGTTCATCGCGCCGGTGCTGTACGCGATCCACGCGCTGCTCACGGCCATCTCGATGGCTCTGACCTGGGCCTTCGGTGTCCACGCCGGGTTCACCTTCTCGGCGGGAGCCATCGACTACCTATTGAACTGGAACCTGGCCACCGACCCCTGGAAGATCATCCCGATCGGCCTGGTCTTCGCGGCCGTCTACTACGCGGTCTTCCGGTTCGCGATCACCAAGTTCAACCTCGCCACCCCGGGCCGCGAACCCGAGGAAGAGGTCGAGGACCTGACCAAGGCCTGATCGCGACAGCACCTGAAGAAGGCCCCCGGAGCCCCTCGCTCCGGGGGCCTTCGCGCAGGCGGCGAGACCTCGGTCGGGAAGTCCTTGGAGAAGGTGGGGAGTTCGGTGCGCTCTCGACCAGCCGCTCGTGCATCTCCAGGACCACCTCGCCGCGGGTGTCCTCCGGGATGTGCGGGACCCCGGCCCGGTCGCACAGCCGCAGCAGGGTGCCCAGATCCGTACCGCCGTCGATCTCCTCGCCCAGTGCCTCGGACACGGAGCCGTAGACCGCGGCGTCGGCGTAGCAGAGGAACCGCGGGTGCCACTCGGGCTGGTACTTCACGTTCGACCGGTAAAGGGCCTCCAGCTGCCACCACTTGGAGAAAGAGAGCAGCACCACCAGGGCCCAGCCGACGAGGATGGCGCCGGCCAGGCCCACGACGAGGACGAGCAGGGCGCGCCGGACCGCGCCGCGGCGGGTGCCGGCGAGCCGCGGCGGAGGAATGACGGCGATGATCGCGCAGTAGAGAGCGAGGCAGCCGAAGAAGGCGCCGAATCCGCCGGGAACGCGGTGCAGGAAGCGGCCCCAGGCGCTCCGGCCGCCCGCGCCTTCCCCGTCGGGCCGGGGCCCCCGGGCCTGAGCGGCTTTCCGGGCGCCCCCGGCGGTGACGCTCGTGCGGCCACTCCAGGGAGGGGCTTACGGGCCGCTCGCCGAGGAATTCCCCTGGCTGTCGGTTAGCGTTTCGGTGTGGTGACGTTGGCGCAGGGCGGCTGGTTTCACCGGGAGATCGTCGGCACCGGGCTGCTCCCGCTGTTCGTCTTCCTCTGCTCCTTCATCGTCGGATTCGGCTTCATCCGCCTCAGCGTCCGGATGATCAGGGCGCAGGTGCGGTGGTGGCCCGGAAACATCAAACCCGGCGGGCTGCACATCCACCACGTGGTCTTCGGCGTCGTCTTCATGCTGATCAGCGGGGTCGCGCTGATTCTGGTCACCGACCCGTCGGACACCGTGAAATCCGTACTCGCCGGAATCTTCGGGGTCGGCGCCGCGCTCGTCCTGGACGAATTCGCGCTGATCCTGCATTTGCGTGACGTCTACTGGACCGAGGCGGGCCGCACCTCGGTCGACGCGGTCTTCGTGGCCATCGCCCTCTGCGCTCTCGTCCTGCTCGGGTTCCGCCCGGTCTCGGTGATCGACTGGTCGGGGTACCAGGCGGACCCGAGCGCCGGCAACGCGCTGCTGCTGGGCGGGGTCCTGGTCCTCACGCTGGGCCTGGCCGTGATCACCCTGCTGAAGGGGAAGGTGTGGACCGGGCTACTGGGCCTGTTCTTCGTACCGCTGCTGGTCATCGGAGCCGTACGGCTGAGCCGCCCGGAGGCGCCGTGGGCGCGCTGGCGCTACCGCGACAAGCCGAAGCGGCTGGCGCGGGCGGCGCGGCGGGACGAGCGCTGGCGGCACCCGGTGATCACGGCGAAGATCAAGTTCCAGGAGTTCCTGTCCGGCAGGCACGACCTGCCGGACATCCTGCACGAGCTGCCGGAGAAGCTGCACGAACTGCCGGAGAGGTGGCACCACCGGCACGACCGCGAGCAGCGGCGGGACCGGGAGCAGCGGCACGACCGGGAACAGCGGCACGACCGGGAACAGCGGCGCGGCGGCCGGCACGAACACCGGTGGGACGACCGGCGGGACGGCCGGTGACCGCGCCCGGCTACACCTCGTAGACCGCGGCGGCGCGGGCCAGTTCCGCGGGCCCGTCGTAGACCTCGCGGGCGTCCCGCAGGTTGACCTCGGGGTCGGTCCACGGCGGGATGTGGGTCAGCACGAGCCGTCCGACGCCCGCCCGCTGCGCCGACTCCCCCGCCTGCCGCCCGTTGAGGTGGAGCTCCGGCACGTCCTCCTTGCCGTGTGTGAAGGACGCCTCGCACAGGTAGAGGTCCGCGCCCTCGGCGAGCCGGTCGAGCGCCTCGCAGGGACCGGTGTCCCCGGAGTACGTCAGCGTGCGTCCGCCGTGCTCGAGCCGGAAGCCGAACGACTCGACGGGGTGGCAGACGCGGTCGGTGCGGACCGTGAAGGGGCCCACCTCGAAGCTGCCGGGCTCCAGGGTGCGGAAGTCGAACACCTCGCTCATCGACTTCTCGGAGGGCACGTCGGCGTACGCCGTGGTCAGCCGCTGCTCGGTGCCCTCCGGGCCGTAGACGGGGAGGGCGTCGGCGCGGCCGCCGTCGTGGCGGTAGTAGCGGGCGACGAAGTAGCCGCACATGTCGATGCAGTGGTCCGCGTGCAGGTGGCTGAGGAATACGGCATCGAGGTCGTAGAGACCGCAGTGGCGCTGCAATTCGCCGAGGGCGCCGTTGCCCATGTCGAGGAGCAGCCGGAAGCCGTCGGCTTCGACGAGGTAGCTCGAACAGGCCGAGTCCGCGGACGGGAACGACCCCGAGCAGCCGACGACGGTGAGCTTCATGAAGCAGAAACCTCCGAGGCTCCGGGGGTGTGTGCGGTGGGCATGGAGTGAGCGCTTGCGGTGCGTCGAGCGTAAGACGCGAAAGGGCTGGTCGCCCCTCCAGGGAGCGGTGTTGTGGGGGAACTCACCCGTGGCTTCACCGGTACGGGGGGCGCTGCCGGGCGGTGGTGCGAAGGTACGGTTCTGGGCGTGGACACGTCGTGGTGGTGGGCTCTGGGGGCGCTGGTCGTGGTCGCGCTGATCGCTGCGGCGGCCGGCGGCTGGGGGCGGCGCGGGCCGGCGCGGAAGCCAGGGCGTGGCCGAGAGGCGGGGCAGGGGCCGGGGGGCGGGCGCGGGCCTCGGGGTGTGCGCAGGCCGCCGGGACGGCCCGCGAGGCCCGGCCTGCCCGGGCGGCGGGCGCCCGGGAGGCTGCCCGGGCCGGGCGAGATCTGGTGGGCGGACGTGCCGTACGAGGACGGGCCGGGGTCCAAGGACCGGCCGTGCCTGGTGCTCGCGCTGCGCGGGGATGTCGCGCTGGTCGCGAAGATCACCAGCCAGGCGCGGGAAGGGCGGGACGGGGTGATCGCCCTGCCGGACGGGGCGGTCGGTGACGCGGCCGGGCGCCGCAGCTATCTGGAGACGGAGGAGCTGCGGGAAGTGCCGGTTGTGGAGTTCCGGCGGCATGTGGGGGCTGTGGACCGGGGAGTCTGGGCGCGCGTCCGCCACCTGGCCCGCTGACGCGGGGTCCGCTGCGCGACGGCCTCAGCCCGCCGCGTTCCCGGAGCGGCCCGCGGGGCGGCTGCCCCGCGTCAGGGCCTGCGGCCCGGATGGAGTTCAGGTGTGGGCCGGGGTCTGGGGGCGGGGAGTCTGGACCGTGGGGAGGCGACGGCCGCGCAGCAGCGGGCTGCCCCGGCTCCGCAGCCACTGCCGGTACGTGGGGCTCGCCCACGCCGCGTCGACGTAGGACTGTTCCAGCTCCTCATGGAGCGCTTCGATGTCCGCCGCCGCGGCCGACGGCCGGGAGACCAGCAGCAGACGGACCGCCAGCGGGTCGTCCACGAGCGGCAGTATGACCATCCCCTGCCGCGCTCGCGACGTCGGCTGGCACGGGCTCACCGTCTCGCCCGACGCCACCAGATCCGCGGCCGTCGTGATGTCCCTGACCGTGACGAAGCGCGGATCGCACCCCGCCTCGCTGAACGCCCGCCGCAGCGCGGCGAATTCGTCGTCCGCCGCCGGATCGACGATCCACCGGTCGGCGGCGAGGTCGGAGAGCCGTACGGACGCCCGGCCCGCCCGGGGATGCGCCGCGGACACCGCGACGAACTGCGGCTCGCGGTCGACGACGACCCGCTGTTCGAGCCCGGCGGGCACCCGCAGCGGGAAGTTCTCCGGCTCGTGCACGAAGGCCACGTCGAGCTGGTTCGTGGCGAGCATCTCCAGCAGCGCGTTCGACGACACGTCGATGTGAATCGTGGTGTCCGTGGCGGGGAGGCGGGCGCGGATTCTGCGGATCCAGCCGGCCACCGCCCGGCTCCCGGTGGATCCGATGCGCAGGCGCGCTCCCCCGGCGTCAACGGCCGCGTCCTGGGCGGCGCTCATCAGCGCGCTCATCTCGGCCACGATCGGCCGGGCCCGGGACAGCACCGAGCGCCCGAGCGGCGTCGGCCTGCTCCCGGTACGCCCACGCGTGAACAGCGCGCCGCCGATGGCCTTTTCGATACGGCGGAGCTGAGTCGTCAGGGAGGGCTGGGTCATCCCCAGCTGCACCGCGGCCTTGCGCACGCTGCCGGCGTCGGCGATCGCACACAGCGCACGAAGGTGCCTCACATCGAGCTCCACGACGGGAGAATAACGGCGTATCAGCTCCGTCCACCAGACCTATAAAGGCCGTGAAACCCGAAATCAGCGCCCTCATTTGGAGATTGAGCCATCTTCCGTATGTTCCACGGAATGGCCGGTTCGCCAGGAAATGCGGGGCGATTGGCCGACGCTATCGGGAGTTGGCATCATCCGCGCGACCGGAAACGCCCCGAGACTCTGCCTTACCCAGATGTTCTCCGGACGGTCCCCGGTCGCTCACCCAGGCGACTTGGCGGGATTTCTCCGGAAATTGATTGGAGACCCCCCATGAATCGCTCCAAGATACTCGGGTCGGCGGCGCTGGGCCTCGGCCTGCTCGCCTCGCTGGCCGTGGTGCCGGCCTCAGCGGCCGGATCCGCCGCCACCGGCGCCGCCGACTCCGCCAACTCCTCAGGCCCCGCCGGATACTCGGCACACGCTGCCACCATCGCCGCCTACAGCGGCTCTGCTGCCGACGAGGCCGGCACGCGGGCCTTCTTCGAGGCCGTGATGAAGTCGGCGAAGGCCAAGCAGAAGGCGACGGGCAGCTCGGCGGTGACCGTGACCTACGACGCCGGGGCGGCCCCCACATTCGCCGCCGAGATATCGAGCAGCGCCTCGATCTGGAATTCCTCGGTGAGCAACGTCCGGCTGCAGGAGGGCAGCAACGCCGACTTCACGTACCGCGAGGGCAATGACCCCCGCGGCTCGTACGCGAGCACCGACGGCCACGGGCACGGCTACATCTTCCTCGACTACCAGCAGAACCAGGAGTACAACTCCACCCGCGTCGCTGCGCACGAGACCGGCCATGTGCTGGGCCTGCCCGACCACTACGAGGGTCCGTGCAGCGAGCTGATGTCCGGCGGCGGCCCCGGGCCGTCCTGCACGAACGCCAACCCGGACGCGAACGAGTCCGCCCGGGTCGACGAGCTGTGGGCCAACGGCTTCAAGGGCCTGCACAAGTCGGAGTTGGCGACGGTCCGCTGACCGACCGCGTACGTCGCCACGCCACGACGTACGGCCCCCATACGCGGCAACCGCCCCGCCCCCACAGGGGCGGTTGCCGTCCCGGACGTGCGGAGGTCCGGGACGCTACGCCCAGAGCTGGCCCTGGAGGGCCTCGACCGCGGCCTCCGTGGACTCGGCGGTGTAGATGCCCGTCGACAGGTACTTCCAGCCGCCGTCGGCGACCACGAAGACGATGTCCGCGGTCTCGCCCGCCCTGACCGCCTTGCGGCCCACGCCGAGCGCCGCGTGCAGCGCCGCGCCCGTGGAGACGCCCGCGAAGATCCCCTCCTGCTGGAGGAGTTCGCGGGTACACCGCACCGCGTCCTCCGAGCCGACCGAGAAGCGGGTCGTGAGCACGGACTCGTCGTAGAGCTCGGGCACGAACCCCTCGTCGAGGTTCCGCAGCCCGTAGACGAGGTCGTCGTAGCGCGGCTCGGCGGCGACGATCCTGATGTCCGGCTTGTGCTCCCGCAGGAAGCGGCCGACGCCCATCAGCGTCCCGGTCGTGCCCAGGCCCGCGACGAAGTGGGTGATGGAGGGCAGGTCCTCGAGGATCTCGGGACCGGTCGTCGCGTAGTGCGCGCCCGCGTTGTCCGGGTTGCCGTACTGGTAGAGCATCACCCAGTCCGGGTGCTCGGCCGCCAGCTCCTTGGCGACCCGTACGGCCGTGTTGGAGCCCCCGGCCGCCGGGGAGGAGATGATCTCGGCGCCCCACATGGCGAGCAGCTGCCGCCGCTCCTCCGAGGTGTTCTCGGGCATGACGCACACGATGCGGTAGCCCTTGAGCTTGGCCGCCATCGCCAGCGAGATGCCCGTGTTGCCCGAGGTAGGCTCGAGGATGGTGCAGCCCGCGGTCAGCCGGCCGTCCTTCTCCGCCTGCTCGATCATGTGCAGGGCAGGGCGGTCCTTCACCGAGCCGGTGGGGTTGCGGTCCTCCAGCTTGGCCCAGATCCGGACGTCCGGGGACGGGGACAGCTTCGGCAGGCGGACCAGCGGAGTGTTGCCGACCGCCGCCAGCGGGGAGTCGTAGCGCATCAGCCAGCGCCCCCGGCGACGGCCGGAAGGATGGTGACGCTGTCGCCGTCGGCCAGCTTGGTCTTGATCCCGTCGAGGAAGCGGACGTCCTCGTCGTTGAGGTAGACGTTCACGAAGCGGCGCAGCTCGCCGCCGTCGACCAGGCGCTCGCGGATTCCGGCGTGCCGCGACTCGAGGTCGGTGAACAGCTCATCGATGGTGGCGCCGCCGCCCTCGACCGCCTTCTGGCCGTCGGTGTAGGTGCGGAGGATGGTCGGGATGCGGACCTCGATGGCCATGGGTGGGCTCCTGTCGGGATGAGGCGGAGGGCGCGCGGCGTCGTCCTGCGCCGGCGGCGGGAGAGGGATCGGGGGGTGCGGGTGGCTCCGGTGGTGCGGTGTGCCGCGGCGCGTGTGCTCAGGCCGTACGGCGCGTGGTGCGGCAAGCGGCGGGGCGCGGACAGATCGCGCTGGCGAGGCGGCACAGGTCGACGTGCAGCCGCGCCACGAGCAGCGTGCCCGGCGCCTTATCGCTCACGTCATCGACAACCATGGGCTCATCGTAACGATTCCCCCTCCGCGCTCCGGGAGACCGTCCCAGGATGCGGACGTTCTCCTGGACACCGGCGCCGTGGCGATCACCAGGGATGATCAGTACGCCGGGACGACCTTGACCTCTTCCTCCGTGACCTCGCCGTCCACGATCCGGAAGGAGCGGAACTGCACGGGGCCCTCGTCGTTGCCGCACTCGGCGGTGGAGACGAGGACGTAGTGGGCGCCCGGCTCGTTGGCGTAGCCGATGTCCGTACGGGACGGGTACGCCTCGGTGGCCGTGTGCGAGTGGTAGATCACCACCGGCTCCTCGTCCCGGTCGTCCATCTCGCGGTACAGCTTCAGCAGGTCCGTCGAGTCGAACTCGTAGAACGTGGGCGAGCGGGCCGCGTTGAGCATCGGGATGAAGCGCTCGGGGCGGTCGGTTCCGGCCGGGCCCGCGATGACGCCGCACGCCTCGTCGGGGTGGTCCACGCGCGCGTGCGCGACGATCCGGTCGTGCAGGTCCTGGGTGATGGTGAGCATGGGACGAGGATAAGAGAGGCGGCGCAAAGCGCCTCGGTTGAGGGTGGTGGTGGGCGACGGGTGGGGCAAAGGCGGCCTCCGGACATCGGTCCGGAGGCCGCCTGGTGAGACGCGCTGTGCTGTTACTTCGAGACGGTCTCCAGCTCCCGCTCCTCCACCGGAGCGGCGACCTGCGGGTTGCGGGTCTTCAGGATCGCCCAGCCGATGGCCAGGCAGAGCGCCCAGCCCGCGCCCACGTACAGGGAGACCCGGGCGTCCTTGTCGTACGCGATCAGGCCGGTCACGAAGATCAGCGTGGCCAGCGCCACGTAGCTGAAGAGCGAACCGCCGGGCGCCGGGAAGGACGAGGCCTGCAGACGGCCCGCCCGCACGGCCCGCCGGTAGAGGATGTGACTGACGAGGATCATCATCCAGGTCCAGATACCGGCCGCGGTGGCCACCGAGGTGACGTACCCGAAGGCCTTCTCCGGGACGACGTAGTTGAGGACCACGCCGATGCCCATCAGGGCGACGGAGACGGTGATGCCGACCGCAGGGGTCTTACGGGCGTTGAGCTTGCCGAAGACCTTCGGGGCCTCGGCGTTGGAGGCCAGGTCGCGCAGCATCCGGCCGGTGGAGTACATGCCGGAGTTGCAGGACGACAGGGCCGCGGTGAGGACGACGAAGTTGATGATGCCCGCCGCGAGCGGGATGCCCATCTTCTCGAAGCCGTGCACGAACGGGCTCTGGCCCGCGGAGAACTCGGTCCACTTGATCACCGAGAGCAGGATGACCAGGGCGCCCACGTAGAAGACGATGATGCGCCAGGGCAGAGTGTTGATCGCCTTGGGGAGGGTCTTCTCGGGGTTCTCGGACTCGCCCGCGGTGACGCCGACGAGCTCCACGGCCAGGTAGGCGAACATGACGCCCTGGAGGGTCATCAGGCTCGAGCCGATGCCGTTCGGGAAGATGCCGTGGTGCGCCCAGAGGTTGCTGGCGGCGGCGGTCTCACCGGCGTCGGAGAAGCCGAGGGTGAGCACGCCGAGGCCGATCACGATCATGCCGATGATCGCGGTGACCTTGATCATCGAGAACCAGAACTCGACCTCGCCGAAGATCTTCACCGAGATCAGGTTGACGCCGAAGAGCACCACGAGGAAGACGAGGGCGCTGACCCACTGCGGGATCTCAGGGAACCAGAAGTTGATATAGATCGCGGCGGCCGTGAGTTCGGCCATGCCGGTCACGACCCACATCAGCCAGTACGTCCAGCCGGTCGCATAGCCGAAGAACGGGCCGAGGAACTCGCGGGCGTACTCCGCGAAGCTGCCGGACACGGGACGGTAGAGGAGCAGCTCGCCGAGCGCTCGCATGATGAAGAAGATGACCACGCCCGCGAGGGCGTACATGAGAATGATGCTCGGGCCGGCCTTGGCGATGTTCGCACCGGCACCCATGAAAAGGCCGACGCCGATGGCGCCGCCGATGGCGATCATCTGGACCTGGCGGCTGCCCAGCCCCCGCTGATAGCCCTCTTCAGGAGTGTTGGCGGCCCCGTTGCCGTCGTCGTTGTGCTTCGCGACCTGCGCTGAGGTCATGATGCTGCGCCTTTCTCCACGCCCGACCGGCCCTTATGGCGCGGATCGGGTCCCGACCCCCCGGAAATGGATGGAGTTGCAAGCCGGCGGTCGGCCGGCTCAGCACTCTGCCGGGACATGGGTGTCGTCCCGGCAGGCGTCGTGAAGGTCTATCACGAGCCGGGGGGCGGTCCGAGGAGGCGCCCGTGGCGCGAATCACAAGAAGAAGCGGACATACGACGCAACCGTCCCCAAGCATGGCGGGAGCGGTTGCACGATCGTTATCCGGATCTGAGTGTCCGCTGAGCGAACACAAATCGGACGATCTTCGTCAGTCCGCATCAGCCCCCATCGGCCGGGCATCCGGCGGGACTTGGGCGGATGGGCGCCGCGTCAGGTGCGGCGTCAGGGCGTGAGGGTCTCGACGAGCGACTCCTGGAGCCCGCCGAGCCAGAGGTACGCCATCACCATCGGCTTGCGCGGATCGGAGTCCGGCAGCCGGTAGAGCTCGTCGCCGTCCTCTTCGTCCGCCACTTCGAGGCGGGTGCCGATGGCCAGCCGCAGGTCGTTGAGCGCGCCCAGCCACCGGTGGGACTCCTCCGGGCCCAGCTTGAGCACCGCGCCACCGTTGCCCGCCACCGTGAGGGCGTCCAGCGAGCGGATGACGGCGAGGGCGTCGTCGCGTTTGCGCGCCCGCAGATCGTTCTCGGTGTAGCGGCGGAACTCGGACGAGAAGGCGCGCGCTTCCTCGTCGTCCGGCTTCGCCTCGGGGCCGCCGTACGCGTCCGGGAAGAGCCGGGCCAGAACGGGGTCGGCGGGGGGCTCGCTGGGCCCCTCCGCGAAGAGCTCGGCCAGCGGGTCCTGGCCCTCGACGGGCTGGTCCCCGGGACCGACCAGCTCCAGCAGCTGCACGGCGAGACTGCGCAGGATGGCGATCTCGACCTCGTCGAGCGCCACGGCAGCCCCGCCGCCGGGAATGGCTTCGAACTGTCCTGCCATCAGCGGTCCTGCTGCAGGGTCGCCCACAGCCCGTAGCCGTGCATGGCCTGCACGTCGCGCTCCATCTCCTCGCGGGTGCCCTGCGAGACGACGGCGCGGCCTTTGTGGTGTACGTCGAGCATCAGCTTGTGGGCCTTGTCCTTGGGGTAGCCGAAGTAGGCCTGGAAGACATACGTCACGTAGCTCATGAGGTTGACCGGGTCGTTGTGCACCAGCGTGACCCAGGGGACGTCGGGTTCGGGCACCGCGGAGGGTGCTTCGCTCGACTCGGGACGCTCGATCTCGACGGGTGCGACACTCACGCGTTCCATGCTGCCACCCGGGGTGGTGCATCGCACAAACCGGTCCCACGCGTCAGGGCCGGGAAATCGGGGCCCGGAGCGGTTCGGGAGCGGTCCGGGAGCGGTCCGGAGCCCGGCTCGAGGGAAATCGTCAAAGTGACGAGTAAGGGGGGTACGATCCTGCCATGAACACAGCGGACCTGCGCCTGCCCGTGGACGTGCCGTCGACCGCCCTCTTCACCGACCACTACGAGCTGACGATGCTGCAAGCGGCACTCGGAGCCGGCACGGCAGGGCGCCGGTCGGTCTTCGAGGTCTTCACCCGCCAGCTGCCCGCGGGCCGCCGCTACGGCGTCGTGGCGGGCACCGGCCGGGTCCTCGACGCCGTCGAGAACTTCCGCTTCGACGAGGGCGTCCTCGGCTTCCTGCGCAGCCACCGGGTGGTCGACGAGCCGACGCTCGAATGGCTCGCGGGCTACCGCTTCAGCGGCGACATCTGGGGCTACCCCGAGGGCGAGGTGTACTTCCCCGGCTCCCCGGTCCTGCGGGTCGAGGGCACCTTCGCCGAGGCCGTGCTGCTGGAGACGGTGATCCTCTCGATCCTCAACCACGACTCGGCGGTCGCCGCGGCGGCCTCCCGCATGGCGGTGGCGGCCGGGTCGCGGCCGCTGATCGAGATGGGCGCGCGCCGCACGCACGAGCTGGCGGCGGTGGCCGCCTCGCGCGCGGCGTACGTCGGGGGGTTCACCTCGACCTCCGACCTCGCGGCCGGCTTCCGCTACGGCATCCCGACCGTGGGCACCAGCGCCCACGCCTTCACGCTGCTGCACGACAGCGAGCGGGACGCCTTCACCGCACAGGTCGATTCGCTCGGCCGGGGGACGACGCTGCTGGTCGACACGTATGACGTGGCGGAGGCGGTGCGGATGGCGGTGGAGATCGCCGGGCCCGAGCTGGGGGCCGTGCGGATCGACTCCGGCGACCTGCTGCTGGTCGCGCACCGGGTGCGGCAGCAGCTGGACGACCTCGGCGCGAAGAACGCGAAGATCGTGGTGACCAGCGACCTGGACGAGTACGCGATCGCGTCGCTGGCCGCGGCCCCGGTGGACGCGTACGGGGTGGGCACCCAGCTGGTGACCGGCAGCGGCCATCCGACCTGCTCGATGGTCTACAAGTTGGTCGCCAGGGCCGAGTCCGACGCCCCGGGGTCACCGCTGGTGCCGGTGGCGAAGAAGGCGCTGGGCGGGAAGACGTCGATCGGCGGTCGCAAGTGGGCCGCGCGGCGGCGGGACGAGGACGGGGTGGCCGAGGCGGAGGTCGTCGGCACGGACGAGCTCCCACCGGAGCTCGCAGGCCGCGAGCTGCTGGTGGAGCTCGTCAGGGGCGGCGAGATCACCGGCCGCGAGCCGCTGGACGCGGCGCGGGACCGGCATGTGGCGGCGCGCGGGAATCTGCCGCTGTCGGCGATGCAGCTGTCCCGCGGCGAGGCGGTCATCCCCACGGAATACGCCTAGCGGCGAGCAGCCATGACCACGAAGCGCGGCCCGGACCCCACCGCCCCGGCGAGCCCTCGCCGACGGACCGGCGATCTCGCGACTACGTCGCCCCCTTCCGGGCCCAGAAGGCCCACGGCCAGTCCCGCGCGGCCGAACACCGCCGCTGCGCCGACAAGAAGAACCCGCCGCCACGGACCCACCACGACGGCGGAGTCCGGCGGTCATGCGACCACCGCAACCCGCCCCGGCTCGACCTACGTCTCCATCGCCCCGGCGCGGCCGCGGGACCGGCGCGGGACCGGTGCGGGGGGCCCGAGGGCTGGGCCGGGCGGAACCGAGCACGGGCCCGGAGGTGGGGGCTTGTTGGGGATTCGGAGGTCCCCTCCCAACCGGGCGTTCGAGTCTCTACTCTCAGGAGATAAGGGCATCCCCAGCCCTGAGGCGGGGACGCCGCCCCGCCCCCCGGCACAGGGATCCCCTCTCTCCCGCCATTCACCGCTCACCAGCCGAAAGGCATGCGCCATGCAACGGGCACTCATCGTCGCCGACGTGCAGAACGACTTCTGCGAGGGTGGCAGCCTCGCCGTCGCGGGCGGCGCGGACGTCGCCGCCGCGATCACCGACCTGGTCGCGGAGGCCCCCGTCGGTTACCGCCATGTCGTGGCGACCCGCGACTTCCACATCGAGCCGGGCGACCACTTCTCGGACAATCCGGATTACGAGCACTCCTGGCCCCCACACTGCGTGGCCGGCACGGAAGGCAGCAGTTTCCACCCGAACTTCGCGCCCGCAGTCGCCTCCGGAGCGATCGACGCGGTCTTCTCCAAGGGGCAGTACTCGGCGGCGTACAGCGGCTTCGAGGGCAGGGACGAGCACGGCACGCTCCTCGCCGACTGGCTGCGGGCCCGCGGCGTGACCGAGGTCGACGTGGTCGGCATCGCGACCGACCACTGCGTACGGGCCACCGCGCTGGACGCCGTACGCGAAGGCTTCGCCACGCACGTCCTGCTCGACCTGACCGCGGGCGTGGCCGAGCACACCACGGAGCGCGCGATCGAGGCGCTCAGCAAAGCGGGCGTGGAGCTCAGCGGCAAGCCGGTCGTCTGACCGCTCGCGCGCTCAGCCGTAGCTCCGGGAAGGCGCCCGGGGACCCGAAGTCCGGCCTCCGGCGCCCCCGGCCTCCCCACGGTCGCGCGGACCGCCGTCGCCGGGTGCGGGCCGGGTGTGCCCACCCTCCCCCATGGCCTGGACAGCATGGGGGTGCCCATCGCCCCGGCGGGACGAATGCCCACACGGGCCGACGGCTGCCGCGCCGTCCGTCCCCGGACCGACGCGGGCGGCTCCGCCCCAGGGGCCGGGGGACGATCACACGGCACCGGCGCCCTGCGACCCGCCCCGGAAGGGCTACGTCGCGGCGGACCACTCCGCCAGGATGCCTTCCCAGCCTTCCCACGCCCACGTCCCCGCCGGGCCCGCCGCCCCCAGGTCCGCGACCGGCGCGGCCGCCGCCGGGCGCTGCGCCCGGTCCCGGGCCCGGCCGCCCTGGTCCTGGCCCTGGTCCTGGTCCTGCCTCTGGACCTGGGCCGGAGGCCGCAGGAGCGTGCGGATGGGATGCCAGGACTCGGTGTCGTCGTGCGGCGACGCCCGCCAGACGAGCCCGTCGGGGTGGTGCAGCACGGCAGTGATCTCGTCCGGCGTCGGCGGCTCCGCGTTGCCGCGCAGGTAGACCGCCCGCAGCCCCAGGTTCCTGAGCCTGGTCAGCGCCCGCGCCCGGTTCGCGGCGTGCACCAGCACCCGGACCCGTACGGCATCGCGGACGCCCTCACCCCGCGCCCTGTGGGGGCGGGGCAGCGACAGCGCGACGACCACGCTGCCGTCCGGAAGCTTGCTGAACCCTCCACCTGCCATACCCGCGGATCTCCCCCGTTGAGACGTTGTGTCAATAAGAAAGCTTGCCAGAGCATCTAAACGCGAACGGCCGCCGCCCGCTAGAGGGCGGCGGCCGAACCCGCTCTGACCTGCGATAACGCCGATTACTTCACCGAAGGTCCAACCTGGACGATCATCAAGGACCCGTTCCGGGCCTCCTTGAGGATCTTGATGCGGGTGTTGGTGTCAGTAACCTTCACGCCCGCGGTCGGGTTCGACGCATACCAGTACGTGCCCTTGTGATCATCGAAGACGGGGACGCCCTTCTTCGATTTGATCTTGGCGGCCTTGCCGTCGTTGTGGAGCGTGATGCCGTCCGTGCGGTAGCGGCTGAAGGGCGAGTCGTACGCCTGGATGCGGTTGCGCATCAGCGTGCCGTCCGCCCACTTCTCCGGCACCGCGTGCGCGTCGACCGGAAGGATCAGCCCCTCGCCCGGGTGGACACCCACGTTGTTGTCCGCCTGCGAGGTGTCCCACAGCCACACGGCCAGGCCGTTCTGGTACGGGTAGTGCTCCACCCAGTTGGGCCGGCCCGAGGCGAAACCGAAGTTGTACGGGCCGGTCTTGAGGGTCTTGTCGTACGACACGTACTGCCGGTTCTCCGCGATGTAGTACTGCGGGTAGTCCTGGGTGAAGGACTCGCCGATGCGCGAGAAGCCCTTCGCCGCCCAGCCGTTGTCGTCGCCCTCGGCGCCGTCCGTGAACAGCGGCTGCCCGTCCGCGGTCAGTGTGATCGCGTCGGCCGCGAAGCCCTTGCCGGAGGTCCCGCCGTCCGTCTGGTAGCGGAAGCGGAGGTCGATCTTCTTGCCCGCGTAGGCGTCCAGCGGGTACGAGAGCTTCTGGTACGCGCCCGAGGTCCCGGTCAGGGCCGGCTTGTCGCCGCCGTCCCGCGGGATCGGCTTGCCGTCCGCGGTGCCGTCCACCGGCGTCCAGTTGGCGCCGCCGTCCTCCGACACCTCGGCGTAGAGGTAGTCGTAGTTCTCCTCGATGTCCCACCAGCCCTGGAGGTCCAGCGAGGCCTTGGACTTGGCCGTGAGGTCGACGGGCCGGGCGAGGGTGTTCTTGAGGTCGTCGCCCATGTCGCTCCACCACTGCTTGGAGCCCTCCGCGGGCTTGGCGATCGTGGTGGTCTTCGGCTTCGCGGGCAGCTCGACGACGAGTGCCTGCTTCAGCTTCGTGTTGTACTCGGCGACGCCCAGCGCGTGCAGGGACTCCGTCGCGGCCTCGGCCTTCGCGTAGTTGAGCCAGCCGAGCTGCAGCTTGTCCCATGCGGTCATGTCGCCCGGCAGGTCGCCGATCTCGTTCCCGCCGGTGCCGAGCCAGGATCCCGAGGACATCAACGACCAGAAGCCGACGGAGGATTCGCCCTTGCCCGTGGTGTCGTAGTGGTCGGGGAGGCCGAGGTCGTGGCCGTACTCGTGGGCGAAGACGCCGAGGCCGCCGTTCTCCGGCTGCATGGTGTAGTCGCCGACCCAGACGCCGGTGTCGCCGATCTGCGTGCCGCCCGCCTTGTTGTCCGCCGGGCCCGTCTCGCCCGCGTCGCTGCCGTACGCGTACCAGCGGTGCGCCCACAGCGCGCTCTCGCCCTGCACGCCGCCGCCCGCCGACTCGTCCTCGCCCGCGTGGACGATCTGGAAGTGGTCGATGTAGCCGTCGGACTCGTTGAAGTCGCCGTCGCCGTCGAAGTCGTAGCGGTCCCAGGCGTCGTACTGCGCGAGCTGCGCCTTGATCTGCTCGGGAGTCTTCCCGGCTGCCTTCTGATCGGCGGCCCACTGGTTGACGCCGTCGCGGACCGCGTCCCAGACGTTGGCGCAGTTGGTGTCGCCGCAGTAGTTCGAGCCGTAACGGGCTTCGTTCCACTCGACCTTGACCCAGTCGGAGACCTCGCCGTCGACCGAGTAGCGGCCCGAGGACTGCTTCTCGTAGTACTTCTTCAGCGACTCCTCGCCCTTGGCCTCGGAGAAGTACAGGTCCTCGAAGTGCTTGCGGTTGTAGTCCGCGCGCCAGGCCGTGCTGTTGTCGTTTGCACGGTCCGGCTCGGCTATCGCGTTGTGGGCCGGGCCGGGGTCGCCGCCGTACTTGACGACGGGCGGCTTCGGGCCCTCCGGGCCGTCCGGGTCGAAGGTGGTGGTGTCGTCGACCTTGTCGCCGAACTCCACGAGGATGGTGAAGATCTTGTCGGTCTTCTCCCGGCCCAGCTCGGCGTACTTGCCCTTGCCGAGCCTGACCACCTGGGAGGCGCCGCGCTTCTCGGCCTTCGCGTCTCCGGCCAGGACTCGCTGCAGCGCCTCCTCGCGCTGGGCCGCCTGCCGCTCGCTGAACGGGCCTTCCAGGTCGTGCTCCGCGTGCTCGGCGTGGCCCTTCCCGGGCGCCGGGTCGTGGCGCTCGACTGCGCCGGCGCCCGACCGGTCCTCCGCCTGCGCGGCGGCACCTGCGGTCAGTGCGGCCGCGCCCATCGCGGCGACCGCTGTCACCAGAGCGGCGGATCTGACCGCCCGCCGCCCTCTCGTCGCGTTCTTCACTTGTGTGGTCCTCCCCGATTGCTGCGTGGTCAGGGGGCATTGGACCGGAGACGGGGAGGAAAAGACAGATCTTGACTTGAACACGCCAGGCGAGTACGTTACCCGGTTCGCGCGATCCGGAATCCGAACGACCCCCCGACACGTATGGCACCGTCGAACGGGCGCGCCTGTCTCGGCAGTTGGAATGCCGCATGACTCCGTGCGCCCCCTGTGCAACGGTGCCGTGTGTTAGGTCACGCTTACTGCTGGTTCGCCTCGGGCAGACAGCACTCAAACCCCCAAATCAGTCCCGAGGACGGAACCCCCGCCATGCCGCGTCCGACTGCCGCCCAGTTCGCCTACGGTTCGGTCACCGTCGTCTTCTCGACCCTGGCCATGCTCCTGCTCTCCCAGACCCGTTCGGGTATCGGGGTGGCGGTCATCGCCTTCGCCGGACTGGCCCTCGGGCTCCTGGTCTCCGCGACGGTGCCCGTGCCGCGCACGGACCGCCAGGCGCAGCCGGCCGCGCCCGCCGAGGAGCGGCTCGACGCGGTGGTGCCGGGGCCGAGGGCGCATGCGATATCCGAGCCGCGCGTCGAGGAGCACTCGGTCCACTCCTGATCCTTCGGGCCCGCCGGCTAACGGGCCTCCACGACAACGGTCTTCGCCGCCTTGTCGTGGAGACACTGGTGGTACGGCTTGTCCCAGGTGCACCACAACACGTTGACCAGCCAGAAGATGAAGCCGCAGCACGGCACGATCTCGGGCAGCGAGTAGACGCAGGCGCGGATCCATCCCGGCTGGCCTTTCGGGACACCGCCGTTCTCGAGCAGGGCGACGCGGATGTTCATCAGCCGCTTGCCGACGGTCTGGCCGGAGTGGGTCAGCATCAGCCCCTCGTAGAGGAGATACGCGAGCAGCACCACGCCCTGGACGGCCGCGGACTTGCCGCTGTCATCGGCGTCGGTGGGGTCGTAGCCGCCGACGATCCCGTACATGATCGCGCCGACCGGGATGCTGATGAGCAGGCCGTCGATGATGCGGGCGAGCAGGCGCTTGCCGCGGTTGGCGAGTGGCGGCATACCGGCGAGCGGCTCGGCGCCGTACGGGGCACCGCCGAACGGTTCGCCCGCGGGGGGCCAGCCGCCGGGAGGGGGCGGGCCGCCGAACGGGCCACCGCCGGGAGGGGGCGGCGGTGGCTCGCCGCCAGGAGGGGGCTGCGGCGGTTCGCCACCGGGTGGGGGTTGCGGCGGTTCGCCGCCCGGCGGCGGGGTGCCGTTATACGGTGAGGCACCTCCGCCGCCACCCTCAGGACCGTCCGGCGGGCGCTTCCGCAGCGGGTCCTCGTCCGGCGGCCCGCCGGACCCCGGTGGCGGCTGATCGGTGCTCATGCGCACCAGTCGACCTCCGCGGTGCGGGGGCCGCAGCCCGGCACGAGCCGTTCGGGGGACCGGCCGGGCCCGGGTACGGCAGCGCCGCCATCCCCGCTATCCGCTCGCCGCGCTCCCGCCGGTCCCGGCCACGAAGGTACGGGCCGCCTTGTCGTGCCAGCACTGGCGCCACGGCCGGTCGAACAGGCACCACAGGACATTGAGTACGCCGATGAGCAGGACGCCGAGGACGCTGTAGAGCAGCCAGCGGCGGAGGGCGGCGCCGAAGCCTGCGGTGTCGTGGGACTCGATGTCCAGCACCTTCACCTGGCACAGGCGCTTGCCCAGCGTCCGGCCCCACTTGGCGGTGGGCAGCGCCTCGTACAGCACCCCGCCCACGAGCAGTACGCCGAGGACGATGCCCAGATAGACGGCCGTCGTGCTGTCGAGCAGCCAGACGGTGACGGTCTCACCGCTCAGCTTCGCCTGCTCGATCTTGTCGTTGACGTGGTCCACCGCCTTCGTCCAGAGCGGGACGGCCGCTGCCCCGACGGCGACGCCGAGGAGGGCGGTGTCGATCAGCCGGGCCGCGAACCGGCGGCCGAGCGAGGCGGGGCGGGCGGCCGCCTGCGCCTGGGCGGCCTGCAGGAACGGGTCGTCGGCCGGGGGCCGCCAGGGCACGACGGGCTCGGGGGCGGCGGTCCGGCCCTCGGACCGCGGGAGTTGGTGCGCCTGCTGCGCCCAGGACGGCTGCCCGCCGCCGGGGCCCGGCGTGACGGGGGTGGGGATGGGGGCCGGGGGTTGCGGGGTCGGCGGCTGCGGGGACTGCGCTTGAGGGGGCTGCGGCGCGGCAGGTCCCGGTTGCGCGGGGATGGCGGCGGGGCCGGAGGCACCCGGCCGTACGGCGCGAATGGCCATCGTGCCGTCGGCGCGGCTGCCGGAGCCGGAGCCCGCGCCCACGGAACCGCTTCCGGCGGCGCGGATGGTCATGGTCCCGTCCCGGCCCGACGCGGACTCGCCGTCCCGCGCGGCGGGTACGGACCGCTCGCCTTCGTCGGCCCCAGGCCGTACGCCGCGGATCGCCATCGTGCCGTCGGCCGCGCCGGGGGACTTGGAGCCCGGGGACGTGGCGCCGGACGACGGCGCGGAGCCGGGGTCGTCGCCCCGGTCGTTCCGGAGCGTGAGCGTGCCGTCCCGGCGGCCGCCGCTTCCACGGCCGACGCCGCTCTCACGGCCGGGATCGCGGTCGCTCCCGCGGTCGCGGCCGGGATCGCGGTCGGCTGAGGCTCCCCCGGCGCCGAGGTCCACGGTTCCGGGCGATCCGCTGCCCTCGCCGGGTCCCCTGCCGATGGAGGCAGCCGCCCCGGCCGCCCCGGAGCCCTCGGATGCGCGCGGGTCGGGGGCGCCGCCCGCTCGTGCGGACCGGCCGCTGTCACCCGCGGCCCAGTCCGTCGCACCGGAGGCGCTGGACGCGCCCGCCGGGCCCGCGTCCGCCGGATCGCTGCCCCAGGACACGCGGCGGTCCTGGCCGCTGCCGAAGCCGGACTGGCGGGAGGCGTCCGCGCCCCAGGCGGAGGCGGGCTCGGGGCGGGAGCCGTGCAGGCGGCTGGGGTCGCTCCAGTCGATCCCGGCAGCGGGGCGTACGTCCATCTCGCCGCGCGGCCGCAGTTCCGGCAGCGCGGTGCCGGATCCGGCGCGCGGTCCCGCGCCCGTGTCCGTACCCGCGCCCACGCCCGTACCGGAGTCGCCCCGCTCCGCCGCCTCGTCGTCCGCTTCCGCTTCGTCGAGGAACATCGGCCCGGTCTCCTCCCGCTGCGGCGCGGGGCCGGAGGGAGAAGGGGCAGCCGAGGATGCGGCCGCGGCGCCCGGCGGCGGGCCCGGCATGTCCTCGCCGTCCTGCGGCGCGGGGCGGCTGGTGCCCGGCACCCACGCGGCGCCGTTCCAGTACCGGATGTAGCCGGGGATGGACGGGTCGGGGTAGAAGCCTGGGGCGGGGCTGCCGTCGGCGGATCCTGAGGTAGGGGCGCTCATTGAACCGTGTCCCGTCGTATCTGCTCTGCCGTGCTGTGCGGTTGGGCATGAGCAGTCTGCCGCACGCACGCGGTGTGGTGTACCGCACTCCGCCGCCGCGCGCGTGCATGCGTACGCGGGCCGGGGCGCACTGTCCACACATACCAGACGCCGGACGGGACCCGAATCGGTCTTGCCGTTCGGACCACTTTCGCGTGCCCGCTCGAAAGAATCTGGGAGAGCGCGCCCCTGCCGGAGAGCCGGACGGCCGGACAACTGCCCGGAGTTCCGTCCCGGGGCGCTGCGCCTGCGCCCCAACTCCGGCTCGGCGCAGCAGAGTTCGCCGATTCTTCGGAGCCACGGCGACTTCCCGCCGCCGCGCGGGCGATGAGTTTTCCCCGGCCCGCCGGTCTCCTCTGGTGATGACCACGACTGGAGGCCGGCCTTGGCCGATCCCGACGACGAGCCCGACGAGCGCCACGAGCGCGGCGAGCCCCACGAGGGCGGCAAGCACGACGAGCACGGCGAACCGGACGAGCCCACCGCCCGTACGATCGTCCTCGCCCTCCGCGGTCCGATCACGCCCGCCCATGTGCCCTGGCTGTGCGAGCGCCTGCGGGTGCTGCTGCAGAGCAGCGACGCCGAGCTGGTGACCCTGGATGTGGGTGCGCTCGCCGACCCGGATGTGGTCACCCTCGAGGCGCTGGCGCGGCTGCAGTTGACCGCGCGGCGCCTTGGCCGCCGGCTCCGGCTCCGCCACGCCGGTGACGGCCTGCGGGCCCTGCTGGCCTCCGCGGGCCTCGACGAGGCCTTGCCGCTGTGCCCCGGCGGTCCCGCGTTACGTCCCGCGTTACGACGTCCCGGGCTGCGCCTCGAGCCGGGCGGGCAGGCCGAACAGCGGGAACAGCCGGGCGGTGTCCAGGAATGAGTTCCACCCGGTGATCCGGCCGTCCGACACCTCGATGACCTGGAGCGCCCACGGCTCGTGGCCGCCCTCGACGGGGTCGGGGCGGTACTGCCCGAAGGCCGGGGAGCCGTTCGCCGTGACCGGGACCAGGCGCGACCCGCGGCAGCCGATGCCGGGCCCGACCAGCCACGCGCGGATGTCGGCGGGCCCGCGCAGCCACAGCTCGAAGGGCGGCATGGACAGCGTCGCGTCCTCGTGCAGCAGCGAGGTGAGCGAGTCTAGGTCGTAGCGCTCGAAGGCGTCGACGTAGCGCGCCAGCAGCGCGCGCTGCTCCTCGTCCATCGGCCGGGCCGGGTCGGTGTCCGCGATATCGCTCGAGGCGATCGTCGCGCGCGCCCGCTGCAGCGCGCTGTTGACCGACGCGACCGTGGTGTCCAGCAGCTCCGCGACCTCGCTCGCCTTCCAGGCCAGCACCTCGCGCAGGATCAGTACGGCCCGCTGCCGGGGCGCGAGGTGCTGCAGCGCGGCGACGAACGCGAGCCGCACCGACTCCCGCGCCACGGCGACCTCGGCCGGGTCGCCGTCGGTCGGCAGCACGCGGCCGTCCGGAACCGGTTCGATCCAGGTGACCTCCGGCAGCGCCGGGCCCAGCGGGGATGCGGCGGTCGACGGGGAGGAGAGGTCCATCGGGCGGGTACGGCGCTCTTTGCCGCCCAGCATGTCGAGGCACACGTTGGTCGCGATGCGGTAGAGCCAGGAGCGGAGCGCCGAGCGGCCCTCGAAGCGGTCGTAGGCCTTCCAGGCCCGCACCATCGTCTCCTGCACCGCGTCCTCGGCCTCGAAGGCCGATCCGAGCATCCGGTAGCAGTAGCCGGTCAGCTCCCTCCGGTGCTGCTCGAGGCGGAGCTCGACCTCGTCGGGGCCGCGCGTCGCCGCGCTCACCCCGGCGCCATCCTTTGGTACGACATCACTCATCGGGCGCCCCTGTCGACCTCCGGCCGTGTCCCCGGCTGGGGCGGCACAGCCTCTTCAACCGCCTCTCTGGGCACCCTATCCAGACGAAGTGCCCGTCTCCACCCGCTTGTGGTGAACACCCGCAATCGCACGGCCGCGGGGCGGTGTCCCCAGGAAATCTGAACACTTTCCCAGGAAGTCGCGTAAGGAATCCAGGGGCGTCGCCTCTCCCCGTGTGCGGGCCCGTGCGGGACCGCCGCACCACGGAAAGGACGACGTTCATGCACATCCTGGAGCTCGATCTGGATCTCATGCTGGTGCTGTCGCCGGAGCGGGCCGTCCCCATCCCGGCCCGCCTCGCCTACCGCAGGGACGACCCGTACGCGGTGCAGATCACCTTCCACGTCGGCTCGGACTCGCCCGTCCGCTGGACGTTCGCGCGAGAGCTGCTGATCGAGGGGGTGTTCCGGCCGTGCGGGGAGGGAGACATACGGGTCCGGCCGACGAAGGTCGACGGGCGCAGCGCCGTCAGCATGGCACTGTCCTCGCCGGGCGGGAGCGCGCTGATCGAGGCCCCGGCCGCGGCCCTGTCGGCCTGGCTGGAGCTGACGCTGCGGGCGGTCGCGCCCGGCTCCGAGCACGAGTGGCTGGACGTCGACGACGCGCTCGCCGCGCTGCTGGCCCCTGCCCTGCCCGACGACCAGCTACGCGACGGCAGCCCGGAGGACGCCTAGAGCGGGTGGAGGACGGCACGGACCCGGAGGTCTAGAAGATCTTGCCCGGGTTCAGCAGGTTCAGCGGGTCGAAGGTCTGCTTGATGCCGCGCTGCAACTCGAGTCCCACGGGACCCAGCTCCCGCGCCAGCCACTCCTTCTTCAGAACCCCCACCCCGTGCTCCCCGGTGATCGTGCCGCCCAGCTCAAGACCCAGCGCCATGATCTCGTCGAAGGACTCGCGGGCCCGCCGCGACTCGTCGGGGTCGGCGGAGTCGAAGCAGACGACCGGGTGGGTGTTGCCGTCGCCGGCGTGCGCGCAGACGCCGACGGTCAGGCCGTACTTCTCGCCGATGGCCGCCGTGCCCTCGAGCATGGCGGCGAGCTTCGAGCGCGGGACGCAGACGTCGTCGATCATCGTGGCGGACCTGACCTGCTCCAGCGCGGTGAGGGACAGCCGCCGGGCCTTCAGGAGCAGCTCGGACTCGGCCGCGTCCTCGGCCGGGACGACCTCGGTGGCACCGGCCGCCGCACACAGCTCGCCGACCGCGGCCAGGTCCGCCGACGGGTCCGGGGTGTCGAAGGCGGCGAGCAGCAGCGCCTCGGTGGACTCCGGCAGGCCCATGTTGGCCATCTTGTTGACCGCACGGAGCGTGGTGCGGTCCATGAGCTCGAGCAGCGAGGGGGCGTGGCCGCGGGCCATGATCTCGCAGACGGCCTGGCACGCCGAGGCCGTGGACGGGAACTCGGCGGCGAGGACGAGTTGTTGCGGCGGCGCGGGCTTGAGCGCGAGGACGGCCCGTACGACGATGCCGAGGCTGCCCTCGGAGCCGACGAAGAGGCGGGTCAGGTCGTATCCGGCGACGCCTTTGGCGGTGCGGCGTCCGGTGGTCAGCAGCCGCCCGTCGGCAAGGACGACGTCGAGCCCGAGCACGTATTCGGCGGTGACCCCGTACTTCACGCAGCACAGACCGCCGGAGGCCGTGCCGATGTTGCCGCCGATGGTGCACTGTTCCCAGCTGCTGGGGTCCGGCGGGTAGTAGAGCCCGTGCTCGCCGACGGCGCGGGAGAGGACGGCGTTGACGACGCCCGGCTCGACGACGGCGATCCGGTCGACCGGGCTGATCTCCAGGATCCGGTCCATCTTGACGAGCGAGAGCACGATGCAGCCGTCGGAGGCGTTGGCACCACCGGACAGGCCGGTGCGCGCGCCCTGCGGCACGACCGGGACGCGGAGTTCGGTGGCGGTGCGCATCACGTGCTGCACCTGCTCGACGGTGCGCGGGAGGACGACGGCGGCAGGGGCGCCCGCTTCGCAGAAGCTCGCCATGTCGTTGGCGTAGGAGCCCGTGATGTCGGGGTCGGTCAGCACGGCCTCGTCCGGAAGCCCGTCGCGCAGTCGCTCGATGAGGTCAGCCATGGTTCAAGACTCGCATCGGGCGGTCCGCCTGGGAAGATCAACGACTGGTCGCGGTCGGCGTCGGGTCGGCGTCCGGTCGGCGTCATCGTTGGGTCGGTGGTCAGTGCGACTCCAGGTAGTAGAGGGAGTACCTCCGGCCACCCACAGGTCCCGAGGCGAAGCCCATGCACAGCCGGGGCCCGTGCCCTTCGTTCCGCAGCACCGCGAGGCCCTCGGGCTCGCGCGAGGCCAGGGCGTACGCGGTGCGGGAGGGCTGTTCCTGCACCACCGCTCCGGTGCGCAGGTCGATGCAGTACAGCCGGGTGTCGCCGGTGCTCGGTGGCGGGCTGTCGGGGTCGTGGGAGTGGCCGAGCATCTGGTACGCGTAGCCGCCCTGCAGCGTCATGCCCTGGAACGGCAGCCCGAGTTCGGTGCCCGGCTGCTCGAAGTCGGCCAGCGGGCCGAAGTCGCCCGCGGCGAAGGCGTCCAGGTCGTAGAGCGCGTACCGGCGGCTGCCCGCGATGCCGTAGCGCAGCAGGAGGCGGCGGCCGGCCTGGTCGATCGCCGCCGCGTTGTTGGTGGTGCCGGGGCGCGGGCGGTACGTGGTGACGCCGGGGTCGCCGGCGCTCAGCACGGTGCCCGCGGCGTACCGGAAGCGGCCGATGGCCCGGCCGTACCCGGAGGCGGGGTTGGCGTCGGTCTCGGCCCACAGCGCGATGCCGCCGTCCGCCGTCTCCTCGGCGCCCATGGCGGTCCCGTGCCCGAAGCCCTTCAGGTACATGCGGTCCAGGACGGCGCCGTCCCAGGAGAGCCGGTTCAGACACAGGTCACCGGCGAGCGACCGCTCGGCGTGGGTGTACGCGCGGGGCTCGCCCAGGAGCCGGACGCCGCCGGAGATCACCTGGACCGCGTAGATCTGGCGGCGGCGCTCGTCGAAGGCGAACGACTGCATGACGGTGGTGTGGTGGAGCGGTTTGTCCTGGATCCAGCGGGTGCCCTGGGCGCTCAGATCGAAGGGCGTGTCCGCGGCGTACGCCCGGGGAGACGTGTTCGTCTGGTGGGCCGCGGATGTGGGGGGCGCCGTGGATGTCCGGGGGGCCGCGGACGCTCGCGGGGCCGCGAAGACGGCTGCCGCCGCCGCACCGGCCAGCCCGAGAACCGACCGGCGGCTCGGCCTCGCCCCCGGCGAGCCTGCTGAATCTCCGAGATCTCCGAGTCGTCGCATCAGAGCACTATCCGAGGCACGTTCGCGCGGGCCGGGAACCGGCGTCGGGAGCCGCGGTGAAGTTCATCCGTACGGGCTGTCCAGGGCCGCCGAGCGCAGGGCGAGCACCTCGTGCCGGATCCGGTCGGCGACCGGGCGGCCGAGGGGCGCGTGCGCCTCGTCGGTGAGGACGGCCACGGCGGTGGTGGTGCCGTGAGTGGTCAGCGACAGGGCGAGCGGATGCCCCGGGCTGAGGGCGGGCACCAGCGCCATCCTGGTCGCTGTCGCGGGGCCCAGGGCCAGGGCGCCGGGGCCGCCCGCGCCGCCGGTACGGACGTTGGTGCACAGCAGCGAGGAGTAGCGCGGCGAGTCGGCGTAGCGGGCGAGCGCGTCGCGCAGCGCGCTGCGCCGGAGCGGGGTCCTGCTCACCAGCAGGGCCTGGGCGTCCGCGAGGCGGCGGTGCGCGGCCCGGCGGGCGGAGCGCTCCACGGCGGTGAGCCGGTCGGGGCCGGATGCGGCGGCCGCTGTGGGGAGGGGGATGCGGATGGTCGCGTAGTGGTTGCCGAGGTACGCCTCGTCACGGGGAGAGCGGAGGTCGACCGGAACCATGGCACAGACGCCGGGCAGGCCCGGGCGGGCGCCGAGCGCGCCGGTGGCGCGCAGCGCGGCGGCCGCGGCGGCGAGGAAGACGGAGTTGGCGGAGGCCGGCTCGTCGCCGGGCAGGGCTCCGCGCGCCTGCCGCAGCGCGTGCACCGGCAGTTCGCTCCAGGCCAGGGCACGGCCCTCGTCCACGCGCGCGTGGAAGGGCAGCCGCCGTCCGGCGGGCAACAGCCCGGCGGTGGCCCTGAGTTGGGCGGACCTGGGGGCTGAGGGGAGGTCGAGGGGTTCGGGGAGATGCGCGGCGGCGGGGGGCAGGGGGTAGGACCCCGGACCGTCGAGGAGGGTACGGAGGAGGGTGATCAGGGACCTGCCGTCGAGGAGGGCGTGGTGGGCGCGCAGCAGCAGCGCGAAGCCGGAACCCTCTTCGGCGGGGAGCAGATGGAGCCGCCAGGGCGGCAGGCCGCTCGCGGAGCCGAGCGGCTCCGCGAGCAGCGCCGCCGCGCACGCCTCCACGCCCGCGTGCACCGGCCCCCGCGCCTGCGGCGCGGCAGCTTCCGAGGCGGCGGTGAAGGGCGCTTGGACGTGAAGGCCCGGCTCCGCGTGCGGGCCGGCGACGACGTGGTGGTCTGGGTCCGGGTCCTGGGGGGCGGGAGTCCAGTGCGGCCAGGGTCCGTCGACCGGGAGGGCCCGCAGCCGCGGCAGGCTGCACCAGCGCTCGCGTACCCGCTTCCGCAGCTCCGGGAGGAGGGGCGGGGGCCCGTCGAACCAGGCGAGCAGGCCGAAGGTCATGCAGATGGCGCCCTCGGCCTGATGCCGGTACAGCCAGGCGTCGACCCGCCCCATGGGGCGGGCCCCACCCGATCCGGAATCGAGCCCCTCGCCCCGGCCGCCAGGCCCCGAAGACCCGCCGCTACCGTCTCCGGACCAACCCTCCGCGCCAAAAATCCCGTGAGCCGGGCCGAAACGGTCCTCGCTCCGGTCGACGGACTGCCCAGCGGGCCCAGGCCGCCCCTGGCCGGAGTTCGGACCACGCGCGCCCGACGCGCCGACCGCGACCGCAGCGGACCCGACCGCGTCCCGGTCGGCCGCACCGGAGGCCGGATCGAGCCCGGTCGCGTCTGTCGGCGCCGTTGCCACACGAGCGCCCCGGTCTGCCGCGACGCGCTCGGCCGGGCCAGTGGCCGGGGCGGGGTGGGGTCCAGGCGTTGGCGGCGCCGGGTCGGTGGACGGGGCTGGGTGAGGCGCCGCCGTTGGCGGCGCGGCCTCGGCGTTGTCAGCCGAGCCAGGACGCGATCGCACGGGTCACCTGGCCGGAGCCGTCCTCGTGGGCGATGTGGGTGGCCAGTTCCTTGGCTCGGCGGCGGTAGGCCGAACCCGGGGTGCCCGTTACCCGGCGCAGGGCGGCGGCCAGGCGTTCCGCGGAGAGCATCGCGTGCGGGAGGGCGCCGGGGCTCACGCCCAGGCGGACCAGGCGCGAGGCCCACCACGGCTGGTCGGTCAGCACCGGGACCGGGACCGCCGGCACCCCCGCCCGCAGCCCCGCACCCGTCGTGCCCGCCCCCGCGTGGTGCACGACCGCCGCCGTCCGCGGGAAGAGCCAGCTGTGCGGCAGGCTGTCGACCGTGAGCACCTCGTCGCCGGCCACCGAAAGACCGGCCCAGCCCGCCTGGACCACGCCGCGCAGCCCGGCCCTGCGCAGCGCCCGTACGGTGATGTCGCCGAGCTCCTCTGCGGGCCTCGGCATCATGCTGCCGAAGCCGACGAACACCGGGGCGGGACCGGCCTCGAGGAAGTCGGTGACCTCGGTGGGGGGCGTCCAGCTCGCGCACTGGTGGGGCCACCAGTAGCCGGTGACGTAAAGACCCGGCCGCCAGTCCTGCGGGCGCGGTACGACGGCGGGGCTGAAGCCGTGCCATACGGGCCACTGGGAGCCGCCGCGGCGCCTGCGCAGCTGCGCCGTACCGCGGCGGTGGAGCCCGAGCCGGGCGTGCAGCCGCCGGTTCGCCGCGGCGTACAGGGCATCGAATCCGGCGTTGACGGCCCGGCCCAGGACCCGGTTGCCGCGGCTCTCGGGCCGCCAGCGCATCACGCAGGGCGGGAACGCGGTGGTGGGCTCCTCCGGCTGGAGGAAGACGCCCGCGCTCGGGATCCGGTGGTACTCGGCGACCACCGAGCCGATGGGCGCGGCGAGCGTGGACAGCAGGATCAGATCCGCCTTGTCGTCCACGGCCTCGATGATCCCGTCGACGAGACCGGTCGCGGCGCGCTGCGAGGCCCGGCCCATCTCGTACAGGCTCCGCGGGGAACTGCGCGCCTGCGTCACGCGCGCGTGCGCGGACAGGAGGTGCTCGAACGGGTCGGCGGGCAGGGGGCGCATGGCGAGGCCGCAGCAGGCCACGGACTCGGCGTACCGGGCGTGGGTGACGAGCTCGACGTGGTGGCCCTCGGCCAGCAGGCGGTGACCGAGACCGGTGTAGGGGGCCACGGAGCCGTACGTGCCCGCGGTGATGATCTGGATCCGCATACCGGACCAACGACCCCAAGCCACCCCGGACACGCTCGGGCCCCACGGGTGTCAGGTCCCGTGGGGCCCGCGGCCGGAGCGGGGGCGGCGCGCCTCGCGAGGGTCGGGGGGCCCAGCGGCTCAGAGGTTGCCGCGCTTGGCCTGCTCGCGCTCGATGGCCTCGAAGAGCGCCTTGAAGTTGCCCTTGCCGAAGCCCATCGAACCGTGCCGCTCGATCATCTCGAAGAAGACGGTGGGGCGGTCCTGGACCGGCTTGGTGAAGATCTGCAGCAGATAGCCGTCCTCGTCGCGGTCGGCGAGGATCTTCAGCTCGCGCAGCTCGTCCAGCGGCACGCGGGTGTCGCCGACCCACTCGCCGAGGGTGTCGTAGTACGAGTCGGGGACGTCCAGGAACTGAACTCCGGACGCGCGCATGGCCCGTACGGTCGCCACGATGTCGTTCGTCGCGAGCGCGATGTGCTGGACGCCCGGGCCGCCGTAGAACTCCAGGTACTCGTCGATCTGCGACTTCTTCCTGGCAACGGCGGGCTCGTTGATCGGAAACTTCACCTTGCGGGTGCCGTCCGCGACGACCTTCGACATCAGCGCCGAGTACTCGGTGGCGATGTCGTCGCCGACGAACTCCTTCATGTTGGCGAAGTGCATCACGTTCTTGTAGAACGCCACCCACTCGTCCATCTTGCCGAGTTCGACGTTGCCGACGCAGTGGTCGATGGCCTGGAAGCGGCGGGGGCCCGGCTCGATGAGCGGGGCCGCGGCGACGAAGCCGGGGAGGTACGGGCCGTCGTAACCGGTGCGCTCGACGAGGGTGTGCCGGGTCTGGCCGTACGTGGCGATGGCGGCGAGGACGACCGTGCCGTGCTCGTCCTTGGCGTCGTGCGGCTCCTCGAGGCCGGTGGCGCCGTGGGCGACCGCGTACTCGTACGCGGCCCGCGCGTCCGGGACCTCGATGGCGAGGTCGATGACGCCGTCGCCGTGCGCGGCCACGTGCCCGGCGAGGAACCGGCCGCGCTCGGTCACCGGCTTGATGACCGAGATGAAGACGAAGCGGGCGGCGCCGGACTCCAGGACGTAACTGGCCGTCTCCCGGACGCCGTTCTCCGGCCCCGAGTAGGCGACGAGCTTCATGCCGAAGGCCGTGGAGTAGTAGTGCGCGGCCTGCTTGGCATTGCCGACGGCGAAGACGACCGCGTCCATTCCCTTCACCGGGAAGGGGTCGGCCTGCCGTGCGGTGTGCGGGGTGTGATGGATGGTCTCAGTCATGACCTCAGACTCCCTCTGCTCCACAAGGTGCGCAATAGTTGGCAGAATCGCTGCACACTCTGCACAGCAATAACCGGCGGATGCGGGGCGTTCTGTACAGGATGACTACCGGGAGGCGGGCTCATGGGCATCGACGAGCTGGACGGGCGGCTGCTGGAGCTGCTGGCGCACGAACCGCGGATCGGCGTACTGGAGGCCTCGCGGCGCCTCGGCGTCGCGCGCGGGACCGTACAGGCGCGCCTCGACCGCCTCCGGGCCAATGGGGTGATCCGCGGCTTCGGGCCCGACGTGGACCCGGCGGCGCTCGGCTATCCGGTGACCGCGTTCGCGACGCTGGAGATCAGGCAGGGTCAAGGCGCGGACGTACGGGCGCACTTGGACGGCGTCCCGGAAGTGCTGGAGCTGCACACCACGACGGGCCATGGTGACATGCTGTGCCGGTTGGTGGCACGCTCGAATGCCGACTTGCAGCGCGTCATCGACAGGGTGGTGGGATTCAATGGCATCGTGCGGGCCTCGACGGCGATCGTGATGGAGAATCCGGTGCCGCTCCGGATCATTCCACTGGTGCGCCAGGCGTCGCGGCAGGAGCCGCAAGGACCGCCGACCGCCGGGGGGGGGACCGCCCTTGAGGGAGGGGCCGTGAAGTGAACTTCTGGGAGTACCTGGGCACCCGCTACCAGCAGCTGCTGGTGGACTCCTATCAGCACGCCAGCGCCGTCTTCCAGTGCATGGTCGCCGCCACGGTGCTCGGCGTCCTGATCGGCGTCCTCACCTACCGCACCGAGTGGGCGGGAAACCTCGCGATCACCACGACCGCGACCATCCTCACCGTCCCCTCCCTGGCCCTCCTCGGCCTGCTCGTCCCGGTCGTCGGCCTCGGCGTCGCACCGACCGTCATCGCGCTGACGCTGTACGGGCTGCTGCCCGTGGTCCGCAACGCGGTCGTCGGGTTACGCGGGGTCGACCCGGCCCTCGTCGAGGCCGCCAAGGGCATGGGGATGTCGCGGTTCGCCCGGCTGCTCAGGGTCGAACTGCCGCTCGCCTGGCCGCCGATCCTCACCGGCGTCCGGGTGGCGACCCAGATGCTGATGGGCATCGCGGCGATCGCGGCCTTCGCCTCGGGGCCCGGGCTCGGCAACCAGATCTTCCGCGGGATCTCCAGCCTGGGCAGTGCGAACGCGGTCAACGAAGTACTGTCGGGGACGCTCGGAATCGTCGTCCTGGCCCTGCTGTTCGACGCCGGGTACGTGGCGATCGGACGGCTCACCATCTCACGGGGGATCCGTGGCTGAACCTGCCGAAACCGCCGAACCCACCGCCCAGGCTTCCGCGACCGCAGAGCCCGCCGGGCTCGCCCAGCGGGCCGCCGCCGGCGCGAGTATCCGACTGGACAACCTCACCAAGCGCTATCCGGACAGCCCCGCTCCGGCCGTGGAGGACGTGACCCTGGACATCGCGGCGGGCGAGACCGTGGTCCTCGTGGGTCCCTCGGGCTGCGGCAAGAGCACCACCCTCAAGATGATCAACCGGCTGATCGAGCCGACCTCCGGGCGGATCACGATCGGCGGCGAGGACGTCACCGGCATCGACCCCGTGGCGCTCCGGCGCACCATCGGCTACGCCATCCAGGCCACCGGCCTCTTCCCGCACATGACCGTCGCCGAGAACATCTCGCTCGTACCGAAGATGGCCGGCTGGCCCCGGGCGAAGGTGCGGGACCGGGTCGAGGAGATGCTCCATCTGGTCGGCCTGGATCCCGGGGAGTTCCGCGGCCGCTATCCGCGCCGGCTCTCCGGCGGCCAGCAGCAGCGGGTCGGGGTGGCGCGGGCGTTGGCCGCCGACCCGCCCGTGCTGCTGATGGACGAGCCGTTCGGGGCCGTCGACCCCATCACCCGGGAACGCCTTCAGGACCAGCTGATCCGGCTGCAGCGCGAGCTGCGCAAGACGATCGTCTTCGTCACCCACGACTTCGACGAGGCCATCAAGGTCGGCGACCGGATCGCGGTGCTGCGCGAGCGCTCGCACATCGCCCAGTTCGACACCCCGGAGGCGATCCTGACCAGCCCGGCCGACGACTTCGTCGCCGGATTCGTGGGCGCGGGCGCCGGGGTGAAGCGACTGAACCTCAAGCGCGTACGGGAGGTGGAGCTCGCCGACGTCCCGACCGCCACCGTCGACGACCCGCTGGAGACCGTCCTGGAGCTGCTGCACGCGGACTCCGCCTCCGCCGATCATCTGCTGCTGCTGGACCGGGACCGGCGCCCGCACACCTGGCTGCGGCGCGAGGACCTGACGCGCGCCCGGAGCACGCAGCCCGTCGCGGAGCCCCTGCCGTTACCGGCGGGCGTCCCGGTACGGGGCCGGATCGGGGTGGACGTGACGCTGCGGGACGCGCTGGAGGCGCTGCTGGCCGACGGCGCGGGCCGCGTCGCGGTCACCGGGCAGGGCGGCGAGTACGTCGGCGTCGTGGACATGGCGACGCTGCTGAACGCAATGAACGGGGCGCCGGAGGAGCGGCGAGCCGAGGAGGCTCAGCGGACCGGCCGGGGTGAGCCCTCGTGAGCCGGAGCGAGGTCAGTGGCGGGGCAGGTGGCGTCGCAGCTCCCGAGGCCGGTCACCGGGCTCCGGGCCCGGACGAGCCCGAGACAGGGCCCGTCGCACCCCACCGGCTCCCACCCCGTATCACCTGGCAGAAGCTGGTGACCGTGCCGGCCTTCGTCGCAGCCGCCCTCGGCGCGACCGCTTGGTATCTCAGCACCACCGAGCTGGACTCGATCGCCAGGAATGCGCTCTCCGGCGGCATCGTGCGCACCGCGCTCCGCCAGCAGACCGAACTCGTCGCGATCTCCACCTTCTTCGTGCTGGTCATCGCGATCCCGCTGGGCGTGGCGCTGACCCGCAGGAGCCTGCGCCGGGCCGCCCCACCGTTCGTCGCGGCGGCCAACATCGGCCAGGCGACCCCGGCCCTGGGCCTGCTGGCGCTGCTGGTGATCTGGCTCGGCATCGGCCGGCGGGCGGCGCTGATCGGCATCGTGGCGTTCGCGGTGCTGCCGGTGCTGAGCAACACCGTCGCCGGGCTGAGGGCCATCGACCCGGCGCTCGTGGAGGCGGCGCGCGGCATCGGGATGTCGCCGCGCCTGGTGCTGTTCCGGGTCGAACTGCCGCTGGCCGTACCGCTGATCCTGGCGGGCGTACGGACCGCGCTGGTGCTGAACGTCGGCACCGCGACGCTGGCCACCTTCGGCGGTGGTGGCGGCCTGGGCGACCTGATCTCCTCCGGCATCACCAACCAGCGGATGCCGGTGCTGGTGCTCGGCTCCGTGCTGACGGTCGCCATGGCGCTGATCGTCGACTGGCTGGGGATGCTCGTCGAGATGCTGCTGCGCCCGCGCGGCCTGGAGGTGGACTGATGCGCCTGTCCCGGGTACGGGCCGCCGCCGCGTGTGCGTCCGCGCTGCTGCTCGCCGCCGCGGGCCTGAGCGGCTGCGGGCTGACCAGCGGCAGCCCGCTGGCCGATTCGGTGCGGCCGGGCTCGATCGGGAAGGGGCGGCCGCTGGCGGGCGCCCGGCTGACCGTCACCTCCAAGGAGTTCACCGAGCAGATCATCCTGGGCCAGATCATGGGGCTGGTCTTCAAGGCGGCCGGCGCGGAAGTCCTGGACCGGACGAACATCCAGGGCTCGATCGGTGCCCGCGAGGCGGTCAAGTCCGGTGCGGCGGACGGGATGTACGAGTACACGGGCACGGCCTGGATCACGTACCTCGGGCACACCCGGCCGATCGTCGACCCGTACGAGCAGTGGAAGGCCGTACGCGACGAGGACCGCCGCCACGGCATCACCTGGCTGCCCGCGGCCCCGCTCGACAACACCTACGCGCTGGTCGCGAACCAGGCACACGCGCAGAAGTACCGTCTGCGCACCCTCTCCGACGTGGCGCGGCTGGTGAAGGAGGACCCGGGCGCGGCCACGATCTGCGGGGGGAGCGAATTCGCGGTGCGCGAGGACGGCCTGCCGGGCGTGGCGAAGACGTACGGCTTCGTCCTCCCGCGCGGGAACTACAAGAAGATGGACGACGGGGTCGTCTACACCCAGGTCGCCAAGGGCGCCGCCTGCACCCTCGGGGTGGCCGCCACCACCGACGGGCGCATTCCGGAGCTGAAGTTGAAAGTGCTGGAGGACGACCGGCACTTCTTCCCGAATTACAACGCGGCACCGGAGATGAACAGCGCCGCGATGGAGAAGTACCCCGCCATCGCCGGGCTCCTCGCCCCGATCAGCAAGCGGCTGACGGGGGCGGAGGCCCAGCGGCTGAACGCGCGGGTGGACGTGGGAGGGGAGGACCCGCACGAGGTGGCGAAGGACTGGCTGGTGCGGGAGGGCTTCATCCGGGAGGGCTGAGCGTTCCCTGCGGAAGGGGTGAGCGCTCCATCCGGAGGGGCTGAGCGCTTCGTGCGGGAGGGCATCAGCAGCTGGGGACCCTGCCACCCGTCTCGAGGGCCTTGAGAGCGTTCACCGCGCCCTCGAGGGTGGTGACCGGGACGAGCCGGAGGCCCTTCGGGAGTTCGGCCTGGGCGTCGTCGCACTCCGCCCGCGGGACGAGGAAGACGGTCGCGCCGTCCCGCTTGGCGGCCTGCGTCTTCAGCGGTACGCCGCCCACCGCGCCGACTTCTCCGTCCGCGGTGATGGTGCCGGTGCCCGCGATCGTACGGCCGCCCGTCAGGTCGCCGCCGGAGCCGTCGCCGTCCAGCTTGTCGACGATGCCCAGCGAGAACAGCAGCCCGGCGCTCGGCCCTCCGACGTCGGCGAGGCGCAGGGTGACCCGTACGTCGTCCGGCGACCTGTGCAGGTAGCGGAGGGCGGAGGCAGTGGCCGCGTCCTGGGACTTCCGGAACTGACGGGCGTTGTAGCGCTGGATCTCCTTGGTGGTGTCGCCCACCGGGTAGACGGACTCGCGCGGCAGCACGGCCCGGTCGGCTCTGAACCAGCCGTCGACGACATCGCCGAACCCCACGTGCGCGTCGGGGTTGGTCGCCGCGATCGTCGTCATCCGCAGCTGCCCCGTCGTCCTGCGGCTCTCCGCGTCGGAAATGCTGATCACCGGCTTGCCCCGGCTGGAGCCGAGCACGTCGGCGGTCATCCCGGGCTGGGCGATCGAGAAGGGCAGCGGGGCGAAGAGGGCGACGGCAAGCAGCGCGACGACGGGCACGGCACAGAGACCGAGGATCCGGGCGCGGGTTCCCCTGCGGGGGGCGGGAGGAGAGGGAGGGGGCGAGGCGGCGGCAGGCATGGTGGTGAATCTAACCGACCTTGTCAGCGCAGCGCGTCGGAGACCTCTCGCGCCGCCTCGACGACCCGGGGGCCGACCCGCTCCGGGACCGATTCGGCCAGCATGACCACACCGACGCTGCCCTCGACACCCGTCACGCCGAGCAGCGGCGCCGCGGCGCCGCAGGCGCCCGCCTCCAGCTCGCCGTGGGTGAGCGAGTAGCCCGGGTCCGTGCCCGGGGTGCGGCGCGCGGCGAGTATGGCCCGGCCCGCCGCGCCGCGGTCCAGGGCGTGCCGGAATCCGGTCCGGTAGGCCACGTGGTAGTCGGTCCAGGTCGGCTCGACCACGGCCACGGCCAGTGCCTCGCTGCCGTCGACGAGCGTGAGGTGGGCGGTGGCCCCGATGTCCTCGGCGAGCGCGCGCAGCGCGGGCAGGGCGGCCTCCCGTACGAGCGGGTGCACCTGGCGGCCCAGCTGCAGCACGCCGAGCCCGACGCGGGCGCGGCCGCCGATGTCCCGGCGTACGAGTGCGTGCTGCTCGAGGGTCGCGAGCAGGCGGTACACGACCGTGCGGTTGACGCCGAGCTTGTTCGAGAGCTCGGTCACGGTCAGTCCGTGGTCGGTGTCGGCGAGCAGCTTGAGGACCTTCAGGCCCCTGTCGAGCGTTTGAGACGTCTCCGCGGTCACGACGCCCCCTCCTCGTCTGAGTGACGGGCGGCTTCTCGCGGCGGGTGCGTTGCCGGTCCCAGCGGCAGCGCGCGGAGAGGCCGCCGGTCGCATGGCACCGGCTGCGCTCCGCGGCAGCGCTGCCACGGGGCGTGTGTGGGGTACCGAGAAGGTAGCGAGCCGGTCCGCTCAGCGGAAGGGGCCGTCCAGAATCCGGGCAACCCGGTGTTCGTTTTGCCTGATATGCCCGGCCGCGGTGAGAACCTTTCCCGCCGCGACGGCGAGAAGTCGATGGCGCGGACCGGCGGTGCCGTACGGCAAGCAGGCTGCGGCCAGTTCGGCACCGCCGGGCTCCGACGTCTCGCCCCTCGCCACTGCGGCGGAAGGTTTTCGTCGGACCGGTCGCCGTCGCGGCGGGAAGATCCGGCGGATCAGCGCATGCGCGTGGCCCATTCCTGGACCTTGGCGATGCGCTGGCGGATCTGGCCCGCCGTCGCTTCCGCGCTCGGCGGGCCGCCGCAGACGCGGCGCAGCTCCGTATGAATCACCCCGTGCGGCTTGCCGCTCTGGTGGACGTACGCGCCCACCAGGGAATTCAGCTGCTTCCGCAGCTCCAGCAGCTCCTTGTGCGTGACGACCGGGCGCCCCTCCGCCGGGATCTCCAGCAGGTCGGCCTCCGCGTCCGGCTTCTTCCGGCTGTGCGCGATCTGCCGGGCCTGCCGCTTCTGCAGCAGCAGCTGCACCTGGTCCGGTTCGAGGAGACCGGGAATGCCCAGATAGTCCTGTTCCTCCTCGCTGCCCGGGTGCGCCTGCATCCCGAACTCCGCGCCGTCGTACAGCACCCGGTCGAAGACCGCGTCCGACTCCAGCGCCTCGAACGGCAGCATGTCCTGCTCGCCGGTGTCCTCGTCCTGCTGCTTCTCCGCCTCCTGGAGGAGCTTCTCCTCCGCCGCGTACGGGTCCTCCTCCTCGCCCTCCTTCTTCGGCTTGTCGAGGACGTGGTCGCGCTCGACCTCCATCTCGTTCGCGAAGCCGAGCAGCATCGGGATCGTCGGCAGGAAGACGGACGCGGTCTCGCCGCGCCGCCGCGACCGTACGAAACGGCCGACCGCCTGCGCGAAGAACAGCGGCGTCGAGATCGTCGTCGCGTAGACCCCGACCGAGAGCCGCGGCACGTCCACGCCCTCCGACACCATCCGGACCGCGACCATCCACCGGTCGTCGGAGTGGGAGAAGTCGTCGATCCGCTGCGAGGCGCCGCTGTCGTCGGACAGCACGACCGTCGGCCCGGTCCCCGTGATCTCGCGGATCAGCTTCGCGTACGCGCGCGCCGCGTCCTGGTCGGAGGCGATCACGAGCCCGCCCGCGTCCGGGATCGACTTGCGGACCTCGCTGAGCCGCTGGTCCGCGGCGCGCAGCACGTTCGGCATCCAGTCGCCGCGCGGGTCCAGGGCCGTACGCCACGCCTGCGACACCGCGTCCTTGGTCATCGGCTCGCCGAGCCGGGCCTCCAGCTCGTCGCCCGCCTTCGTCCGCCAGCGCATGTTGCCGCTGTAGGAGAGGAAGATGACCGGCCGGACGACGCCGTCGGCGAGCGCGTTCCCGTACCCGTACGTGTAGTCGGCCGAGGACCGCCGGATGCCGTCGTTCCCCTCCTCGTACTCCACGAACGGGATGGGGTTGGTGTCCGACCTGAACGGTGTGCCGGTGAGGGCGAGTCGGCGGGTCGCCGGCTCGAAGGCCTCGAGGCACGCCTCGCCCCAGGACTTGGAGTCCCCGGCGTGGTGGATCTCGTCGAGGATGACGAGGGTCTTGCGCTGCTCGACGCGGTTGCGGTGCAGCATCGGCCGCACGCCGACGCCCGCATACGTCAGCGCGACGCCGTGGTACTCGCGGCCCAGCGGCCCCGCGCTGTACTCCGGGTCCAGTTTGATCCCTATCCGCGCCGCCGCCTCCGCCCACTGCTTCTTCAGGTGCTCGGTCGGCGCGACGACGGTCACCTGCTGCACGACGTGGTGGTGCAGCAGCCAGGAGGCGAGCGTCAGCGCGAAGGTCGTCTTGCCCGCGCCGGGCGTCGCCACCGCGAGGAAGTCCCGCGGCTGCTTCTGGATGTAGAGATCCATCGCGCCCTGCTGCCAGGCACGCAGCTTGCCCGCCGTACCCCAGGGGGCGCGGCCGGGGAAGGCGGGTGAGAGGTGATGCGAGGAGGAGGTGGTGGTAGTCACGGTCTCCGGTGGGTCTGGCTCGGGTGCTGTGCTGGCTCTGGTGCTCGGGGATCGGGCCGCGTCAGCCTACCGGGGGCACCCTTCACGCTCCCGGGGTACGCCCCGAGGCCACCCGGGAGTGGGACTCAGCTCACAGTGCGGCGGGCGCAGACGGCGGTCTCCGGCCGCGCAGGCGCGGCGCCGCGCCTGCGCACCTCGGACGGGCTCACCCCGAACCACCGCGTCACCGCCCGCCGCAGCGTCCGCGCGTCACTGAAGCCGAGCAGCTCGGCGACCCTGCCCAGCGGCATGTCTCCGGCGGTCAGCAACTCCTCGGCCCGGACCAGGCGTACGGAGTCGACCAGCGCCTCGTACGTGGTCCCGCACTCCGCCAGCCGCCGGCGCAGCGTGCGTTCGCTCATCGCGCGCGCCTGCGCCTGGTGGGTGAGCGGCGGTACGTGGGGCAGGCTGCGGGCGACCGACACCTCCAGGCCCTCGACCAGGTCCTGCCGCTCGCGCCCGAGCGTGCGCGCCGACTCCAGCAGTCCGACGACCTGGGCGACCGTGTACGCGTCGGCGCCCGGCAGGGGGCGCTCCAGCCAGTCGGTGCCGAGGACGAGCCGGTCGTCGGGCGCTTCGAAGGAGACCGAGCAGCGGAAGTACCGCTCGTACTCGTCCCCGTAGGCGGGGCACGGGTGCCGGACGACGACGGCGTGGGGCGCGAAGTCGTCGTGGAGCGCGCACCTGATCAGGGCAACGGTGCTGCTGAACGCTTCCTCGATCAGGAACGGCTGGAGTTCGTAGTCGGCGTAGCGGGCGGTCGGGAGGATCGCGGCTCCGCCGGGTACGGACTCCAGCCGGTAGTCGAGCATCGATCCCGTGAGGCCGTGGTAGCGCACGCCGAGGGCGACGGCGTCGAACAGCGTGGGGCTGGCCTGGAGGCCGAGTCCGACCAGGCCCCACGCGGTCACCCGCTGTCTGCGCCCGACGGCCAGGCCCAGCGCGGGATCGCCGAGTTCGCTCATGGCCTCTCTGATGACCTGGCTGCTCTGCCGGTAGGAGATCCGCAGGCCCACGGCGCTCAGCGCGGCCTCGCTGAGCCCGGCGCGGCGCAGCGCGGGCCCGAGGTCGTGTCCGCGCTCGGCGGCCACGACGCTGAGATAGCGCAGCAGATGCGAGGTGATGGTCGCCGAGCCGTAGCGCGGGTCGGCGGGCGGGGAACCAGGCGGGGAACTACGCACCTCACCTCCCGAGCGGCCGTGAACAGCGCTGCCACTGTAAGCGTTCCGGGTCCGGACGTGTTCCGGGTCCGGACGGATCGGGGTGGGTCGCTGCGTCACTTCCGGCGGGAAACCGGGAGGATGGCGCCATGTTGTTGCGGGAGTGGTCGGGTCGGCTGGGAATGCGGCTGATGCCGTTGAAGAACCCCGCACAGGCGGTCTACGGCACGGTCATCACCGGTGCCGTCATGGCCGCGTACTCGGAGCCGCCCATCGAGATCGATGAGGTCGTCCCCGGTGTCCTCGCCACCGTGGTGGTCTACTGGCTCGCTCACGTGTACGCGGAGGAACTCGTCCACTTCGAGGAGGGGGTGGCCTTCTCCCGGCGGCGGCTGTGGTCCACGATGCGTGCACAGTGGGCGATCGTCAGGGCCGCCCTGGCCCCGGTGGTCGTGCTGCTGGTGGCGCTGCTGTTCGGGGCGACCCCGACCGTGGCCCTGGAAATCGCGGTGTGGTTCACCGTGCTGCTGCTCGTCGGCTTCGGAACGATCAGCGCCCGGAGAGGCGGCCTCAGGGGTGGCCCGCTCATCCTGGCCGCACTGCTCGCGGGCAGCCTCGGGCTGATCCTCGTGGCGCTGAAGGGCTCGGTCGACTAGGGACGTTCCTTTCGGAGCTCCCGGGTCCGTGGCCGCTGGAGACCCGGTTACTGTCCGGCTCGGTCCTCTTCCCCGCACGCCTCCGGCCGTACGGTCATGGCCGGATACCCGTCCGCCACCCCCACTCCCCCACGCCCACCCCCCTCAGGAGAAGGCATGCGGTTCCCCAGCGCCAAGGTCAGAATCCTCTCCCTGCTGCTCGCCGGAACGCTCGGAGCGCTGTGCCTGGCGGCCGTGCCCGCCATGGAGCGGGCGGGCGCGGCACCGGCTGCTGAGCCGACCACGTACCTCGTCGGCCGTGGCATCTCCGACGTCACCGGGGAGGCCGCCGAGGTCGGCATGATGGGGTACTCCAGCTTCGACCAGAAGGCGACCGGCATCCACCAGCGCCAGCGCTCCCGGGCGTTCATCGTGGCCGACCGGGAGAGCGGCAACCGCGTCGTCTACGTCAACGCCGACCTCGGCATGATCTTCCAGTCGGTACAGCAGCGCGTCATACGCAAGCTGAAGGAGCGTTACGGCTCGCTGTACAGCGAGCAGAACGTGCTGCTGTCGGCCACCCACACCCATGCGGGATCCGGCGGCCACTCCCACCACCTGGCGTACAACCTGGCCTCCCTCGGCTTCCAGAAGGACACCTTCAACGCCATCGTGGACGGCATCGTCGAGTCGGTCACCAAGGCCCATGAGGACCTCGAGCCGGGGACCATCACCCTCGGCAGGGGCGAGCTCACCCATGCGAGCGTCAACCGCTCCAAGGTGGCCTTCGACGAGAACCCGGAATCCGACAAGGCCGCCTTCCCCGGCGCCATCGACCCGGCGATGACCGTGCTCCGCTTCAAGCAGGGCGGCAGCGACATCGGCGCGATCAGCTGGTTCGCGACCCACAACACCTCGCTGACGAACAAGAACACCCTGCTCAGCCCGGACAACAAGGGCTACGCGTCGTACGAGTGGGAGCACGACGAGAAGGGCGTGCGCTACCTCGAGGACAAGAAGGGCTTCGTCGCGGCGTTTCCCAACACCAACGCCGGTGACATGTCGCCGAATCTGAACCTGAAGCCGGGCTCCGGGCCGACCGAGGACGAGTTCGAGAACACCCGGATCATCGGCGACCGCCAGTTCAGGAAGGCCCGGGAGGTCTACAACGCGGCGGACACCCCGGTCAGCGGAAGCGTGGACTCCCGGATGCGGTTCGTGAACATGGAAGAGGTCACGGTCGACGGGAAGTACACCCCCGACGGCAAGGACCACCGCACCTGCCCCGCCATGGTCGGCGCCTCCACCCTGGCCGGCAGCGTCGAGGACGGGCCCGCCATCCCGGGGTTCACCGAGGGCATGCACAGCCCGGTCGCCGACCTGCTCGAGCCGTGGCACGTCGACCCGCCGGAGTGGCTGGTGGGCTGCCAGTACCCCAAGGCCAACCTCGTACCGACCGGCATGATCTCCGACCCGGCACCCGCCACCCCGAAGATCCTCCCGGTGCAGATCGTCAAGATCGGCCAGTTCTATCTGGTGGCCGGGCCCGCCGAGTACACCATCGTCTCCGGCCTGCGCATCCGCCGCTCGGTCGCGGAGGAGCTCGGCGTCCCGGTCGGGAACGTGCTGATGCAGGGCTACGCCAACGCCTACAGCCAGTACGTGACGACGCCCGAGGAGTACGACCTGCAGCAGTACGAGGGCGGCTCGACGCTCTACGGCCGGTACACGCTGCCCGCGTACCAGCAGGAGTTCGCCAGGCTCGCCGCCTCGTTGAAGGACGGCGGCACGATCGACCGCGGCCCGAACCCGCCCGACCTGTCGGACCGGCAGATCACCCTGCAGACCGGCGTGGTCATGGACAGCCCGCCGTCGGGCACGTCGTTCGGCGAGGTGCTCACCGAGCCCGAGAAGTCCTACGAGCGGGGCCGGGCGGTCAGGACCGAGTTCGTCACCGGCCACCCGAAGAACAACCTGCACCGGAACGGGACGTTCCTCGAGGTGCAGCGGCTGGTGGACGGCCGGTGGGTGCGCTACCTGGACGACGGCGACTGGGAGACGAAATACCGCTGGGTGCGGACCAATGCGGTGACCGGCACCTCCAAGGCGGTCATCACCTGGGACATCGGCCAGGACACACCGGCGGGCACGTACCGGATCGTCCACTTCGGGGACTCCAAGAGCATCTTCGGGGCGATCACCCCGTTCAGCGGCACCACGCGGACGTTCACGGTGGGCTGAGGCTGGGGCTGAGGCCCGCCCAGCCGCGGGCAATGGTCAGCGGTCGGCGGTCCGCCGGTCAACGGTCCGTCGGCCAGCCGGTCTTCGGCCGCAGGCGGGTGGTGACGTACGCGCCGACGAGGGCCATCGCCGCCATGGCGAGGAACACGGCGGTGAAGGCCGCCGGGTGGTGACCGGTGCCGCCCCCGACCGCCGCTGAGGCCGGGTGCGCGCCCGCGGCGACGCCACCGCCGCCGAACGCCACGAACAGCACGCCGCTCACCCCGATCAGGGTGATGTTGCCGAGGGCGTCGGAGATCTGGAGCGCGGCTGAGTTGCTCCCGGCGTCCTCGGGGCGGGACAGCTTGAGCAGCAGCACGGTCGCGCTGGCGATGGTCAGGCCCATGCCGAACCCGCCGGCCACCCAGCACACGGCGACGATCCAGGCCGGGACCCGGTCGGCGAGCGCGAGCGACGCCCCCGCGACGGCGAGCGCCATGACGGTCATCCCGAGGGTCATCAGCCGCTGCCGGTACGGCTCCAGGCGCGGCCTGCTCTGCGCGTACGAGCCGAGCGCCCAGGCCAGCCCGCCGCCCGTGAGCGAGAGCCCGGCCAGGGTCGCGGCGAGCCCGCGCTCGGTGACCAGCATCAGCGGTACGAACGCCTGCGCGCCGAAGAAGGACCCCGCGGCGATCCCGCGCACCAGCACCACGGCGGGCAGGCCGCGGCGGGCGCGGAACGTGCCCTCGGGCAGCAGCCGCAGCAGGCACGGGACGAGCAGGGCGAGCCCCGCGGCGGCCGGCAGGAGCGCGACCGGGGTCAGGTCCTGGCCCGCGTACTGCAGCAGGCCCGCGCCCGCGGCGACGGCCAGCGCGAGCATGATGCGGCGGCGGTCCATGGGCTTGCGGGCGGGGGGCGGCAGCTTGCGCAGGGCGGGCAGCATCACGGCGAGCGGCGGGAGCACCAGGACGGGGATGGAGAGGAACACCCAGCGCCAGCCGAGTTGTTCCGTGACCATCCCGGCGGCGAGGGGACCGACGATCACGGGCAGCACCCAGGCGGCACTGAACGACGCCATGGCCGTGGGCCGCAGCCGCTCGGGGTAGGCGCGGCCGACGACCACGTACAGCGCGACGATCACCAGTCCGCCGCCGATGCCCTGCACGCCGCGGCCCACCACGAAGGTCCACATGTTCTGCGCGGAGCCGGAGACCACAAGACCGGTGCCGAACGCCCCGATCCCGGTGAAAAGCGGCGCGACCGGACCCGCGCGGTCGCACCACTCGCCGGACAGGGTCATGGCGAAGAGGCTGGCGGTGAAGAAGCCGGAGAACGCGAAGGCGTACAGCCCGAGTCCGTCGAGGGCCTGCGCGGCCACGGGCATGGCGGTGCTGACCGCGCTCGCCTCGAAGGCGATGAGGGAGACGACGGAGATGATGCCGAGCGTCAGGGCCCGGAAGGGACGGCTCAGAACCGTGCCGCCGTACGGCGCACGGGGGTTGGAGTCGGCGGCATCGGCGACGTCGACATCGCGCGGGTCGGGAGCAGCGGTCATGGCGCCAGGGTAAGGGGCTCTGCACCGCCGGACCGCTGTCATGCGACGGGGATCGCCTGCGCCTTCCGACCTAGGCCGTCAGCAGGACGCCGGCGTACGACGCGGCGGCGATCACCAGCCACGCTCCCAGGCCCAGGGCGGCGACGCGGGCACCCGTCCGTACCAGCGAGGGCAGGTGTACCGCGCTGCCGAGGGCGAACAGGGCGGCCGCCAGCAGGACTTCCTGTGCGGCGCCCCCTGCCTCGACCACGGCGCCCGGCAGACGGCCCGTGTCGCGCAGGGCGGCCATCGCCAGGAAGCCGAGGACGAACAGCGGCACGAGCGGCGGCCGCCGCGCCCCGGCCGGCCCCCCGGTCGCGTTCCGTGCGCCGCCGCGGCGGCGTACGGCCAGCGCCGTCCCCGCGACGAGCGGGGCGAGCAGCATCACCCTCATCAGCTTGACGAGCACCGCGTCGCCCAGCGCGCCGGGCCCGGCCGCCTGCGCGGTCGCCACGACCTGCCCCACGTCGTGCACCCCGGCTCCCACCCACCCGCCGAACTGCGCGTCGCTGAGCCCCAACGGGTGCTGGAGCAGCGGCAGTACGGCGATGGCAAGCGTGCCGCACAGGGTCACCAGAGCCACGGACGCGGCCACGTCCTCCTCGTCGCTGTCGCGCACCTCGCTCACCGCGCCGATCGCGGACGCGCCGCAGATGGCGTACCCGGTGGCGATGAGCAGCGGCTGATCGCCGGGCAGCCCCAGGCGGCGGCCGAGCCACCACGTGCCGAGCAGGGTCGCCGCGACCACGGCGAGCACCATCGCCACCGTGCCCCAGCCGAGCCCCAGCACGTCGTGCAGGCTCAGCTTCAGCCCGAGCAGGACGATGCCCAGCCGCATCAGCCGCTTGGCGGCGAGGGCGAGTCCCGGGCGGCCGGTGCCGCGTACGAGCCCCCGTACGCCGGGGAGATGGGCCGCGCCCACCCCCAGCACCACGGCCGCGGTCAGCATGGGCACGGCCGGGAGGGCCCGGTGAACGCCCCAGGCGGCGGCCACGCCGAGCGCGGCGAGCGCGAGCCCGGCGGCCGCCGCCTTGCCGGGGGCGCGGGCGGGCGGTTCCGGTGCTTGCTCTTGTGCGGGCGCTCTTGCTGCGGTCCGGGACCGTGCCTGGCGGGGTTCGGGCACTGCCGCGGCGGTCCGGGACGGTGCTTGCCCCGCTGCGGGCGCTGCCGCCACGGCCCGGGACGCGCGGGTCAGTGCCACTGCTCGCCGTCCGGCGCGGCGTACACGCGCCGGACGCTCGTGCCGAGCCGGGCGATGTCCGCGCCGTAGACGTGGATCGAGATCGCCGTCGCCGCACCGGCGTTGCACACCCGGTGGATGTCGCCCGGCGGCGCGAACCCGCACACCGCTCCCTGCGGGTTGACCACGTCCTCGGTCGCGACCAGGCGCGAGCCCGTGCCGTCCGGTACGAGCCGGTAGCGCCGCTCGCTCTCCTCGCCCTCGTGGACGCCGGTGACGCACCAGGACACGTGGTCGTGCACGGGCGTGCGCTGGCCGGGCAGCCACACCAGGGCGACGACCGAGAAGCTGCCGTCCTGCTCGGCGTGCAGGACGTGCTGGCGGTAGCGCCCGGGGTCGCCCTCCCGCTGCTCGTCGGTGAGCAGATCGGACGCGCCGAGGAAGGGCGCGAGCCGCTCAGCGACCAGATACGCGGTGAGGTCCGGCGGCAGTCCGCGGCCGACGGCCTCCCGTACGTCCTCGACGAGCGCTCCGAGGCGCGGAGTCGTACGTGCGGGAGCGGGGGCGGGCGTGGCCGGCCTGGTCGGCGTGGTCATACGGGCAGCGTCGCGCCGCCCGATCCATCACGTCCAACGACAGTCTCTTCGGCGAATCTCAACGTCCGCTTATGGAAAGGAGGGTGCGGCAGAGGCCCCGCCGCGGCGCGTCAGCAGCCGACGCGCGCCGCCGCCACCGCCTTGAGCTCGTCGAGGACCAGCGCCGTGGCCGGTATCCGCAGGTGATCGCGCAGCACGTACGCGGACACCTGCCGCAGCGTGTGCGGCTCCACCGCGCGCCCGGTGACCTTCTCGTGGCAGAGGAAGGACAGCACCAGCGCCGGCATCATCGCGACACCCACCCCCGCCGCGACCATGCTCTGCACCACGAGGTTGTCGTCCGTCGTGAACGCGATGTCCGGCACGAACCCCTCCTCCGCGCACGCGTGCAGGAAGTTCGCGCTGCAGCGCGGACAGCCCGCGATCCAGCGCTCGTCGGCGAGGTCCCGCAGGTGCACCGCCCGCCGCCGCGCCAGCGGATGGCCCGTCGGCAGCAGTACGGTCAGCAGGTCCTCCATCAGCCGGATCTCGGCCAGTTCCTCCGGCACTTCGGCGTGCAGGCCGGGATACGTGAACGCCAGCGCGATGTCGCACTCCCCGCGCACCACCCGCTGCAACGACTCCGGCGGCTCCCCCTCCAGTAACTCCAGGCGCACCCCCGGATGCCCGGCCGCGAGCCGCGCCATCGCCTCGGGTATGAGCGTGGCGGCGGCGCTGGGAAACGCACAGACTTTGACCCGGCCCGACCGCAGCCGCGCGATGGCGCCGATCTGCTGCTGCGCGGTCGCCAGACTGTCCAGGATCACGTCCGCATGCCGCGCCAGCGCCTCCCCCGCCTCGGTCAGCCGCATCGCCCGGCCGACCCGGGTGAACAGCGGAGTGCCGACGGCTCTTTCGAGCGCCTTCATCTGCTGGGTGATCGCGGGCTGCGTGTACCCGAGGGAGCGCGCGGCCGCCGAGTACGACCCGGCCCTGACTACTTCATGAAACGTCTTGATGTGCCGGGAATCGAACACGGGGGAATCATAAGCAGAAGTTGGCAGGACGGAACATTCCATGTGCGGACGCTTTGAGGACGGCTCGTGGGGCGACGGCACGACGCCCAGTGTGAACGCCGTATGGCAGTCGTATGGCACCGGCCGCCACACCGTTGATCGGCCACGGCCGACCGCTTACCTTCGAGGAACGACACAGTCATGGCCGTGTGCCCGAGTGGTTGAGGGGCTCGCCTGCAAAGCGAGTTACGCGGGTTCGATTCCCGCCACGGCCTCCACCAACTCAGCAGCGCTGAGCTGCGATGATCACGGAGCGGGCTCAGACAGGGCCCGCCCCCATGACCCCTCGTGGTCTCAATCCTGGTCTCAGTTAGCCAGTGCCGTGGCCCAGAAGGCCCCCTCGTGACCCATGACTACGCACCTCAGTGACGAGCCTGCTACAGCCCCGACTCCTAGGCGACGCGTCGGCTGGACGCGACAGTCGCGAAGCACAGGGCGGAGCCGCCCCGGTCTCGTGCGGCACCATTTGATGCCATGGATGCGACCTTCACGGCAACGCTGATCGCCGCAATCGTCACTGCCGGCGGCTGGCTGGTCAATCACGCGCTCTCAGGGCGGGCCGACCGAAGGAGAAAGCAATATGAGACGCGTCTTGCACACGTCGAAAAGCAGCTAGAGCAGTTGTACGGTCCGCTTCTCTTCCTGGTGCAGGAGGGCCAGTCGGCCTTCCGCGAGTTCTGCGACACGCTGGGGCAGAATGTCGCATTCGATAACAATGGATTAAATCCGGAACAAATGGATCTATGGCTGTTTTGGGTTGACAATGAATTCATGCCACGAAATGCGGCAATCCAGAATCTCCTGTCATCCCAAGCGCATCTTGTAGTTGGCGACCGAATGCCGGATTCCTACTTGATGTTCATCGATCACTACAACTCATGGCGCGTGACTCACCTCCGATGGAAGGAGAAGGGTGTCCCCTACTCCTGGCATGCAAAATACAACTGGCCTAAACAGTTCGACGTCGACGTGATCGAGGCGTATGGCAGGCTTAAGAATCTGCAGGCGCAGCTGGCGGGGCTGGTACGGGGGATCGAGGCGTAAACCGATTGCTCCAGCTGCGGATGCCCACTTTGTAAGCCTGGCGATCCACAACGCGTTTCCGCTGGTCACTGTCTCTGCCACTACGTCTGGCCGCAGACCTGCAGCCGGGGCCCAATGGCCCCTGTTGACCGTGACTGACCGCTCGTTCTGGCATGCATCTGGCGGATGTGCGAGCCGACGCTTTGCAAGCTCGATCGGAAGAGTGCTCCGCCCCCTGGACCGGCGGGACTACGAAGCCGTCGCTCCCCACCAACAGTCTCCGGGAGCTGGCCGCGTCCGCCGTCATTGCTCCGCGCTCGGTCAACGCCCCCAACCACGCCGTGGGCGCCGTTTGCGCGCCATCCGTCGCCGCCACCGGGTAGGCGGAGGGATGAGGCTGCTGGGCTCGGGGCTCGCAGGTGGCAAATTAAACCCTCGCGCCGACCCCCGCACGTTCTCTAGTACGCGGTTTCCCTGCTGATCAATCATGCGGGTCAGGCCCTCCTGACCGATACCGAATACGACAGCCCAGGCGATGATTTGGGCACTGTTATCCAGCGCTGACAGCCCTGGAATAAATTCTCCATGAATGAGTATAAGGCCAAGCAGTGCAGACAACGCCCCGATCGGGATTCGCAAGAGCAACAGACCTAGGGGCACCATGTAGGGCCCTGCGGTTCCCCGAATATGCCGGACCGATGCGGCGCCGGTCAACGTCGCTGAGCACAGCCCCACCAGCGCCACTAGCAAAACGTCGGCACCCCCCGCTACATCGTCGACCCCCTGCTCACCTTCACCAGGCTTTCCAACCGGGCATACGTGAACCGTTTCTTCAGGATTCTCAGGATTATCGGGGTCGAAGCACAACTTATCCGCCACCGCCTCAGGGTTGACATAACCCGACCAGATGAATGTCCCGACGATCGCGGACGTGACACAAAAAGAGACAAGAAGAACATCGCGAAAATTACGCGCTCTGGCTATCTCCGTTTCCTGAACATGGTTGGCCGCGTGTAGAACACCGATAGCCAACTCCCTGAATTCTGCATCTAGAGTATTCTCGTTTTCGCGCAGATGTTCTTCAAGGAGCTTCAGCCGTGGATCTTCGTCTCCCAGGTGGTGCATACCATGTGCGAGTACGATAGCCCCTCGCCAAGCCAGTTCTTCGTCAGGTGTCAGTTGCAAAAGCAGCAGTTCGGCTTCATGAATATTGGACAGGGCTCGATCCACAGCTGATCCGGACCACCATGAAAGCAGGTTCCCCCGGTCGTCTATCGCATCTCGCGCACCTTCCAGGATCACGTTTGTTTTCTTCACCAACTCTCTATCGGGGCGCGAAGTGACCTGAAGGTCAATCCTATTGAGCTGAGCCTGCAGTTCGGCAATGTGCGCGGCTGTTCGCTGCCGCCAAGCACCTCTCCTTAGTCGTGCAACGACATCCCGCTGCTCGCTCTCCGGAGAATCCGGGTTGTGCCACTGACTCCCCAAGCAGTTGGAGCCGCCCGAAGTCTCCTTCTTCCAAGGTGGCCTCATACCACAAGTAGAGAGCCAGCCCGCCCGGCTCGCAACTCCGTAACACGGCAGACTCTTTAGGTTATTGATTCGTAAACCAGCCAACGGTCGTCACCTGAGTGCAACTTCACTCGGGAATCCGTAACCGACCTCAATCCACACGCCCTGGCCAGATGGCCCGCCCCAGGCCCGACTTGAAGATGTGGTGCTGTTCGCGCAGGTACGCTTCCGGCAGCTGGCAAACGGCATCGCGACACGACAGGCCCCGCACACCTGCCGCGGGGGCCTGCAATCCTCCGGTCCGCAGGTTGGGTGCTACACATCACCTCGGGTTGGAGGGGGGCTGGAGCTTTCTGGCTCCCAGAGCAGTCCGTCGACCTGCTTGGCGATGCTCTCGCGCACGGAGTCGACCATGTGCTGATACCGCGCGGCCATGGATGTGGAGGACCATCCCATAAGGCCCATGACCGCGCGCTCGGAGACCCCGAGGATCAAGAGCACCGTCGCCGCAGTGTGCCGGGCGTCATGCAGGCGCCCGTCGCGGACCTTGGCGTCGCGTAGCAAATGTTTCCACTCGTTGTAGTCCCGCTTGGTCCCCGTACCTGTGCCGGTCTCGGTGGCGAAGACCCAGCCTTCGTCCTGCCAGAGCTGGCCAGCCTCTTCCTTCTCCTTGCTCTGTAGATTCCGGTGGTCCTCCAGGAGCTGCACCAGCTGAGGGGGCAGGCCGACGGCGCGTTTCCCCGCGTACGACTTCGTGTCCGCGGTCTCCGGGTTGGTCCGACGCCTCTCGGGGCAGTAGCCGGCGGCCTTGCGCCCGCACTTCCCGTCGCATCCGTGGCCATACCGAGGGCGGAGCCTCGTGCGACGGACCCAGAGGACGCCCGTCTTGAGGTCGACGTCATCCCACCGGAGCCCCAGCGCTTCCCCCTGGCGAAGCCCTAGCGCGAGGGCCACAGCCCAGCGCGCGCCGTTCCGGCGCTCGCTCGCGGCCAGCATGATGCGGCGTATCTCGTCCACGGTGTACGGCTGCACCTCGTACTCAGGGACGCGCGGCGCCTTGGCCAGGGTCGCGGGGTTCTTCCCCAGGTGTCCGCGGCGCACAGCCTCGTTCAGCGCTGCCCGGATAGTGCGGTGCGCCTGGTGTGCGGTCGCGGGGGCGCTGCCGTGAGCCTGCATCTTCGCGTAGAAGCGCTCGAGATGCTCTGGAGTGAGCCTGTCGAGCCGGTGAGCACCCAATCCGGGAAGGACGTGGCCGTTCACGGCGAAGCGATAGCCGAGAAGGGTGTTCTCCCTCACGGACAAAGCCGCGATGTTCTCCACCCAGTGCGTCATCCAGGTCGCCACGGTCCATGCCTTGCCTGGCTTGCGGATTTGGCCGCGGTCCCGCATCTTCTCCAGCTCTCGCACAGCCTTGTGAACGTCAGCCTTCGTCTTGCGCGAGACATGTCGACGGTCGGGAGTCCCGTCATCTCGCACCCCGACGGTCACGCGGCCGTGCCAACGTCCGTCCTTTCCGAGGTAGATGGACGACTCGCCATTGGGTCGGCGGGTGCGCTTCTTCTTGTTCTCGCCCTTCTCAGTCAATTGGGCTCCCTCAGGCGGCGTTCAGCAGACGGTCGATGTACTCCTTGAGCGCCTGCGCGGGTATGCGGCGCATGCGACGTCCGATCAAGACGGACCGGACCTCGCCCGATGACACGAGGGCGAACATCGTCGTGCGGCCGATTCCGAGGCGTCGGGCGGCCTCATCGACGGTCAGCACGAGACGGGTTTCATCGGCAGGCTCGGGCGTGTTCGCGGTGCGGTCGGTCATGCCGTCTCCCCCTTGGCGGTAGGCGCGGGTGGGTTGGCAGTCAGGTAGATCCGTACGAGGCGGCTGGGCGGCCGATCCGGGTACGCGTGGCTCGTGTCGAGGACATCCAGCACTTGGGCCATCCGTTTGGCCGTGCGGCGGCATTGGTCTTCGTTGCCGTGGAGGCGGATGCGCATGGCTCAGCTCCTATTGAGTTCGGTAGGTGTGGGGTCGCAGCCGGGGTGGGTGGTCTCTCCGGCGGCGATGAGGAATTCGGCGAGCGGTGTGTCGCAGACGGCACAGGCGGTGGCGGCATCCGAGAAGAGCTGCAGATCAGCACCCGGAGCGCCCGCAGCACCCGCAGGGGGGAGTTCGCCCTGCTCAGGCGGGGTGCGATCTGCGGGTGCTGGGATTTGAGCAGCGCCCGGTGCAGCACCCGAGGCGCCCGCAAAGGCTTCGGTGCGAGTGCTGCGGGCGCTCGTCCGGGTGCTGCTTTCGGCGCGAGCACCCGGACGTTCCTGCTGGCCAGGAACGGTTTCGGGTGCTGCGGGCGCTCCGGGTGCTGAAATGCGCCTACTCTCGGATGCCGTGAGCCGGTAGAGGCGGGAGCGGTTGCCATCGGGTTGGCGTCGGCTGTCGTCGACGTTGATACCGACGGTGCGCAGCGCGGGGGCGAGGCGCTTGAGTTGGCCGCCTGCGCGGGTGGGGTCTTTGGGCCACTTCTTCGGGAGTTTCTCCGGTGTTTGGACGGCTTCGAGGATCTGGGCTGCGGTCATCTCGATGCCCTCAGGGCCACTGGTATCGACGAGGGCGACGACGGCTTGAGCGAAGGGCTCGCCATCGAGGACATCGGCGACGGCGTCGGCTGCGGTGGCCTTGTAAGACGCCGTGGTGTGCCAGCCGGTGACGTGGTCGACGGCTGCGAGGACACGAGCGAAGTCAGCCATGCGGGGGCGTTCCGTCAGCTGCACCTCGGGCAGTGCTTTGAGGACCTCGGCCAGAAGGTCGAAGAGGCTGGCGAGGATGGCGGGATGGGCGTCGCGGTAGGCGGCGTCCATTTCGGCTTCCTCGCGGCGGGCGTGGTCGGGGATGAGCTGCAGTTCGATGGTGAGCATGCGCTCGGCCAGGTCGCCGGCGAGGGTTCCGGCGTCGATGGTGGTCATGGCCAGTACCCGGCGGTACTCGAGCACGATGACGTCGTCGTCGGTGAACAGGGCCCGGTCGATGACGCCCGCTCCGGTGACGGCCTGGCACAGCGCGTCGGACAGCCAGTCGGGAATGGTGGAGACGTTGTCCAGGCACAGCGCCCAGGAGTTGAAAGCCTGCACCGACCAGGACTTCATGTCCCGAGGGGCGGTGCGTTTTGGCGCGCCGGAGGGGTCGACGATGCCGATGACCATGGCGGCGCCCTTGGACTTCCCGGTGCCCTGTTCGCCGCGGAAGGTCAGGATCGGGTGGGGCAGGTCGGGGATGAAGGCAGCGACCAGCCAGGCGACCAGGAGTTGAAATCCCTCGTCAGTGGTGTTGAGCAGGCCCCGGAGCTTGGCCAGGCCGTCGCCGTCCCTGAGCGGTTCCGGGAGGGGCTTCATAGCGCCGGAGCGACGGAATACGACCGGTGATGCTGCTTCGCGGCGCCATCCGCCGGGGCCGACGGTCACGCAGCGTCCGTCGCTACTGCCCAGGTCGATGACGATTTCCTCCTTGTGGCGGGCCACGCGTAGCTGTGGAGTGCGGGGATCGGCGCTGGCGGCGACGCCTTCCAGGACGTTGGCGGCGTCGGTTAGGGCGGACTGGGAGGGCGCGTTTCCTCCGTGGGTGTCGGTGTAGAGGTAGGCGAGTTGGGAGCGCAGGCCAGCCTTGCCGCGCAGCGCAAGAGCGATGTTCGGGCCGTCCCGCTTGACGCCGTAGGGGCGGCCGTCGTCGGACATGAACAGCTCGTAGCGTTCGCGGGCCAAGGCCACGAGTTGGGAGGCCTGTGAGGGGCCCTTCTTCTCGGCGTCGAGCCCGTTGTGAGTGAGGAAGTCCTTGGCGGACCGGGAGCCCTTGGCAGAGGCGGTGCCGTTGGCCGGTGCATTCATCGGCCGCTCCGGCGGGCGGCGGAAGCGACCGTGGCACGGGCCTCGTTCTCAGGCAGTCCGATGTGCACTGCGGCGTCGATGAGGGCAGCCGCCAGCTGCGGAGCGTCGGTGGTCTCATAGGCGCGGCAAGCAGTCCAGTACAGGCGGTCGTTGCGCTGCCCCTTGGGGGCATCGAGGACGAACTGCACCAGGCCCTCGGCTTGGCGGCCGGAGACGGGGAGCGTCACGGGTGCGGGGGGTGCGGGCGGTGGGGCGAGCAGCTGCAGCAGCGCGGCGGGAGCGGGCTGCAGGGTGTGGTGTTCGGTGCCAGGGGCCAGGACGTACTGCCCGCGGGTCGTGACGGAGCCAGGGCCGACGAGGTAGCCGCCGGAGCCTCGGACGTCGATGCCCGGGGCGAGACGGCCGACAGAGTTCGGGACCGTTCGGTTGGCGGGGCCGCGCAGCCACAGGTGCCGCCCATTGCTGGGGGTGGCGATCGTGATCGTGTCCGGGAGTGTGAAGTCGTGGTCGTGGGAGAGGATTTCGAGGTTGGCGATGCCGTCGGCTTCGTTCTTCACGTCCAAGTCGAGGCCGATCAGGTGGTGAGGCGGCCGGCCGCAAGCGATGCCGTAGCCGGTAGCCCATGGAGCCGCGGCGAAGAGGGTCCGGACGTCGGCGGGGTCGGTCGTGGCGTCGTGGATGCCGTGTCCGATGCGGCCGCACTCTCCTCGGCAGCGAGGCGAAGGTCGTTCTCCGCGGTGCGGGGAGCGGACCGCGGGGAGTTTGGTACGGGTCAGTGGGATCACGGCCAGGCCACGGGCGGCGGCAGTCAGAGCGTGAGCGAGAGCGACCTCGTGCTGGGTGGTGGCCATCATCTGTCCCTTCCGGGCGGGAATTTGGTTACGGTGAGTGACTGTCGAGGGGCAACGGGAGGCGGGGTCGTGGCCGCAAGGTCAGCTGTTAGGGCCCGTCAAGATCAGGTGTCAGGCGGATGTCAGACACCCGTTAACGGCCCTCGCGGCCGCGCATGACCCGTGCGTTCGGGGTCTGCTGTCGGACAGGTGTTAACGGGTGTCGGACACCTGGCGCGTGGTCAGGCCGCTTCCGTGCGCGGGACGATGCGGTAACGCCCTGCTACATCGGTTTCGGTGAGCCGCCCGCCGATGACGAAGGCGGGGAGGGCCTGGGAGACCCAGCCGCGGCTGCGTCCGTGGCGATCGTTGTGCTCCATGAAGTCCTTCGGACCGACGACCATGCGGCCTTCCGCTTCGAACTCGTCCAGGATCTTGGCCAGTTCCTCGCGGGCCTTCTCTGGCGGCACCTGGACCTTCGGCCTGCCCGCCGCCGGACGTTCAGCGATCTGCAGGACGCGTGTGACGGGCGGGAGTTCGACTTCGGGGTCGATGTCGGCCAGATCCTCGTCGAACCCCTCGCTCGTGTCCTGGTCGTGCTCGTCGTCGGCGTAGTCGTCCACGTCGTGGAGGTCGTCGATCTCGTACGGGTCGTCGTGCTCGTGTCCGGGCATGGCGGTCTCCACGGACTGGGGCTGGGCAGTGCCGGGCAGGGAATGGCGGATGCGGCGGGTGTAGGCACGGCCGGCGGCCTTGGCCGCGGCGCCGGTGGTGACGGGGTCGATCGCGGCGCGGATGGGGGCGAAGGTGAGGACGACCCAGTTGAGGTATTCGCGGGGGGTGAGGTAGGAGCGGGCGGGTGTCGCCCAGAAGGTCTCGGGGATGCCGTTGGCGACCAGGTAGCAGTAGCCGGGCTTCTTGTCCTTCCACACGTGCGGGGCGGCGCCGGCGTCGAGGACTTCGCCGTCGAGGGCGAATTGGGCGTCGCGGTCGGAGCGGACGCCGTAGACCCAGGAGGAGCCGAGGGAGGCGCGGGTGTCGGTGGAGACCTGGTTGCCGGAGGCGCGCTGCATGGAGACCACCAGGCCGACGCCAGCGGAGCGGGCTTCCTGTGCGATGCCGGTGAAGACGTCGTCGTCGGTCTCGCGGATGGTTTTCGCGGCCTCTTCGAACCAGGCGAGCAGGTAGGGCATGCCGGGTGAGCCGTCGGCCTGCGTCTCTGCGCAGGCAGGGACCCATTCCTTGTAGCCGTACTTGGCCAGCCACCGGGTGCGGGCGGGGATGACCGCGTGGAGGGCTTCGATCATGGCCTTCGTGGAGGTCATGTCGAGCGCCGCCCAGTCCAGGGCGGGAAGCAGAGGTCCGAGGGTCTGGTCGGCCTTGGCGGGGTCGGAGGCCCACACCGCCACGTCCCGGCGGGTGAGGACTTCCGCGAGGGCGGTGAGGCCGCCTTCGGACTTACCCGAGCCGGTCATCCCCATCACGAGCAGGTGCATGGCGTTCCGCCCGGTCTTGGGGTCGCCGGGGAAGTACAGGACCGCGATCGTGCCGTCTTCGTAGATCCCGACATGCACGGGGTCGGCGATGGAGCCTTCGGGGTGGGAGGGGCCGGGGCAGGGGACGGTGTTCTTCAGCAGGTCGTGCGGCACGACGGTGATCTCGCCACGGGAGGCGGAGTCGGGGTCAGCCTGGTGCCGGACGGCGTTCGGCGGGACATCGAGCGCAGAGGCGAGTTTCGGCAGGGCCTTGCTGACGTCGTCGTTGGTGAGTTCGCCGCGCGGTAGCTGGTAGCCGAAGGTCGCCTTGTTCGGCGCCACCTCGCTGCGGGTGATCTGGGTCTTGGCCAGGCCTACCTTCTCCAGGAGCCCGCTCTCACCCGAGCCGGTGGCGTCGGGGTTGCGGCGCAGGATCTGCCGGATGTTCCACGACAGTGCCAAGGCGGGACCGCCGATGAAGTACAGGTCGTTCAACGGGCCTGCCCCAGGACCGGCGATGGAGGCAGCAGTGATCCACCCGGAGGCGGCGGCGACGGTGATCGCGGAGTGCAGGCGCCGCTGCGGGCTCGTGGACTTGCCCGCCCACCAGGTGGCGCCAGTGAGGGCAACGGAGGCGAGGGTGAGCCCGGCGGTGGCGGCGGTGCTGTTGGCCCACGCGAGGTGGGCGGGGAGGGAGGCAAGGCCGGCCCCCGCGGTGGCGAGCCACGGCGGCAGGTGCGGCTTGGCGCGGTGTAGGAGGTACTCCACCACCCCGCCACTGCCGTTCGCGGCGCGCAGCTGCTCCTCGAAGATCTTCTCGGGTGAGGGCTGGGACACGGCCAGGGCCTCCTTCCAGGTCGGGATGGGTCAGGCGTTGAAGTCGAAGCGGCGGCCCATGGGGCGCTGCCTGGTGCGGTAGGGGGCGAGTTCGGGGTCGAACTCGCGCTGGAACGCGGCGTAGGTGGCGGCACTGTTCTTGGCAGCGTCGCGGGCGTCGTCGGCGGCCTTCTTCAACTTCCGGCCCACCCGGCGGGCCCGCATCCGGGAGCCGAACGCCCGTCCCTCCGGGTCGGGCACTTCCTTCAGGACGGCCTGGAGGACCTCGGAAGCGTTGGCGAGTTCGAAGGACAACTGGAGGAACAGACCTCGGGCGTTCTCGCAGTAGGTGCGGATATCGGAGTTGGTGAAGAACTCCGGATCCGCGAGCGGACTGTGGACGTTGCTGCCCTGGCGGCCGTTGCCGCGGCCGAAGAACCCACCCCGGCCACCAGCACCGCTGGCGCCGTTACCGCCGGTGTTGCCGCCCTGGTTGATGTGGAAGTGGTATTGCCGGGAGCGGGTCCGGTTGGTGGTGCGGTACCGGTCACCACCACGTGGACCGGCACCGTTGTTCCCGGTGGTGCGCCCGCCGTTGCCGGGCGAGAAGGGCGGGGGGACGGTCATCAGTGGTTCCTTAAGAATGTTGGCGGTCCGGGAGGACCGGGTGTGGCTGATCAGGGGTTGCCGTTGATGGCTCTAGGAGAATGGCCGCCCGGTCCTCCGGGACGCTCCGACTGCTGATTGAGAGCTGCGGGCAT